>CAKTFW010000004.1 GCA_934561175.1 uncultured Oscillospiraceae bacterium
CTCACCTCGGATGGCATGGCGGATGCGATCCATCAGTATTTTGGATTGGACTACCTGCATTTTTATGATGCGGCAGCGCCGCTGGTCAGCCGGGATTCAATCGATTTTGACAGGGCCTGGTTTGCATCCCGTTATGACAAGGGAACGGCGGATTATATCAACTGCGCGATGGAGCGGGAAGAATATGAGGCTTTTGTGGCTGCACTGACAACGGGGGAACAGGCGCCGGTACACGGATTTGAAGATCAAAAGGTCTTTGAAGGCTGTATGCCGATTGAAGTTATGGCGCGGCGCGGTGTGGATACCATTCGTTTTGGTCCGCTTAAGCCGGTCGGTTTGAAAGACCCGAAAACAGGTCGGGAGCCATGGTCTGTGGTACAGCTGCGGCAGGATAATGCGCAGGGGACAATTTATAATTTAGTTGGCTTTCAGACGCATTTGAAATTCCCGGAACAGAAGCGGGTATTTTCAATGATTCCAGCGCTGCACGATGCGGAATTTGTCCGCTATGGTGTGATGCACCGCAATACATTTTTGGATTCACCGCGGCTGTTGGATGCGTCCTATGCATCACGGAAGGATCCAATGGTGGCGTTTGCCGGACAGATGACCGGTGTGGAAGGCTATGTAGAATCCACAGCCTCCGGTCTGGTGGCGGGAATCAGTATGGCCTGCAAGATTTTGGAAAAGCCGGTTCCGGAGTTTCCAAGGGAGACGGCAATCGGTGCGCTGGCGCATTATATCAGCGACACTTCGGTGGGAATTTTCCAGCCAATGAATGTCAATTTTGGAATCATTTCGCCGCTTGGCTATAAGGTCAAGGGCAAGCGAAACAAAAATGAGGCGCTGTCGAATCGGGCGCTTGAGAAAATCGACGCGCTGCGCGCCGACGGGATCTGACGGAAGGAGACACCCTATGAAAATCATTGTTGATGCGATGGGCGGCGATCATGCGCCGTCCCAGATTGTGGAGGGTGCAATTGCCGCTGCAGAAGAGGGAATCGAAGTAATTCTGGTTGGCCGCGGTGAGAAAATCCTGGAGTGCCTTCAGGCAAAGAAAATTTATACTCTGCCGCGCGGCATTGAGATTGCCAACGCAGAAGAAGTGGTTACGATGGAGGATGAACCAACGGCGGTGCTCCGGACAAGAAAAAATTCTTCAATGGTGCTTGGTTTGCAAATGTTGGCGGCCGGACAGGGAGATGCACTTGTTTCCGCTGGCAGTACCGGTGCACTGCTGACCGCTGCAACGCTGCTTGTAAAGCGGCTGCCGGGAATTCGACGGGCGGCGCTTTCTCCGCAAATTCCCTCGAAAAATGGTACGACGCTTCTGGTAGATTGTGGTGCAAACGCGGAGTGTACACCGGAATTTTTGCAGCAGTTTGCGCTGATGGGCTCCTGTTATGCAGAGCGCATTATGGGACGCAAGGAACCGAAGGTCGGGTTGCTCAGCAACGGCACGGAAGCGACCAAAGGAACATCATTGGTGAAGCAGACCCATGCGCTGCTGCAGCAGGCAGCTGATTGTGGCCAGATCCATTTCGTCGGCAATATTGAGGCGCGGGATGCATTGGAAGGAACTGTGGATGTGGTGGTAACCGATGGCTTTACGGGAAATGTACTGCTGAAAAGCATTGAAGGCACCGGAATGTTCTTTGCGGGAGAAATGAAAAAAATGTTCAAACGCAGTATGCTTTCCAAATTGGGGGCACTTTGCTGCCGCAGGGGTATTGGCGAGATTAAGAAGATGATGGACTATCGGGAAACCGGCGGGACAATGTTTATTGGTTTGACCAAACCGGTTGTAAAGGCACACGGATCTTCGGATGCGCTGGCAATCCGTAATGCGATCCGGCAGGCAGTAAAATGTGTGGATTCCAATGTAACCGGTGCAATTGCAGAGAGTATGCAACATAAGGCAGAGGGTGAGAAAAATGGCATCTGAATTAGAAAAGCGGCTTGGATATACCTTCCGGGATCGGCTGTTGTTGGAGCATGCTTTGACACACAGTTCCTATGCGAACGAAAACCGACGGGATGGGTTGACAAGCAATGAGCGGCTCGAATTTTTGGGCGACTCCATTTTGGGATTTGTTGTAGCTTCGTACTTGTTCAAGATGTATCCGGACAAGCCGGAGGGAGAGCTGACGAAAATTCGCGCCGCGCTGGTCTGTGAAACAAGCCTGGCGGCAGTTGCGGCCAAGTTGGATTTGGGTGCAAACCTGCACCTTGGACATGGTGAAGAACATGGCGGTGGCCGCAAAAGCAGTAGTATTACTGCAGATGCGATGGAATCGGTACTGGCGGCGGCATATTTGGATGGTGGCTTACCGGCGGCGAGCGGCATGATCCACCGCCTGATTCTCGGTGAGGATTCCCCGGCACAGAAGAACCAGGACTACAAAACGCGCCTTCAGGAGCTGGTGCAGCGGGAGAAAAATCAGGTGCTCAGCTATCAATTGATGGCGGAAGTTGGCCCGGATCATGACAAACAGTTTACTGTGGCGGTTCTTCTGAATGGCCGTCAGGTTGGCTGTGGCGATGGCAAGAGCAAAAAGCATGCAGAGCAGGCGGCGGCCTGTGCGGCAATTGCTGCCTTATTTCCGGAAGAATAAATGGACGGCGCAGTCTTTTGGCTGCGCCGTTTTGCTGTATTTGAGAGAAATATGAAGAGAATTTTCGGCGGATCCTGTCAAAAGACGGGGATTCTGGTTGCATTTGCGCTGTGAAATTGGTATTATAAACTATCATGCAAACTGGAAGAATAGACCCTAAGGAGGCAGCGGTGTGTATCTGAAGTCATTGGAGATTCAGGGATTCAAGTCGTTCCCGGATAAAACCGTTCTGCAGTTCAGCGGCGACATTACGGCAATTGTCGGCCCGAATGGGAGCGGAAAATCGAATATCTCCGATGCGATTCGCTGGGTAATGGGGGAGCAGAGCTCCAAGGCGCTGCGCGGCGCCAAGATGGAGGATGTTATTTTTGGCGGTACAGCAAAGCGCAGCCAGCTCGGATTTGCAGAGGTTTCGCTGGTACTGGATAATACACGGGGCACTTTTTCTGTAGATGCTCCCGATGTGATGGTAACCCGCCGCTATTATCGCTCCGGGGAGAGCGAATATTATATCAACCGGCAGTCGGCACGGCTGCGGGATGTCAATGAACTGTTTATGGATACCGGCCTCGGCCGGGAAGGCTATTCCAATATTGGTCAGGGCCGGATTGACGAGATTCTGTCGGTCAAGAGTCAGGACCGGCGGGAGATTTTTGAAGAGGCGGCCGGTATTTCCAAATATCGCCACCGCAAGGAGGAGACGGAACGGCGTCTTGCCTCTGCAGAGGAAAATCTGCTGCGGATCGGCGATAAAATTTCAGAGCTGGAATTGCAGGTGGAGCCGCTGCGGGTTCAGGCGGAGAAGGCAAAGCAGTATCTGATATACCGGGATGAGCTGCGAGGCCTGGAGGTTACGGTTTGGCTGAATACCTTGGAAAAACTCAGTGAAACCGCACAAAAGGCAGAAGAAGACTACAACTCTGCCTCGTTTTTGCTGGCACAGGCACATGAGGATCAGGAGTCGCTCTATCGTAGTTCAGAGGAATTCTCTGCGTCCCTGCGAGATTATGATCTGCAGACGGAAGAAATCCGGGGGCAGATTTCAGAGTTGGAGCAGCAGGAAAAGACACAGGAAGGGCAGACTGCGGTGCTGCAGGCACGATATGAAAACAACCTGCAAAATATCGAGCGGATTCACCGGGAAATGGACGATCAGCAGAGCCGCAGCGACGATCTTTCTGCACAGATTACTGAGCGGGAAACCAGAATTGCGGAAATTCGGGAAAAATTGACACAGCTGCAGACTGCGCTGCACGATGCATTGGAAAATGGTCGGCAGCTGGCAGATTCCAATGAAGGTCTGACGCGGCAACTGTTGGAGATGCGCAGCAGCCAGGCTGATGCACTCAGCAAGGCTGCGGAAAAGAAGGTAACGCTTAGTTCCATTTCTGCATCATTGCAGGCGGTGCACGACCGGGCAAAAACCGCGCGGGAAGATCACGAGGCAGCTTTGCGGCGGCAGCAGACGGTCAAGACACAGGCAGAGTCCTGTGTGAAGCAGCTTCAGGCTGCCCAGGAGGAAGCGGTTGCGGCGCAAAATACCATTTCCGGCTACTCTCTGCGGATGAAGGCGCGTGCTGACAAGCGGGATGCGCTTCAGCAGAAAATGGCAGCGCTGAGGGTGGAGCTGGATACAACAGAACAGCGCATTCGCCTTTTTACAGAAATGGAAAAGGAATATGAGGGATTTTCCCGTGCGGTTCGCACGGTGATGCTGGAGGCGGAGCGTGGAAATCTGAAAAACATTCATGCACCGGTATCCCGTTTGCTGAAAACGGAAGATGCCTATACTTTGGCTATTGAGACGGCACTGGGCGGCAGTATGCAGAGTATTGTGGTTTCCACGGATCAGGATGGCAAAGCTGCAATTCAGATGTTGAAGCGCCGTGATGCCGGCCGTGCGACTTTTTTGCCGATATCCGCAACGCGTGGACGGGTTCTGAAGGAACCGGAGCTGCAGCATACACCCGGTGTTGTGGGAATTGCAGCTTCGTTGATTTCCTGTGAAGCACAATATCAGGAGATATTTGATAATTTGCTGGGACGAACGGTTGTGGCGGAAGATCTGGATTATGCGGTGCCGATGGCAAAAAAGTTCGGCTATCGGTTCCGGATTGTGACACTGGACGGTCAGGTCTTGAACGCCGGCGGTTCCATGACCGGTGGTTCCTCCAATAAAAATGCGGGAATCTTGTCCCGCGCTAACGAATTGCAACGGCTGCAGCGTGTAAAAATTCAGCTGCAGACACAGCAGGCACAACTGCAGAAGGAATTGGATGAAGCAACTCGCGCTGCAGCAGAAACAGCCTATGAAATTACAGAGGCCGAGGGAAGACTGCGTCAGTGTCAGGATGATGTACTGCGTTTGGAGGGTCAGCAGGGACAGTATCAGGTTTTGCTGAATACCTTGGATGCGGCATTGGGAGATTTTGACCGGGTTTTGCAGGAAGCGGCAGAGACGGATGGCCGTACGGCAGAGCAGGTGCGCACACTGCAGGCAGAGATTACAGCATTGGAGGAACAGGCGGCTGCAGCGGAGGCAAGGGCTTCGGCGCTTGCCGAAAGTCAGAATGCCTTGCAGCAGAAAAATCAGGGCATTACAGAGCGAATTACAGAGATTAAAATGAATGCGGCTGCGATGGAGGCAGAACAGACTGCGGCGCAGGATAATATTTTAAGACTGCAGGCGCTGGAAGTAGAGCGGGCCGGAGATCGAGATCAGAAGCTGATGGCGATTGCAGAATTTGAACAGGCGAACACTGCGATTTCGGAAGAAATTGCGCAGAGTCAGCAAAAGCACGCTGCGCTGCAGCAGCAAGCGGCTGAAACGCGCACGGCGCTGCAGCAGATCCTTACAGCTCGGATGGAATGTGAGAGCCGCCGGACGCAGACGGAAAAACTGGCGCAGGAAAAAAACAAGGAAATTGTCCAGATGGAGCGTGAATGTGCAAGACTGGAACAAAAAAAGGCGTCCGCTGCGATGGAGGAAAAGCAGATTCTTGACAAGCTGTGGGATTCCTATGAACTGACTCATACTACGGCGCAGGCGGTACGACAAAAGATCGAGGATTTGCCGCAGGCAAACAAACGAATTACAGAGCTGCGCCGGAAGATCTCTGCACTTGGAACGCCGAATCTCGGCGCGATTGAGGAGTTTGCCCGTGTCAATGAGCGTTATCAGTATCTGACGGGGCAGCGGGATGACATTCTGACTGCAAAAAAAGAACTCTCGGAAATTGTGCGGGAGATCACCGCAGAGATGACGGAAATTTTTCGCACAGAGTTCCGGAAAATCGATGAAGGGTTCCGTGCGACCTTTGCAGAGATGTTTGGCGGCGGCACTGCGCAGCTGATCCTGGAGGATGAAAATGATGTGCTGGGCTGCGGCATTGAGATCCGGGTGCAGCCGCCGGGTAAACAGCTTAAAACGATTACGCTGCTCTCAGGCGGCGAGAAAGCGCTGGTAGCGATTGCGCTGTATTTTGCAATTCTGAAAGTGCGTCCAACACCTTTCTGTATGCTCGATGAGATTGATGCGGCGCTGGATGACCGCAATGTGGTGCGCTACGCATCTTATTTGCGGAATCTCAGCAGGGATACGCAGTTTATTGTCATTACCCACCGGCGTGGAACGATGGAAGAAGCGGATGTGCTCTATGGCGTTACCATGCAGGAACAGGGCGTTTCAAAGATGTTGTCGATTGATCTGAATGACATGGTGCGGCAACTCGGAATTCAGGCGTAAATGAGGAGATTATTATGGGATTCTTTGAAAAAGTAAAAGCAGGTTTGACCAAAACCAGAAACTCGCTTGGTAATGTGTTTTCTTTTAGCAGCATTGACGATGATTTTTATGATGAGCTGGAGGAAAATCTGATTTTGGCAGATCTCGGCGCGGGAACTGCGACGGAGGCCGTTGAGAAGCTGCGGGAAAAGGTGCGCGCGGAACACCTGAAGGATGCGGATGCAGTGCGTGCGGCACTGCGGCAGATTTTGACAGAAATGCTGCAGGTTGGTGATCCGAAACTGAAACTGACAACGAAACCGTCAGTGGTTCTGGTGATTGGCGTTAATGGCGTGGGGAAGACAACGACCATTGGAAAGCTGGCAGGCCAGCTGCACAGCGCCGGAAAAAAAGTTTTGCTTTGTGCAGCAGATACCTTCCGCGCAGCAGCAGCCGATCAATTGGAAATTTGGGCTGGCCGTGCGGGCGTAGATATCATCCGCCAGGATGAGGGTGCAGATCCTGCAGCAGTGGTATTTGACGCAATTTCGGCGGCACGCGCACGCGGCAGTGATGTCATTCTCTGTGATACGGCAGGCCGTCTGCACAATAAACAGAATCTGATGAATGAGCTTGGGAAGATTTCCAGAATTATTGACCGGGAACTGCCGGGATGCGATAAGGAAGTGCTGTTGGTGCTCGATGGCACAACCGGACAAAATGGTCTGTCTCAGGCACGGGAATTTAAACAGGCTGCAGGTTTGACAGGATTGGTTCTGACGAAACTGGACGGTACGGCAAAGGGCGGCATTGTGGTTGCGGTGGCGCGGGAATTGCAGGTGCCGGTTAAATATATCGGCGTAGGTGAGCAGATCGATGACCTGATGGCGTTTGACGCTGCGGCGTTTACGGAAGCGCTGTTGTAAAGGAGTTTGCCATGCGGATTGATGGAAGAAAAAACGATGCGCTTCGGCCGGTCAAGCTGACATTGGGGTTTACAAAATTTGCAGAGGGCAGCTGCCTGATTGAATGTGGAAATACAGTTGTGCTGTGCAATGCTTCGGTGGAGGAGCGCGTGCCGAAGCATGTGCTCTCCGGTGGTTGGATCACTGCGGAGTATTCCATGCTGCCGCGCGCAAATCGAGAGCGATCTTCGCGGGACATCAGCCGGTTGAAGCTGGCACCGCGCTCTGCTGAAATTCAGCGGCTCGTGGGCCGCAGTCTGCGCAGCGCGGCAGATCTTCAGCAGTTGGGGGAGCGGACGATCACGGTTGACTGCGATGTGCTGCAGGGAGACGGCGGAACCCGCACCGCTTCTGTGACAGGTGGATTTATCGCATTGGCGCTCGCCTGCAGAAAACTCCTGGAGCAGGAAAAGATCGAGACCATGCCGCTTCGGAATTTTGTATCCGGCATTAGTGCTGGAATTGTTGATGAGACGCCGATGCTGGATCTGTGTTATGAGGAAGATTCCCGTGCGATGGTGGATCTGAATTGTGTGATGACAGACAGCGGCGAGATTGTGGAACTACAGGGAACCGGTGAAGGTCGCCCCTTTACCGTGGCGGAACAGCAGACGCTGGTGCAGCTGTGCCAAAAGGGCAATGCGGAATTGCAGCAGCTGCAGAAAGCATATTTGGGGGAACTCGCATGAAAGCAGTGCTGGCAAGCAAAAATCAGAAGAAGCTCAAAGAGCTGCAGGCGATTCTGCAGGAACTGGATATGGAGTGCGTGCTGGAATCCGAGATCGGGATTGACTTGGATGTAGAAGAAACCGGCACGACCTTCGAGGAGAACTCTTATTTGAAAGCGAACGCAGTAATGCAGGCGGCCGGAATGCCGGCAATTGCCGATGACTCTGGCCTGGAGGTTGACGCGCTGGATGGTGCGCCGGGCGTTTACTCGGCTCGTTATGGCGGGGATGCGTGCCGTAACGATCAGGAGCGAAATGCGCTGCTGCTGAAAAATCTTGCTGGAGTTCCGGATGAGAAGCGTACTGCACGGTTCGTTTCGGTGATTACCTGTTGTATGCCGGATGGCACAACCATTTTAGCGCGCGGAAGCTGCGATGGTGTGATTTTGCATAGCGCGTGTGGAGAAAATGGATTTGGTTATGATCCGTTATTTTATGTTCCCAAAGAGGGAAAAACCTTTGCAGAGCTTCCGGCAGAACGAAAAAATCAGATTTCTCACCGTGGACGCGCATTAGCGCTGTTTGCGGAGAAAATGAAGGAGACACTGTATGCTGACAAGTAAAGAACGCGCGGAATTGCGCGCACAGGCCAATACACTTGAACCGATTGTCATTGTCGGAAAAGGCGGAATTACGGAAAACCTGATTGTGCAGACAAGCGACGCACTGAATGCACGGGAGCTGATCAAGTGCCGGGTACTGGAGACGGCGCTGATGAGTGCACGCGAAGCGTGCGACGCACTCTGTGAGGCCACCGGTGCGGAAGGCATTCAGGTGGTAGGAAGCAAGTTTGTGCTCTACCGAAAGAGCGAAAAGCAGCCAAAGCCGAATCCGCCGAAGAAAAAGACAGTAAATCCGGTGAAACGCGGCGTCCAGCAGCGCAGAAAGAAGGCTCGCGCGGAACGGGAGAAAAGAGATGCGTATTTTAAGCAGGCTGCGATTCAGGCATCGATTGAACGGCAAAAAGCTAAGAAACGGAATCAAACCGAGGAAGAATTTTAATTTTGGCGGGTGATTTCTTATGAGCAGAATCGGAATCTATGGCGGAAGTTTTAACCCACCGCATCTGGGGCATGTATTGGCGGCAAAGGAAGCGATCCGTGCACTGCAGCTGGATCGGCTTCTTGTGGTCCCAGCGGCGGTGCCGCCGCATAAAAAAGTCCCGGCGGAAACGCCGGAGCCTGCGGTACGGCGGCGCTTGCTTGCTATGGCGATGGCGGATATTCCGGAGGCTGAGATCTGCGATGTAGAGTTGGAGCGTCCTGGACCAAGCTATACTTTTGAGACCTTGCAAATTCTGTCACAGCGCTATCCAAACGATACCCTGTTTTTGATGATGGGAACAGACATGTTTTTATCGCTGCACCAGTGGAAACACCCAGAGGAAGTTTGCGGTATTGCCGAGATTGTACTGGCATCCCGTGTGCAGAATGGCGGAAAAACGCATACTGCGATTTTGGAGCAAAAGGCACATCTGGAGCAGGCATATCATGCCAGAGTCCAAATTTTGAATAACGATTTTATTCAAATTTCTTCCTCGACAGTGCGAAGAATGCTGACCTTTGGCTGTGCGGAAACCTATCTGAACCAGAATGTGCTGGAGACTATTCAGAAGGAGCGGCTCTATGGTGTTGGAAGAGATCTGCGGAATCTTCCGTTTGCAGAACTGAAACAGGTCAGTTTATCACTGCATAAGGAAAAGCGAATCTCACATGTAATTGGCTGCAGTGAAACGGCGGTAGCGCTGGCCAAGCGTTGGGGCGCGGATCCAACGGATGCAGCGCGTGCCGGAATTTTGCATGATGTAACAAAAGCGCTCGACGGAGAAGAGCAGTTGCGATTGTGCGAAAAATATGATATTATAACAGACAATTTTGAGCGTACGCACACCAAGCTTTTACATGCGAAAACTGGAAGTGCGGTTGCAGCGCGGATTTTCGGAGAAAATGAAGCGGTCTGCAGTGCGATTTATTGGCATACTACCGGTAAGGCTGCAATGTCAACATTAGAAAAAATCCTATACTTAGCGGACTATATGGAACCCAACCGGGATTTTGACGGCGTGAATCAGGTTCGGACTCTGGCATTTCAGAATCTGGACGCAGCGCTGCTGCTCGGCCTGAATATGGCAATTGAGGAATTACGCCGGGAGGGAAAAGAACTGGGCGCACGCTCAGTAGAGGCCCGCGACTATCTGCAAATGCGAAAGGGCTAACTGCATGAAACTTTTTGGCAACAGCAAAAAATCAAATCATCGTGTCGCTTCGCGCAAAGCGGCTAAAACGGGAAAAACTTCTGAAGATGTCCGCGTCACGCGCAAGCGGGGTAAGCTTGCAAACTCTGCAATCGGAAAACGCTGGCTTAAAATTCCCGGTATTTACCGGGGACTGATTCTTTTGGTGGCGGCACTTCTTTTATTGACTGGCGTATGCTTTGGTGCTTACCGCGCACTGGTACGCCCAGTGGAGCGCCCCAACAATGGGGATAACATGCCGATCAAGGTTACAACTGTGAAAGAAGTGGATCCGGAAACCGGTGAAGAAATTGAAGTGGAACTGGAGGTCCCTGTTGGATACCGCGATGGATTTTATAATATCCTGATTGCCGGTACGGATGACGACGGCGGCCGGACAGATACGATTATTATTGCAAGTTTGGACACCAACACGCATACCGTTGCGATGATGAGCATTCCACGCGATACACTGATTTCTACCAGCTATTCCGTGCCGAAGATTAATTCTGCCTATGGCGCTGGCGGAAAAGGTAAAAAAGGCATGGAGAATCTCAAGGCACAACTGAAGAAGATTACCGGCTTTGAGGTCGATGGCTATGTGCTGGTTGATTTAGAGGCATTTGTGAAGATTGTGGATCTGGTCGGCGGTGTGGAATTTGATGTGCCGCAGAATATGTATTACAATGACCCGAACCAGAACTTGTATATCAATCTTTCGGCAGGGTATCAGACACTGGACGGCGAGCACGCTATGGAGCTGGTTCGCTACCGCAAATATGCGCAGGCAGACATTCAAAGAATCTCTGTACAGCAGGATTTTCTGAAAGCGCTGGCCAAGAAGTGTATGCAGATTGGAAATCTCACAAAAATTCGGGAATTTGCCCAGATTATTTCTGAGTATGTGACGACGGATCTGACAGTTGGCAATATGGTCTATTTCGGCCAGGAGCTTTTGAAGTGTGATTTTGACAATATGAAGACCTATACACCGGAAGGTGAAGGCGTTATGATTCGTGGAGGATCGTATTATTCACTGTATAAGAGTTCGTTGGTAGAGATTATCAATGAGTCATTTAATCCATACGATCAGAAGATTACAGAGGCGGATATTACGCTGGGTAGCAAGTCCGGCTCCAGCAGCACGGGTACAAGCAGCTCCGGCAGCCACTCCAGCGGATCAGGATCCACGAACAGCACTGGTTCTAACCATAATTCCGGTTCTGAAAACAATACTGCGACAACACCGAGTACCGATCCAACCCCGGATCCAACTCCGGTGAATCCGGTAGAACCAGGTGAGCCGAGTACAGATCCGGAACAACCCACAGAGCCGGGCGGAACGACCACAGAGCCAGAGCCGCCGACGGATCCGGGCACGACCGAACCGTCCACACCAGAACCGACAGAGCCGGGCGGTTCTGATTCCGATTCACAGTGGGGCGGATTTGTGGCAGAAGGGTAACGATTTCCCAAAACGGGCAGAAAGGACTTTTTCTATGTTGACTCCAAAAGAGGTCGCGTTGCTTGCGGCCAAGGCACTGGATGACAAAAAAGGCCAGGCTATCAAACTCTTGAAGGTGACGGATGTCACTTCTCTTGCGGACTATTTCCTAATTTGCACCGGCACTTCCAATACCCATGTCAAGACGCTCTGTGATGTGGTGGAGAAAGTACTGGGAGAACATGGCGAGCCGATGCTCCGCCGGGAAGGGCAGCGCAGCGGTACTTGGGTATTGCTGGACTTTGGTTGCCTGGTTGTCCATGTGTTTACCGATGAGACACGGAAATTCTATGATCTGGAGCGGCTCTGGAGTGATGCGGTTCCGGTTGACTTTGAATAAACAACTTCGAAAAGAGTGAGAAAAATGAAGTACGATTTTACCGCGATTGAGAAGAAATGGCAGAAGCGCTGGGAGGATGAGAAGCTTTATAAGGCGGAGACCGGTTCCCCAAAAAAGAAATTCTATGCTCTGATTGAGTTCCCGTATCCGTCCGGTGCAGGCCTGCATGTGGGACATGCCCGCCCTTACACCGCGATGGATGTCATTGCAAGAAAGCACCGTATGGAGGGGCAGAATGTTTTGTTCCCCATTGGCTATGACGCATTTGGGTTGCCGACAGAAAACTATGCGATTAAGAATCATATTCATCCCCGCATTGTAACGGAACAAAATGTAAAGGTATTTCGCAGCCAGCTGAAAGCACTGGGCTACAGCTTTGACTGGGATCGGGAGATCAACACGACAGATCCGGCCTATTTTAAGTGGACGCAGTGGATTTTTCTGAAGCTTTACGAAAACGGCTTGGCTTATAAGGCTAAGATGCCGGTCAACTGGTGCACCAGTTGTAAGTGTGTTCTGGCCAATGAGGAGGTCGTAGAGGGCGTCTGCGAGCGCTGTGGCTCTCCAGTCATCCGGAAAGAGAAGAGCCAGTGGATGTTACGCATTACCAAGTATGCGCAACGCCTGATCGACGATTTGGATGATCTTGATTTCATTGAACGGGTTAAGATTCAGCAGAAAAACTGGATTGGCCGTTCGACTGGCGCTGAGGTAAACTTCCAGTCTACAGCGGGCGATGCCATTACCGTTTACACCACCCGTCCGGATACGCTCTTTGGTGCAACCTATATGGTGTTGTCTCCGGAGCATGCGCTGGTAAATAAATGGATGGACAAGCTGGAGAATGTGGACGAAGTCAAGGCTTATCAGGCGTTGGCCGCATCCAAGTCTGATATGGAGCGTACAGAGCTGAACAAAGAGAAGACCGGTGTGGAACTGAAGGGTGTTCGCGGTATCAACCCGGTCAATGGCAAGGAAATCCCGATCTTTATTTCGGACTATGTTCTGGCAACCTATGGCACAGGCGCCATTATGGCTGTCCCGGCCCATGATACCCGTGACTGGGATTTTGCAAAGGCGTTCAATCTGCCGATTGTCGAAGTCATTGCCGGCGGAAATGTTGAAGAAGCGGCGTTTACAGATGTGGAAACCGGGACACTCTGCAACTCCGAGTTTTTGAATGGCTTGTCTGTAACGGAGGCCAAAAAGGCGATTATCGCATGGCTGGAGGAGAAGGGCGTTGGCCATAGCAAGGTCAACTATAAACTGCGGGATTGGGTCTTCTCGCGCCAGCGTTACTGGGGTGAACCGATCCCGATTGTGCATTGCCCGTGCTGTGGAACTGTGCCGCTGCCGGAGTCGGAATTGCCGCTTCTGCTGCCGGATGTGGAGAGCTATGAGCCTACGGATGACGGAGAAAGTCCCCTGGCGCCGATGACGGAATGGGTGAACTGCAAATGTCCGAAGTGCGGCGGAGACGCCAAGCGTGAGACGGACACAATGCCGCAGTGGGCTGGATCCTCTTGGTACTTCCTGCGCTATATGGACCCGCATAACGATCAGGCATTGGCGTCTAAAGAGGCGCTGAAATACTGGTCTCCGGTTGACTGGTACAACGGCGGCATGGAGCATACCACACTGCATCTGCTGTATTCTCGTTTCTGGCATAAGTTCCTCTATGATATCGGCGTTGTTCCGACGAAGGAGCCTTATCAGAAGCGTACCAGCCATGGCATGATTCTGGGTGAGGGCGGAGAAAAAATGTCCAAGTCCCGCGGCAATGTCATCAATCCGAATGACATTATTGACGCCTATGGCGCGGATACCATGCGTACCTATATCACCTTTATCGGCGATTTTGAAAAAGCGGTGCCGTGGTCATCGAATGCGGTCAAGGGCTGCAAGCGCTTCCTGGATCGTGTTTGGAATCTGGCAGAGTCTGTGACTGACCAGGAGACCGAATATTCTGCTGCGAACGAAGCGATGATGCATAAGACAATTAAAAAGGTGAGTGCAGATATTGATTCGCTTAAGGGCAATACTGCAATTGCTGCGCTGATGACACTACTCAATCAGTTCGGCGAAAAGGGCTGCAACCGCGCGGAGCTTAAGACATTTCTGCAGCTGGTAAGTCCCTTTGCGCCGCATATTGCCGATGAGCTCTGGGAGCAGCACGGATTTGAGGGCGTTTGCAGCGTATCCGCCTGGCCGGCCTATGATGAGGAAAAGTGCAAGGACTCTGAAGTAGAGATGGCGGTACAGGTGAACGGCAAACTGAAGGGCACCGTAGTAGTACCGGCTGATGCAGAGGATGCCGCGGTTGTGGAAGCAGCACAGCAGAATGAGAAGGTTCAGCGGATGCTGGCGGAAGGTGGCAAAGTCTTTAAGACAATTGTCGTAAAGAATAAGCTGGTAAATCTGATTATCAAATAATCTTACTTGACAATTCAGGGGTAAATGAATATAATAGTTGAGGTCGCAATTTTGGCCCTTAACGCGTTACTGTACGCACCCGGAGGGAGGGAAATCCATGACTGAAGTCCGCATTAAAGAAAATGAGTCTCTCGAAAGCGCACTGAAGCGCTTTAAGCGTAGCTGTGCAAAGGCTGGCGTTATTGCTGAAGTGAAGAAGAGAGAGCATTATGTGAGCCCCAGCCTGAAGCGCAAGCAGAAGTCTGAAGCAGCTCGTAAGAACAAGCGGAAGTTCTATTGATCCCTCCGTTTTATGCTCGATAAAAACAGCCATCCAGATATGGATGGCTGTTTTTTTTATTGCCTTTATGCTTCAAATAAAAGATAATTCGCGCCCAGGGATTCTGCTAAATGCTTTCGCTTCTGCAGGCTTTCTGTATCATCAAAGAGAATGACGGCAGCATGATTGCCGTCCTTGGTGATCAGATAGCGACAACAGAGCGAGTCGGAGAAAAAAGAAGGAGTGCAGTGAAGACAGGCCTGCAATTCCTGATTCGAAATTTTGACACCGTTTCCGTCTTTGCAGGGAAGGGAGAAACGCAGCCGGATTGGGGCAATCCGGATACAGAGCTGCCCATGATACTGTTTTACCATATCGGAGAGATATTCAAAAAGATTGCCGCCGGAAACGACGGCATCTATAATCGGAATCGATACAGTGTTATGAATCAGTGTGGCTGAAAAGAGAGAAGGCATGATTGCAAACACCTCCGGTGATGTGCTACAATAGATTGGAAAATTATATGAAAGGCCAGAAATGGATATGCTGTCTTTGATCCCAAGATTGATATTCCCCAGCGCTGATCAAATCCCGGTTACGATGCTGAAAGAAAACGGAATTCAGCTTCTGATGCTGGATTTTGATAATACCATTGTGCCGTATACCACTTCGGTGCCGACACAGGAGATGCTTGCTTGGCTAAAGGCTGCAGCGCAGGAAATCCCCCTTTGCGTTGTTTCCAACAGCCGTAGGCCGCGTGTGCAGGAATTCTGCAAAAAATATCAGATCCCGTGTATCACGCGCGCGAAGAAGCCGGGGGGAAAGGGCATTCGCCAGGCGTTGGAGCAGTTTCATTGCGCGCCGTGTCATGCGGCGTTGGTGGGAGACCAGATTTATACAGATGTACTGGGTGCCAACTGCGCGGGCGTTACTTCGGTACTGATCACACCGATTCAATTGCATAGCTGGCCACTGAAGCTGCGCCATGTACTGGAACAGCCTTTCATACGCTTAGGACGACGGAGGGGTCATGTATGAAAAACATAGAAAAATTTCGCTCTGTACTGGATGAAGTCGGCGTGGATGGAATTTTACTGACCAGTCGATTTCATCGGTTCTACTGTGTGGAATATGACATTGCAGAGGGATTTGTGCTATTGACCAGAGACCGTTGCCTGTACTATACCGATAGCCGCTATATTGAAGCAGCGGAGCAAAATCTGCAGGATGCAGAGCCGGTGCTATTCGGAATGGGACGCCCGATGATGGGAATGATGCGGAAAGCATTGCAGGATGCGGGCGTCCGGATACTTGGCTTTGAGGAGCGGGAGATTTCGGTCGCAGAGGCAGAGCAGTTCCGTAAGGTGCTCGGTGTGGCATTTCGGCCATGCCAGGAAGCGCTGGAAGCATTCCGCGCGGCAAAGGAACCTTGGGAACAGGAGCGGATGCTGCAGGCACAGAAAATTACGGATGATGCGTTTGCAGATCTGCTGCCGCAGATTCGGCCGGGTATCACGGAGAAACAGCTGGCGGCAGAGTTGATTTACCGACTTTATAAATTTGGCGGAGAGATGCTCTCGTTTGATCCCATTGTTGTGTCAGGTGCCAATACCAGTTTACCACACGGGGTTCCCGGAGACCGTGTTTTACAGGAGGGCGACTTTGTGACGATGGATTTTGGCTGTAAATATCAGGGCTATTGTTCTGATATGACGCGGACTGTGGCGCTGGGGCATGCGACGGAACAGATGCGCGAGGTTTACGAGATCGTGCTTGCGGCGCAATCAGCAGGGATTGCAGCGACGCGTGCAGGTTTAACGGGACGCGAGATTGACGGAGCTGCCAGAAAAGTGATTTCCCAGGCTGGATATGGGAAATTTTTTGGGCATGGCTATGGCCACAGTCTTGGATTGCAGATTCATGAAAGTCCCAATTGCAATCCAAGCGGCAATACATGCTTCCCGGTGGGAGCAGCATGTTCGGCAGAACCCGGAATTTATCTTCCAGGACAATTTGGCGTTCGAATTGAAGATGTAGTCTTCTTTACGAAACATGGTTGCGAGGATATTACAAAAAGTCCGAAAAGCCTGATGATCCTGTGATTAAGGGTTGCAATCCAGGCAAAAATAAGATAAAATAAATTTGTAAAGATGGAAAAATTCCCAATTATTTGGGATTACAGGAGGACATAAATTATGGCAACTATTACCGCAGGCGATTTCAGAAACGGCAAGACCTTTGAAATGGACGGCAAGATCATGCAGGTCGTCGAATTCCAGCATGTCAAACCCGGTAAAGGCGCTGCGTTTGTTCGGACGAAGATGAAGAATATTGTGACCGGTGCTGTGACCGAGACTTCCTTCAACCCGACTGCAAAGTTTGAAGAGGCATTCATTGAGCGTAAGGATATGGAGTACAGCTACCGGGATGGTGATCTGTACTACTTTATGGATTCTGAGACTTATGACATGATTCCGCTGAATCAGGATGTTATGCCGGAATCTTTCCAGTTTATAAAAGAGAATACCCCGTGCAAAATCCTCTCTTACAAGGGCAATGTGTTCGGCGTGGAGCCGCCCAACTTTATGGAGTTGGAAGTTACCGCAACTGATCCCGGCTTTGCTGGCAACACCGCAACGAATGTCATGAAGCCGGCTACGGTAGAGACGGGTGCGGAGATTAAGGTCCCGCTGTTTATCAATGTTGGTGACCGCATTAAGATTGATACCCGCTCCGGTGAGTATCTGGAACGCTGCAAGGGTTAAGAAAAGGAGAATTTACTATGACACTTCCCGAAAGAGCTGCATATCTGAAGGGCCTGAAGGATGGCCTGAAACTGGATACCGAAACCAACGAGGGCAAGCTGCTGGATGCAATTATTGATATGCTGGAGGATGTGGCTTTGTCTGTCACAGATCTGGAGGACAGCACCACCGCAATTTCTGATGAGCTGGATCTGATTGAAGAAGAGCTGGATGAAATTGAGGATTGCATCGAAGATGACATCGACGATGAGGAAGATTCGGAAGACGATGACGACTATGAGTACGATGACGAAATGGTCTATGAGGTAAAATGCCCGACCTGTGATGAAGTTATTGAGATCGACGAAAAGATGCTGGAAGTTGGCGGCATTAAATGCCCCAAGTGCGGCGAAGAACTTGAGTTCGATGTCGTGGATGACGAAGAGGAATAAATCGTATCTCACAAAGGCGGCAGGGTAATTCCTGCCGCCTTTTCGCATTTTTAGGATAGAGGGAGAGATGGCTGCCATGCGTCAGAGAATACAAATCTGTTGTATTGCAATTGGACTGCTTTGCGCACTCTTTGCGGCTACAGCGTTGCAGCAGAATTTGACGGTCCGCAGGTATGCCGTTTCCAACGAAAAACTGCAGGGATCAATTCACATAGCATTGCTGACGGATCTGCACAGTGTTTATTATGGCAGTGATCAGAAGGTTTTACTGGATGCTGTGGCCGCAGCGCAGCCAGACTTGGTTTTTCTGGTCGGTGATATTGTGGATGATGTTGCACCGTGTGATGGAGCGGAGGCTTTACTGGAGGCGCTTGGTGCGCGATATCAGTGCTATTATGTTTCTGGAAACCATGAATTCTGGTCGAAGAATATTGACAAAATTAAACGAAAAATCCGCGATTGCGGCATTACCGTATTGGAAGGCGAACAGAAAAAAATCTGCCTTGGCGGGCAGAATATTACCATCTGCGGCGTGGATGATCCGGAGATTAACGCGTACACTTCTGATCCGGATGCGTGGCGTACTCAATTGTTCCGCTGTGCGGAAAGTGTGAACGAAACAGACTTTACAATTTTGTTGTCACATCGACCGGAGTATGCAGAACTGTATGGAATGCTTGGGTTTGATTTAACGCTCTGCGGTCACGCTCATGGGGGACAGGTGAGAATTCCGGGGGTGCTGAATGGCTTGCTTGCTCCGAATCAGGGCTTTTTTCCCGCATATGCAGGTGGGGAGTATCTGGTAGGGGAGGAGAACAAGCAGACGATGATCGTCAGCCGCGGTTTGGTGCGAAATTTCCTGCCCCGCATATTTAATCCACCGGAGCTTGTTGTGATTAAATTATGAAAAAAGCACGCGTCCAAATCCTTGGACGCGTGCTTTTTAGTTGCTTACTTAAATAATCCGTCGTGCACCGGTATAACGGCTGGCATAGTAGGAATCACCCAGCGAAGTGACTTTGACACCGCCGGAAGCTGCGTGAATAAAGGAATTATCGCCGAAATAGATTCCGACATGTGTGGCAGCTGCAGAACTTTTGTAGGTGTTTTTGAAAAATACCAAATCACCAATCTGAAGCTGATCCTGTGAGACGGAAGTACCATTATTCAACTGTTGTGCAGCAGTACGGTTCAAAGAATAGCCGTAAGCGGAATAGCAATAACGGGTGAATCCGGAGCAATCAAATCCGCTTGGTGTTGTGCCGCCCCAAACATAAGGGGTACCCAAGTAATTCTGTGCATAGCTGATAAGCTGACTTGCAACAGAGGCAACAGAAGAGCCGGAAGAGTTGGCAAGCGGCTTTTCGGTCAGACTCATCAGATCACTGCGAACATAACCGGTGGTGTTGCCATAGACAACTTTATACCAGCCTTCATTGATGCCGATGATTCGGGCTTTGGCACCTTCGCTCAACTGCAACAGAACTTCGGAGCTGGAATCTGGTTGGCTGCGGACATTGACGGAGGCGGAATTGACTTCGCCGTCTCCAAGCTCTACATTTTCCTTCGATTTGAAGGTGACATAGTCTGCACTGACATAACCAATATCCAGATTGTAATCAACCAAATACCAGTTGTCCACTTTGCGGATGACAACGACGGTGTCACCGTAGCTGGCGTTGGAGACAATATCGGCATTGGTAGTCGGCTTTGCACGGAGCCGCAGGCTGGAAGCGTCTACAATTCCGACACCGGTCTTGAGCTCCGTCGCCTGCGCACTGATTGCCATTGCGATCAGGAGTACCATCGCAACCAGTACCAGGTTCAGGATTCTGACTGCTTTTTTCATAGGGTACCTCCTGAAACTGAAACGAATTATTTTGCTGAGAGCGCGCGTTCCAGCCAGACACTACCTACATCGAGCGCTGTGTAAAAGCCATCTTTTTCACTCCGCTTTACAATGCGATCCCGTGATTTGATCGAGGGATCAGTCAGTTGAAGTTGAACGGAGACGCGAGTGGCAACATCCACATCCTGAACTTTTTTGGTGTCCAGAATCTGGAGCATCACAATGTATTTGTCTGCCATGGAACCATAATAAACCAGGTTGTCCTTCCGCATAAGCGGATGCCCTTTGTACATGAGCACATGTTTGTTTGCCATGGGATCCTCCTTGATTGTAACTAGATTGTAACATATCGTTTCCGATATGTCAATGATTGAAGCGGATTTGTTTCTAAATTTTGGAAGTACAGAAGATGGGGAGGCTGGTGTTTCCGACAGCCTCCCCATCCGATCAATCAAACAAGTAGTGTCGAACCAGTTCGTGCAGAAGCTCGTCCCGGTCCAGTTTGCAGATCAGACTGCGTGCGTTGTTGTGATTGGTGATATAAGTCGGATCTTCAGAAAGAAGATAGCCGACGATCTGATTGATGGGGTTGTACCCTTTTTCACTAAGGGAATGATAGATTGCGGTAAGTGTTTTTTTCATCTCCAGATCTTTGTCGTCCTGAAGGGAAAATTTAATGGTGCTGCTGTCCAAACGGCATACCTCCTTTTTGCTGATTCCTAATAATCATATAACATTTTCAGCGGGAAGTAAAGCGGAAAGGTGACGAAAGTCAACAGCGTGTGGAAAAAGTTTACCGCAGTACTGCGCCAAGGTCTGCCTTAAGTTTTGCCAGAATATTCTGGACAGCTTCATCTGCTTCTTCTCCGGTAAGGGAACGGTCATCCGCCCGCAGAACCAGGTTAAAGGCGACAGATTTCTTACCGGCCGGGATTCCGACGCCCTGATAGATATCGAAGAGTGAAACTTCTTTCAATTCCTTGGCAGCGCTTTGAATCACAGCTTCCAGTGCACCGACAGTAATCGCCTTGTCACAGACCACGGCAATATCGCGGGTCACGGATGGGAACTTCGGAAGCGGAACATATTCGGGATTTGCACCCTTAGCGAGCATCAGTTCATCAAAGGAAAGTTCTGCACAGTAGAATTCGCCGTCAACACCATAGTTTTGTGCGACCAGCGGATGAATCTGGCCAAAGACGCCCAGGCATTCCGTGTTTGCCCATACTGTTGCGCAGCGGCCGGGATGATAAGAAGGGTTATCGGTACAAGCTTCGAAATGGATGCCGTCTGCCCGGATGTCCCGCAGAATTGCCTCAATCGCACCCTTCATGCCAAAGAAGTCCATGTCTGCGCCAAAAGCGCCCAGAGAGAGAAGCTTGGATTCTGTGGCAAGCCCATCTTCTCCGCCGGGGAGATAGATCCGGCCCAGTTCGTAGAGCTTGGCAGATTTGTTACGGAAATTATAGTTTCGGGTCAGAATTTCCAGCATTGAGGGTAGCACTGTGGTACGCATAATAGAAGTGTCTTCGCCCAGCGGGTTCAGAATTTTGAAAGAAGTGCGGCGGGGATCATCTGCAGCCCAGCGAATTTTGTCATAATAGGTGGGGGAGATAAAGGAGTAGGTGATGATCTCATCATAACCGCATGCACGGCAGGTGGCACCGAGTGCCTGCTCCAGAAGCTGGGAAGCAGAATACCCGCCCTTCGTAGTTTGACCACGCATCAGCGTGCAGGGAATGTTGTTGTAACCGTGGAATCGGGCGACTTCCTCTGCAAGGTCGGCCATTTCTTTGACATCTCCGCGCCAGGATGGGACGGTAACCTGCATGCCATCAAGGGCAAAGCCAAGTTTCTTGAGAATCGTAACCATTTCCGCAGCGGGAACATCGGTACCGAGCAGTGTGTTGATCTTCTCTGGCTCCAGGGTTAGTACTGTGGGCTGCGGCACATAATTCAAAATGTCAATAGTGCCGTCAAGCACTTCGCCGGCGCCCAGCATTTCTACCAATTCACAGGCACGGTTGACAGCCGGCAGCGTGTTCAAGGAATCCAGACCTTTCTCGAATTTTGCGGAAGCCTCCGTGCGCATACCAAGTGCCAGTGCTGCTTTACGGATGGCGGTGCCATTGAAGTTGGCAGATTCGAAGACAACATCGGTGGTGTCTTCAACAATTTCAGAGTTTTCACCACCCATAATACCAGCCAGACCGACTGCACGGGTGTCGTCTGCAATGACCAGCATATTGGGAGTCAGCTTACGAACATTCCCATCCAGTGTCGTGAGCTGCTCGCCTTCCTGCGCACGGCGTACGATAATTTTTCCGCCTTTCACATAGCGGTAGTCAAAGGCATGCATCGGCTGACCATACTCCAGCATGACATAGTTGGTAATATCTACAATATTGTTAATTGGACGCACACCCATGGCGCGCAGCCGCTCCCGCATCCATTTGGGGGAAGGACCGATCTTGACATTGCGCACCATACGGGCAGTGTAACGCGGGCAGAGATCAACATCTGGTGTTTCCACATCCAAAAGATCCATCAGGTTGCCGTTGCCGCCACCCTGTACAACCGGATCGTGGAGCCGCAGCGGCTGATCGAAAGTCGCGGCAGCTTCTCTGGCCAGTCCGATGATAGAGAGACAGTCCGGACGATTTGGGGTAATCTCAAATTCAACCACATGGTCATCTGCATTGATCAGGGGGCGGATGTCATCACCGGGTTTGGCACCCTCTTCACGGAGAACAAAGATACCATCTGTAATGCAGTGAGGAAATTCCTTTTGCTCAGCGTGGAGATCCTCCAGTGTGCAGATCGTGTCAGATTTGGTGTTGTAGGCTACCAGATCACCGGCATGAAGGTTCATGCAGTTGGTATCGGGGCAGGCTGTTGCACCATTCAGATCCAGGCAGGTGTGGAAGGTGCCATCAGGCTGCGATTCACACTCCAGGATTTTTGCGGCAATCACCGGCCCATAAATTTTGTGACCGGGCTGTACATCGGCTGGGATGGAAGGCTTTTCCGGATCCAGCGGCTTATAGTCGTTCAACAATGCGGCCGGGATAATGGCGGCGTAAGGAAAGTCGCGCTCGTCCAGTCCCAGTTCAGTCAGAGAACACAGCATACCGTTGGAGAGAACGCCGCGCAGTTTGCCTTTTTCAATTTTTTTGCCGCCGGGTAGGGTGGACTTGTGCAGGGCGACGGGAACCAGATCGCCGACATGGATATTCCATGCGCCGGTAACGATCTGAACAGGGGCATTATCGCCGGTGTCAATCTGGCAGACCCACATATGGTCAGAGTCGGGGTGACGCTCCATGGAGAGAATTTTGCCGACGACCACATTGGAAATTTCAGCGCCCAGATCTTCTGTGGTTTCCACCTTGGAACCGGAGAGAGTCATCGCTTCGGAAAAATCTTTGTCATTGGCATCGACAGTGACAAATTCATTGAGCCATTTTCTACTTAAATTCATGCTGCGCTCTCCTTTCAGAACTGTTCTAGGAACCGGACATCGTTTTCAAAAATCAACCGCAGATCGGCGATTTTGAATCGACGCATTGCCATGCGTTCCAGACCCATACCAAATGCCCAGCCGGAATAAACCTCCGGATCAATGCCGGACATCCGCAGTACATTGGGGTGGATCATACCGGCGCCCAGCACCTCAATCCAGCCTTCTCCCTTACAGGTGGGGCAGCCAACACCACCGCATTTGTGACACTGGACATCCATCTCGCAGGAAGGCTCCGTAAAGGGAAAATGATGAGGGCGGAAGCGGGTTACGGTGCCCTTGCCGTAAAGGTGTTCCATGACGAGATTCAGGGTGCCCTTCAGATCGGCCATGGTAACGCCCTTATCGATCACCATACCTTCCACCTGATGGAACATGGGCGAGTGCGTTGCGTCGACTTCATCTTTCCGGTAAACGCGGCCCGGTGCAATGATGCGGATTGGCGGGGTATGCGTCTCCATGGCGCGCACCTGCATGGGGCTTGTCTGGCTGCGCAGCATTACACGGCTGTCGGTATCAAAATAGAAGGTATCGGACCAGTCGCGGGAGGGATGTCCCTCTTCCGCGTTCAGCTTGTCGAAGTTATAGGTTGCAAGCTCAACCTCCGGACCATCCAGGACCTCAAAGCCCATGCCGATAAAGATATCCTTGATTTCATCCAGTGCAATATACATGGGGTGGCGGTGACCCATCTGGATGGGCTTGCCCGGAATGGTCACATCCACAGCCTCAGAAGCGAGCTTTTGCTCCAACGCTTTTGCCTGCAGGGTAGTTTTAACGCTTTCCAGCTTTTCCTCGACTGCAGCGCGGACTTCATTGGCAATCTGCCCCATGGCAGGGCGCTCTTCCGGACTCAGCTTTCCCATTTGCTTTAAAACGGCAGTGAGTTCGCCTTTTTTTCCGAGAATGCGGACGCGTAACGCTTCCAGTGCCGCAGGATCAGTGGCAGCGTCTAACGCGGTAAGCGCATCCTGGCGGATTTTTTCCAGTTGCTCTTTCATATCAAAACTCCTTCTTGTAAAAATGCAAAAAAATAGTCCTTCATCCCAAATGGGGACGAAGGACAGACCTCCGCGGTACCACCCGCAATTCGCCAAACAGCGCGCTCGATACCCATAACGGAGTGACCCGGCCAATCCTACGATTCTGGTTCAGACGGCAGCTCCTGGGGGAAAGCCCGGCGTGCGCTGCAGGCGGTTTTCAGCAACCCGCCCTCTCTTTGCCAGCGTTACCACAGCAAGGCGACCCATTCATCGCTTTTCATTATTATATAAAATAAATTCTAACACATTCGGCAAAAACTTGCAACAATAATTTGACTATCTTTCCGCTGCCGCCTATAATAACAAAAAATGGGGGCGGTGCTGTGAAGATTGCAAAGGCATCTGTAATGAAAGAAATAGACCGTTACGCGATTGAGAAGCTTGGAATTCCATCGACTTTGTTAATGGAACATGCGGCGTCCGCAGTGGCGGAGACGGTGTGGCAGCTGATGGAACAGACGCCGCATATGGTTACAGTGTTCTGCGGCGCAGGAAACAACGGCGGCGACGGCGTCGCCTGCGCACGGCTGCTGCTGGAGCGAGGGTGTAGAGTGCGTTGTTTTCTCTGTGGCGCGCGGGAAAAGATGACAGCGGATACGACAGAAATGGAGCATCGTCTGATTGCAGCAGGCGGTTTGCTGGAGCCCTTTTCAGAAGAGACGGCCAGGAATGCGCTGGAACAGAGCACGGTTGCGGTCGATGCACTGTTTGGGACAGGACTCAATGCGCCGCTGCGGGGAATTGGCCTGCAGGCGGCACAACTGATCAACCAGAGTGCAGTACAGGTGGTATCTTGCGATATTGCAAGCGGTGTGGCAACAGACACCGGGGAAATCCTTGGAGAAGCGGTGCATGCCGATGTAACGGTGACTTTTTCCATGGCAAAGCCGGGACAGCTTTTGGCACCCGGTCTGTACTGTACAGGCCGTCTGGAAGTTGTACCGATTGGAATTCCGGAGCAGGCAATGGAAAACCGGGAAATTGTCGGAACCCTTTTGACGGAAGAGAAAATTCTCCCTTTATTTCCGCGCCGCAGGAGAGATGCGCATAAAGGCGACTTTGGAAAACTGCTGCTGCTTTGCGGCAGTGTTGGCTTTACGGGGGCTGCGGCGATGGCGGCGCGTGCGGCGCTGCGGTCCGGTGCGGGCCTGGTCTCGCTTGGCGTGCCGCGGACAATTTACCCGATTTTGGCGGCGAAGCTGGATGAGGCAATGGTGTTTCCACTGCCAGAAGATGAGAATGGACACCTTTCAGCGGAAGCTGCAACAGAGATTTGCAGTCGCTTGTCCAAGTGTGATGCCTGCTTGTTCGGACCGGGACTCGGCCGTGGAGTAGGCGTTTTACCTGTGCTGGAGGCGATTTTGCAGCAAAAGAAGCCAGTGGTTTTGGACGCTGACGGTATAAATGCCCTGGAGGGTCATATAGATGTATTGCGCGGGGCGGCCTGTCCGGTGGTGCTGACACCTCATGATGGGGAGTTTGCACGACTGGGCGGCGATTTGCAGCAATTTGACCGCTTTCAGGCAGCAACAGAACTGGCGCGGACAACCGGCAGTGTGGTGGTTCTGAAGGGCTACCGCACGGTTGTAACAGATGGCGCGGTATTGTCTGTCAATACAACAGGAAATCCGGGAATGGCAACAGGAGGCAGCGGTGATGTGCTGGCGGGAATATTGGTATCGTTCCTGGGACAGGGGCTTGCGCCTTTGGACGCGGCCCAGGCTGCGGTTTATCTGCATGGAGCGGCAGGAGATCACTGCGCCGCTACAATTGGCGAGTATGGTATGCTGCCGTCGGATTTGATTGATGCGATCCCGCGACTTTTGCCATAATTAGGAGGGACGCGTGTGCGGCAGTGGAAAAGAGCTGCTGTACTAATGATGCTGCTGTTGCTGCTGAGTGGCTGCGGCAAAGAGAAAACCATGCAACAGGCGTTGGAATTTCGCCAGCGGTTGCTGCAAATGAACAATTGCACTTTTTCGGTATCGGTGACGGCAGATTATGCGGCGCGGAGCTGTACTTTTTCGCTGTACTGCGACTGTACACCGGAAGAAACCCGGCTGACGGTAACAGAACCGGACACGATCAGCGGAATCACGGCAACGGTGACGGAAGATGGACGAAAAGTTCGCTTTGACGACCTTAGTTTGGAGTTTGGAACGCTGGGGACCGGAAAGATTGCACCGGTCTGTGCACCTGCAGTCCTTTACCAATGTTGGCTGACAGGCTATATTGATTCAGCTGGTATGGAGGGCGATCAGCAGCTTGTGGTTTACCGGCAGGGTTACGATCAGGAAGAACTGATGGTGCGCTGCTGGTTTGATCAGGAGACTGGTCTGCCGACGGGGGCGGAGATTTGCGATGCGGAAGATGTAATTCTAACAATGGACATTTCGGAGTTTACGGATTGCTCAGACGAATGATGTGAGGGTACGATCGATGATTGACTACATAAAGAGAACCTGGGTTTCGGTGTCGTTGGACAACCTGGCCCACAACTATCGCCAGATTCGTGGTGTGTTGCCCGCGGGTTGTAAATTCCTGGGAATTGTCAAAGCGGATGCCTATGGGCATGGTGCGGTGGCGATCAGCCGGGAACTGGAGCGGCTTGGCGCAGATTATCTGGCGGTTTCTGATCTGGAGGAAGCGGTACAGATTCGCTGCGGAGGTGTGCAGCTGCCGATTTTAATTCTGGGCTACACACCCCCGGAGTATGCCGCATTGCTGGTGGAGAAAAATTTGACCCAGGAGGTCAATTCGCTGGACTATGGATTGCAGCTGCAGAAGCGGCTTTCCGGTACAGGGCAGCGCCTGAAAGTGCATATTAAGCTGGATACCGGTATGTCGCGGCTCGGATTTGCGGCCTATGATCGTCCGGAAACAATTTCGGAAATTGTGACGCTTGCAAAACAGAATTGCTTGGAGCTGGAAGGTGTTTTCGCTCATTTTTCAGTGGCAGACAGCGTCACCCCGGAAGATCAGTCCTATACTGCGCTTCAGTTCTCACGCTTTATGCAGACGCTGGACGCACTCAAAGCGGAAGGTGTGACATTTGCGCTGCGGCATCACGCAAATTCCGGTGCAATTTTGCAGTATCCGGAGTATGCACTGGATATGGTTCGTTCCGGCATTGCAACCTATGGTTTGTTCCCGGCAGAGGAACTGAAGGGCTGCCTGGATCTTCGCCCTACTTTTTCTCTGTATACATCTATTGCGCAGATTAAAGACTATGCGGGACAGACGCCGGTCAGTTATGGCAGAACCTATATTACGGAATCGGCGCGCCGGATTGCGGTTGTCCCGGTCGGCTATGCCGATGGACTGATGCGGTGTCTTTCTAGTGGTACAGAGCTGTGGCTGGATGGCTGCCGGGTGCCGATTGTTGGCCGGATTTGCATGGATATGTGCATGATTGACATTTCAGAAGTACCGCAGGCAAAGGTCGGAGATACAGTGACGATTTTCGGAAGTGGAAATGCCGGTGAAAATACCTGCTACGATTTGGCGGAGCAGGCACGGACGATTCCGTATGAGATTCTCTGCGCTGTCAGCAAACGAGTTCCACGGCTGTATTATCGGGATGGACATACAGTGGACTTGCTGCGTTACATTGTGTAAAGCTTGCCCGCTGCTGCATAGAATGATTGGGAGCCTCCCGTCGGTATAATTACCGCCGCTGTGTGGGAGAATGAAAGTAACCCTGTATGTAGGGTAATTCTCAACCTCTCGGAGTGTGACATGATGGATACCAATGTGAAGCGCGGCGACATTTTCTATGCCGATTTAAGCCCTGTTGTCGGGAGTGAGCAGGGCGGAACTAGACCGGTGTTGATTGTTCAAAATGATACCGGAAACCGGCATTCTCCCACCGTGATTGCAGCAGCGATCACCAGCCAGACCGGGAAAGCACAGCTGCCGACCCATATTACGCTGAAAGGACCGAGCGTTGGACTGAGTAAGGATTCAATTGTGTTATTGGAGCAGATCCGAACGATCGACAAACGCCGGCTGCGGGAACATATGGGGCGTCTTGATGAAGCAATGATGAATCAGGTTGACTCTGCAATTGCGGTCAGTTTTGGGTTGCATGATTATTAAAAAGCCGCTATAATGGGGGAAAACGAACAAAGGAGCGGATGAAATGTCCAGCAGACGAGTGGTGCTCCGCGTAGTGATTGTTTCCCTGGTGATTACGCTGATTGCGGGAGCGGTTGTATACGCAGCAGCCGGATCCTCCAGCGATCCGCTTGTAACATTAAGCTATTTGAACGGAACTTTTAAGGACACACTGACTGCCGATATTGCTGCAAAGGCAGAGCGTCAGGCGCAGAGCTTGAATACCAGTCTGGAACGGCGTATTCAGTCTTTTACATCGAACCTTCCGGCGTACGATGTACCGGAGTCGGATGCTGAAACAGAATATGAAACCGTAAACTTGGAGAACGGAACGGTGATTTCGCTGAAAGCAGGAAGTGAAGTGCTGTTTTTAAGCGGATCTGCGACGGTGTCTTCAGCTGGCCTGACAGATACGACCGCGGGAACGGCATTAACAGATGGTGCGGCGCTTACAGCGAATCATCTTTATGTGGCAACCGGTGATTGTACCTTAAAGGCCGGTGCGACCGGAAAGATCCTGATGAAATAATACTGAATTCAGTAGCCCCCTGCATAATCTTATGCGGGGGGCTGATTTTATGGAAGCGGAATTCCCGTGTTATGTGGATGGTGTGCAGCAGGGGGTACTGCAACTCCGGCGGCAGGGCCTTTACTGGCAGGCGATTGCCACGGTTGCACAGCAGGCCCCGGAGCGGCTGCTGCGGGCCTATGTGGTGCTGGAGTGTGGAGAAGAAGCGTTGGGCGTTATGGTTCCGAAGGATGGAGCGCTGCGGGCAGCAAAATTATTCCCGGCCTCCTGGTTTCATCCGGAAGCGATTATACGCTGCGAGGCGCGGGAGGACAACTGGGCGTCTTGGGAGGGGAAAATCCAAGGTTATCCGATCAAAGACGCGCTGGCGAGAATGGATGGCGCCATTCAGGAGGTGGCGGTACCCTATGATCCGGAGACGCCGTTCTCATTGATACCGTTGTTTTGTTTCTTTCGATTGCAGACAATTCGGGAAAAGGCTTATCTGGTGATTCGGTTGGATGAAACAGGGTGGCCGATTTTGTAAATCATAATAAAGTCCATTTTGCCCATACTAATGGAAGAGTTTTTGAGGGGGCATGGACTTGAGCGAGGAAAATCACAGCGATGCAGTAGAACAGGAACGGCAGCAGACGCTGGAATTTGGATCATCTGTAACATCAACCGGGCGCGGAACGATTTATACCATGGCAATTATCGGACAAATTGAAGGGCATCAGGTGCTTCCACCGACGGCAAAAACAACAAAGTATGAACATGTGATGCCGATTCTGGCCTCGGTGGAGGAATCGGAAGAGATTGATGGTTTGCTGCTGCTTTTGAATACGGTTGGCGGCGATATCGAAGCCGGACTTGGCATTGCAGAGATGATCGCTGGAATGCGGAAACCGACAGTCTCTCTGGTGTTGGGCGGTGGGCACTCGATCGGTGTTCCTCTGGCAGTGTCGACCGCAAAGAGCTTTATAGTTCCGTCTGCGGGGATGACGATCCATCCGGTTCGAATGACCGGAATGGTTGTCGGCGTACCGCAAACCTTTCAGTATTTTCGGAGGATTCAGGATCGGATCGTTGAGTTTGTAACAACACATTCTGCCATTTCACAGGAGCAATTTTTGCAGTATATGATGGCGACCGACGAGCTTGCAACCGATATTGGCACAGTGATTTATGGAAAACAGGCGGTTGCTTGCGGCCTGATTGACCATTTGGGTGGGATTCATGCGGCACTGGAATGCCTATATGATTTGATCGCAAAGAGAAAATTCTGAAAACGGTTAGATAGCTGGAAATTCACAGCGGAGTATGATAAAATAAATAAATCTGACTGATCTTTATTCGCGGAGGCAATGATATGACATATTTAACCGCTATGGTGATGGGCCTGATTCAGGGCATCGCAGAATTTCTGCCGATTTCCAGCTCTGGGCATCTTGCAATTTTTCAGAACTTTTTTGGTATGAGCGATATTGAGCACGACTATATGCTTTTTGATGTGTTGCTGCATCTTGGTACGCTGGTAGCTGTATTTGTTGCTTACTGGGCTGATATTGTGGCACTGCTGCGGGAATTTTTCGCGATGGTGCATCTGCGCCGTCTGCCGGATGGCCAGCGGCCGGATGTTCCAACGCGGCGGCTGATTTTGATGATTATTGTGGCGACACTGCCGCTGTTTGCAATTTTGCCGGTAAAAGACAGGGTGGAAGAGCTGTATTCCAATACCTTTTTCATCAGCTTTGCTTTGATTGTCACCGGTGCAGTCCTGTTTTTCAGCGATCGGATGCGCCATGGCAAAAAAACAGACCGGGATGCAACCATGGTGGATGCACTTCTGATCGGTTGCGCGCAGGCGCTTGCTACGGTTCCGGGAATTTCCCGCTCCGGTGCCACAATTTCCGCCGGACTGGCCCGCGGATTTAACCGGCAGTTTGCCGTGCGTTTTTCGTTCCTGATGTCTATTCCGGCGGTAATGGGTGCTAATATTTTGAGTCTGGTAGATGCGCTGAAGGCCGATACAGACTGGAGCCTGCTGCCAATGTATTTGGTGGGCGTTATGGTTGCGGCGGTGTCCGGCTATCTTTCTATCCGGCTGCTGCGGTATATTGCAAACAAAGGCTCGTTTGGATATTTCTCGTACTACTGCTGGGGTGTTGGCCTGCTGACGCTGATTCTATCTCTGATTGCATAAGAAATTCAAAGAACAAAGGTGAAACGAATGGCTGCGAAGAAGCGAACCCATACGACAACTGGAAAAACAAAAAAACGGGGAAAATATGAGGCACGCGGTAATAATCGAAAGCCAGCTTATAATTCGGTCAGCCGGGAGATCGGCGCAATGGTTTCGCTGGGGTTGTGTATGGTGGTTGTCATTGCCATGTTTGGCAGCGATGCGCTGTTGCTCCGGTGGATTCGCAGCTTGATCCGCGGACTGGTGGGCTATGGCTTTTATATGCTGCCATTTTGCCTGCTGCTGACGGCGGCAACCCTGTTTTTTCATAGAGGGAGACCGGTAAAAATGCGAGTGATCAGCACGATGAGCCTGCCGGTTACCGTTGGTGCGATGGTACATATTGCGGCATCGAGTGCCGAGATCTCCTGGAAACTGTCGACCCTGAAGGATCTTTATCTTTCTGGCGCGGCGGGAACCTCCGGCGGATTGATTTCTGGTCTCGTCGCTGAGATACTGCATACGGCGCTTGGCAGTTTTCTGTCGATGCTTCTGTTGATTGTCGGCACACTGGTTTTGCTGATTATGGCGTTTAATATGACTGTTGCCAGTTTGATTCGGGCGATTAAAAATCGCCCACGGCCGGAGACGGAAGAGAAAGAACCGGAAGAAGAACCGATCGATACCGCGACGGCGCTGGTGAATCATGTGGCGCAGCGACATATGGAGAAGACCGCACGAAAAGCACGCTTTGCTTATGATGTACCGATTGATGAGGAAGAGAAAGTACCGGAGCGGAAAAGTTTGCTGCGCGCACCGACGGTAAAATCTCCCGACCAACTGATTCAGGAACGCCGGGCGGCAATGGTCAAAGCTGCAGCGCAGCAGGCGGCCCAGCCGGAACTACAGGAAGAACCGCTGCAGACGATGATTCCAGATACGGCACCGGTACAGTCAGTACCGGTTACCACACCAATCCAAACGGAAGAACCGGAGCAGCGGGAATCGGAAGAGATCAAGCGCATGGAGCTGGTGCCGCCCGCACCGCAGGAGCCGGAACCGCCTGTGCTGACGGAGCCAATTGTACCGGAAGTGCAGAAAACGATGTGGCCGAAGGAAACGCAGCAGGCTGCGGTGGAAATTGCGCAGGATATTGCAGAGCAGCCAGGCATATCGGCGGAGTATCACTATCCGCCGATTTCTCTGCTGGATGCGCCGACGGCAACGGCGGTGAACGGATATACGGAGATGCGCGAAAACCAGCAGCGGTTGGCAAATACCCTACAGAGCTTTGGTATTGATGCAGAGATCCAGAATGTTACCCGCGGCCCATCGGTCACCCGGTATGAACTGAAATTGGATCAGGGCGTAAAGCTCTCAAAAATTACAAATCTGGCCGACGATATTGCGCTGTCGCTTGGTGCTTCTGGTGTGCGGATTTCCGCGATTCCGGATCAGATTTCCGTGGTTGGCATTGAGGTGCCAAATAAGGTGGTCAGCACAGTTTATGCGCGGGAAGTGATTGATTCACCGGAATTCCGCAACCACAAATCCAGAGTTGCCTTTGCGGTTGGTAAAGACATTGGTGGCAATGCAATTGTGGGGAATATTGCGAAGCTGCCGCATATGCTGATTGCCGGAACTACAGGTTCCGGTAAATCAGTCTGTATGAATACGCTGATTATCTCATTGCTCTATAAGTCGAAACCAGAAGAGGTCAAGCTGATTATGGTTGACCCCAAAATGGTAGAGCTTGGGATTTACAATGGCATTCCGCACCTGCTGATTCCGGTTGTCACGGATCCGAAAAAGGCTGCCGGTGCGCTGCAATGGGCTGTGACAGAAATGATGCGTCGTTATCGCTTGATGGCGGATGCTGGGGTGCGGGATCTGGAGTCCTACAACAAGCAAGCTGCTACAACCGGTGTAGAGCCAATGGCACAATTGGTTGTTGTGATTGATGAGCTTGCAGATTTGATGCTGGTTGCAGCAAAGGAAGTTGAGGAATCCATCTGCCGCGTTGCACAGATGGGCCGTGCTTCTGGTATTCATCTGGTGATTGCCACACAGCGGCCTTCTGCTGATGTGATCACCGGACTGATGAAGGCCAACATTCCGTCGCGGATTGCGTTTGCTGTGGCATCTTCCTTGGAATCGCGCATTATTTTGGATTCGCCGGGCGCTGAAAAACTGGTTGGCAAAGGTGATATGCTGTTTGCGCCGCTGGGGCAGGGCAAACCGATGCGTGTACAGGGCTGCTTCATCAGCGATGATGAGGTGCAGCGGGTTGTGGAATTTATTAAAAAGAATACTGCATCGGATTACAATGACAGCATTATGCAGCAGATTGAACGCCATGCAGCAGAGACTGGAAAACCCGCGGGCAAGACTATGGAAGAAGAGGCTGCCAGCCATGGCGGCTATGATGATGAGTTGTTGCCTGCAGCAGTTGAAGTGATTCTGGAGACGGGGCAAGCTTCTGTTTCGATGCTGCAGCGTCGGCTCAAACTTGGCTATGCGCGCGCAGCGCGGATTGTAGACGAAATGGAGGACAGGGGAATTGTCGGTCCCTTTGAAGGCTCAAAACCGCGCCAGTTGTTGATTACAAGAGATCAGTGGCAGCAAATGCAGGGAGAGATGGAAGAACCGGACAATCCGCCGGTAGAGGAAGAAATTCCCTGAATTTACAATTTGTTTTCACTTTGTCGGTAAATCCTTCACAGTTTAGACATAATCATTGTGTACCTTAAAGATGGATAGCGGAGCTGAAGCTGCAAGGGGCTTTGCAGCTTGGACGGCAGTTCTGATCTATCCCTTATCCACCTCTCTTTCCCATCAATAGAAACAAAGAACCCGCAGCTTAGCTGCGGGTTCTTTGTGTTTTATAAAAGCGTTCGCACCCGATTGAAGTCGGATGCGAACGCTTTTTGCTTTCTTGGTAATTGAAGTTATCCTTTTACAATTGCATCTGCAACGGTATAGATATCACCGGCACCGACAGTTAAAATAACATCGCCAGGCTGCGCCAGAGATTTCAGATACGCAGTTACCTCCGGCAGTGTCTCAAAATAGACGGCACCGTCAATTTTTTCGGCAAGATCTCGTGAGGAGATTCCAATGGTATTCTGTTCCCGTGCCGCGTAAATCTCAGCCAGAACAGCAAGATCAGCACGGCGCAGCTCTCGCAGAAAATCGTCAAACAATGCTTTGGTACGGGTGTAGGTATGGGGCTGGAATGCACAAATAACACGCTTATATCCCATGGATGCAACGGCAGAAAGCGTGGCATGAAGCTCACTGGGGTGATGCGCATAATCGTCGTAAATATCGGCTCCCTGATAAGTGCCTTTATATTCCAGACGGCGGCCAGCGCCACGGAAAGAAGCAAGCGCCTGGGCGGTGATATCGCCGGGAATTCCTGCCTTCCAGGCGACGGCGCAGGCGGCCAGCGCGTTGTAGGCATTATGGCGGCCGATGACCTTCAGCTCCAGATGGGTATAGTGTTTGCCGCGGCAGAACACATCAAAAGACGAATAGCCGCGAGACATGGGACCGGCAGTTACATCTGCACCGGCTTCCAAGCCGAAGGTGATGAGGTTCCCTGTGTAATCGTGTAATGTCTGCATGGTGTTTTCGTCATCCCGGTTAGCGACGACAAGACCATCTGCCGGAACAAGTTCGGCAAATTTGCGAAAAGAAGATTTGATGTCATCCAGACTGTGGAAAAAATCGAGATGATCAGCATCTACATTTAGAATCACAGCAGTTGTAGGGAAAAAGTTCAGGAAAGAATTGCAGTATTCGCAGCTCTCCATCACAATTGTGTCGCCATTGCCGATCCGGTGGCCGGATTTTAAAAGTGGGAGATAGCCGCCGATCATAACAGTTGGGTCGGCACCGGCTTCCATAAAGATATGAGTCAGCATAGAGGTTGTCGTTGTTTTTCCGTGGGTGCCGGATACACAAATTGCGTTGCGATAGGACTGCATGATGACGCCCCAGGCTTGTGCACGCTCAAAAACCGGAATCCCTTCGGCTCTGGCGGCGGCGATTTCCGGATTGTCGTTGTGCGCAGCGGCAGTACGAATGATGCAATCTGCACCCTTAATATTTTGTGCACGGTGCCCGATGGCAACCGGAATGCCCTGGCTCTGCAAATCCTCCGTAGAAACGGAACTGTTCATATCTGAGCCGGTGATTGTTAGGCCCATGCTGTGCAGTACCAAGCCGAGGGGGCGCATGGAAACGCCGCCAATGCCGACCAGATGCGCGTGGGTACCGGGCTTTAGAAAAGAACGAATATCATATTGAGACTGCATGGAGATTCCTCCGGATGTCAAATTTCTATGAGAGATTGCGATTCTCACAAATTATTATTATAATACTGAATGAACGGGAACACAAGAATTATTTGCAGTTTCAGACAGAAGTATTGATTGATCTGTTCGATTTTTCAGAGAACGGGGGTAAAGTCCATGGATGCAGCAGCACGAGAGATCTTACAAAACTTGCGGAATGCCGGATACTTGGCGTACCTCGTTGGGGGATGTGTCCGTGATACGCTGCTTGGACGGCCGATCCATGACTGGGATATTACCACAAATGCTAAACCGGAAGAAATTGCGGCTTGTTTTGAAAAGACTGTACTGACCGGGGCGCGTTATGGAACGGTAATTGTTCTGCTCCATAACAGTGCATACGAGGTGACAACTTTCCGTACTGACGGCGCGTACAGGGATAACCGGCGGCCAGATCAGGTGAAATTTGTTGCTTCACTGCAGGCAGATCTTGCGCGGCGTGATTTTACGATCAATGCGATGGCGATGGATCAATATGGGAGACTTACAGACCCGTTCGGCGGCCGGGAGGATCTTGCGTCGGGCTGTATCCGGGCAGTTGGAAATCCTATGGTACGATTTGAAGAGGATGCGCTTCGGATGATCCGCGCCATACGATTTCAGGCGCAGCTTGGATTCACGATTGCGGCGGAAACAAGAGCTGCCATTGGCCGCTGCGCGCCGATGGCGGCAGCAGTTTCTGCAGAACGAGTCAGGGATGAGCTGGAAAAAATACTGTGCTCACAGTGTCCGGAAACTGTGGAAGCGTTAGCAGCGTTTGGCTTTCTGCGCCGTTTTGGCGTTCGGCAGGTACCGCAGCTGCGGAGCGTGAAAAATGAAAGACTGCTCCGCTGGGCAAGCCTGAAATTGGCCGTACCGGAATTGGACTTGGCGATGTTACGGTTAGATCGCACGACGATTCACTGTGTGCAGGCGGCGGTAGACGCTTGCCGCGGCGAGACGCTGAATTTGCCTGCGCTTTATGCAGCTGCGGGAATGCGTACTGCGGAAATTGCTGCGGTACTGTGTGGGAAAGAAGAACTTCTGGAATCACTTGCAAGGGATGGAAGACTGGTATGCTTGCAGGATTTGGCCGTTCGCGGAAATGATTTAAGTTGGCTCAGGGGGCCTGCTGTTGGAAAGATGCTGCATAAGTTGCTGGTTGCAGTACAGAATAATCCGGATTGTAATCACAAGGAGCAGCTGCTAAAGTTGGCGCATGAAATTGACAGCTCAACAAATTGATGCTATTGTAAGAAAAACAGAGGAAGTGATTTGATGCGTGGGAGCAGCTTAATGCGCTTTACGGTATTGGTCAATAGCGCCACCAAATCCATTCAGCGCTTAGAAAATCGAAAGATGGAACGATTTGGCCTTGGCAGCACACATACGCGCTGCTTGTATTTGTTGCTCCGGGCGGGGAAAAAGGGATTGACACAGACAGAGCTTTGTACGCTGGAGAATACAGACAAAGCGCAGATTTCGCGTGTAGTACGGGAGCTGACGGAAAAGGGGTACGCGGCGGCAGTTCCTTCTGAGGAGGGAACTGCAAAATATCGCCGCCGCTATCAGCTTACCGTGCGTGGGCGGGAGGTTGCAACAGAGATCAACCAAATGATAGACGAGGTTGTACAGTTTGTCCGTGAACCGATTTCAGAGGAAGAGACGGAGCAATTTATCCGGATTATGCGTGTTATTTGCGATAGACTGAAGATGGCGGTAGATGGAGAATCCTGAGAAAAATGTCTAGTGCTTCAGAGCATTGGGGTATAAAAAGCCATGCACACTGTAACGGTGTGCATGGCCATTTTTATTTCTTTTCCGGCAATACAAAACCGTTCATCGTCATGAAAGCAACTTGATTGCCAAGGTCATCGGAAATTTCGATTTTGAAAAAGTTGGTAGAACGCCCGCTTCGAATGACATCTGCTTGAGCATAGAGCACGCTTCCCTTTGCCGATGCAAGATAGGTGATCTGACCACTGGTGGAAATTGCAGGTTTTTGATCAAAATTTGATGCGACTGCGTAAGCGTAGTCGGCAAGGGTGAAGATCGCACCGCCCATCGGAACGCCCAGGCAATTCATATGCCGCGGCTCTAGCTTCAGCATACATCTGGAATGGCCGACAGACGCTTCTAAAATTTCGACACCGGTAACGGCGGTTGCAAACAGATCGGAAGAAAATTGCGCTTTTGCACGCTCAAGATCGGTCATGATAGCACTCCTTATAGAAAGATTCGGAAAGCGGTTGGCAGTGCATACTGGGATGCGAGGGCATCGCTTGCGACCCAAACAAAACGCGATGACGCTGCTTGACATCGAATTTCAAAGCAGCGCATGTGCCATTCGATATGGGTGAAAATGTGGGTATGGTCGACCGATTTTACCAGTTCCAGCGGATGCACATCAAATGCAGAGGCTGTTTCCAACGCTTGCTGGGCAGTGAGATGTTCTGAACAGTTTGGAAGCTCCCAAAGACCGGCGAGAAGACCTTTTGCCGGCCGGCGGTGGAGCGCAACTGTATCTGCACAGCGCAGCAGGAAAACCGTCCGATTTTCGATCCGGCGCGGCCGCTTGACAGATTTTACCGGATAGGCGGTTTCTCTGCTGCTCAGATGCGCTGCACACAGGTCCTGAAGCGGACAATTCAGACAGTCCGGTGCGCCATTCGGCGCACAGATGGTAGCACCAAGTTCCATCAGGCTCTGTGTAAAATCGCCACAGGCATCAGCGGGATAGATTGCGGCAAGTGACTGTGTGATTTCTTTTTTCACAGCAGGGGTGTCAATCGGGGCGTCGTTTGCGGTCAAGCGTGTGGTGACCCGCAGCACATTGCCGTCCACAGCAGGGGTCGGCTGGCCAAAGCAGATGGAAGCGATTGCACCGGCGGTATAAGCACCGATCCCAGGAAGCTGCAGAATTTGTGCGTGGGTAGATGGAAACACACCGTCATACTCCGACAGAATCACTTGTGCAGCGCGCTTGAGATTCCGGACGCGAGTGTAGTAACCAAGCCCTTCCCAAAGCTTGTGCAGCTGGTCGTCATCTGCTGCGGCCAGCGACGAAATATCCGGTAAGGCTTGCAGAAATCGTGTGTAATAGGATTTAACAGCTTCCACACGCGTCTGCTGCAGCATGATTTCTGAGAGCCAGACATGATATGGCTCACGGTCACGGCGCCAGGGCAAATCACGGTGATGCGCTGCATACCAGGGCAGCAGACGACCGGGCAGGGAAGCGAAGCGTTCATCCATGCTGCTCGTTGTCCTGTGAGCGTGTTGCCTCGAAGAGGTCCATCAGAGGCTGCGCACTGATCGTCAGTTCTTGTACGGCTGCAAGAATTGCATCGCCTTCTGCATCGGTGATTTTTCCTGGTTTGGCATGACGCACCAACCGATAGAGCTGGGTCAAATGATTCTTGATCTGCCGCTGCTGATCCTTTGGAAGTTGTTTGCCGACGGCAGCAAGCGCTTCTTCTGTTTGCGTTACAAGTACGCTGCCTTCGTTCAATGCTTCCACATTACGCTTGCGGGCATTGTCCTCCTGCTCGTACTTGGCAGCGTTTTGAATTGCTTCATTGATTTCGGAGTTCGTCATATTGGCAGAGCCGGAGATGGTAATGCTTTGCTGTTTTCCGGTAGCCAGATCGCGCGCGGAGACATTTACAATTCCGTTTGCGTCAATATCAAAAGTGACCTCAATCTGTGGAACGCCGCGCATCGCACGCTTAATGCCGCCGAGACGGAATTTTCCCAGACTCTTGTTATCCCGTGCAAAATGCCGCTCGCCCTGAAGCACATTGACTTCGACTCCGGTTTGGAAGTTGGAAGCGGTTGTGAAGATTTTTGAATAATGAATCGGCAGTGTTGTGTTCCGGTCGATCAACCGTGTGGCGATACCGCCGACGGTTTCGATGGAGAGGGAAAGCGGTGTGACATCCAGCAGCAAAATACCGCCATCTGCAGCATTGGAGCCAATGGCAATGTCACCGCCGAGCGTACCGCCCTGAATACAGGCACCCAGTGCAACGCATTCGTCCGGATTGAGATTTTTACTTGGTTCCTTTCCGGTCAACTGGCGCACCTTGTCCTGCACGGCAGGAATCCGTGTGGAACCGCCGACTAACAGTACCATATTGAGATCGGATGCGCGCAGCCCCGCGTCAGAGAGCGCGCGTTGCACAGGCTGTGCAGTACGGTTGACGAGGGGAGCAGTCAATTCGTCAAATTTTGCGCGCGTCAGCGTAATATCCATATGCACAGGGCCGGATTTGCCGACTGCGATAAATGGAATGTTGATATTGGTGGAGGAAGCGGCTGAAAGCTCAATTTTGGCTTTCTCCGCCGCTTCGCGTACACGCTGCATGGCGGCAAGATCCTTGTTTAGGTCGATTTTTTCCGTTTTACGAAACTCCTGCAGCAGGTAATCTGCGATCGCTTTGTCAAAGTCGTCACCGCCCAAGTGATTATCACCGGAGGTGGCAAGTACTTCGATAACACCCTCGCCGATTTCAATGATGGATACATCGAAGGTGCCGCCGCCGAGGTCAAATACCATGATCTTCTGCGGTGTTCCATGATCCAGGCCATAAGCCAATGCGGCGGCAGTCGGCTCGTTGATAATTCGGCGAACCTCCAGCCCGGCAATTTTGCCGGCGTCCTTCGTGGCCTGCCGCTGTGCGTCGGAAAAATAGGCCGGGACAGTAATAACAGCTTCTGTAACGGGCTCGCCGAGATACGCCTCTGCATCGCGCTTCAGCTGGCGCAGAATGGCTGCCGAAATTTCCTGCGGCAGCATTTTCTTGCCGTCGATTGTGACGCGGAAATCGGTTCCCATTTCCCGTTTGATCGAGCAAATCGTTCGTTCTGCGTTGGTGACGGCTTGCCGTTTTGCCTGCGCACCGACAAGCCGCTCGCCGATTTTCGTAAATGCAACGACAGATGGCGTGGTTCTGCCGCCTTCTGCATTTGGAATAATGGTGGGTTTTCCACCCTCCAACACTGCGACACAGCTGTTTGTGGTGCCGAGATCAATTCCAATGATTTTTCCCATATCTGGTGTCCTCCCGAAGAATCAACTCAACAACGGCAAAATGGACTGCATAGACATTGTGCGGCATAACAACCTATGCACAGTGTGCACATAGAATAGGGTGTTGCCACAAAGGTATGGAATCCACCGTTTTGCTGATAGAATTCGCTGCCACTCTGCATCCGGCGTTTTGCCTGCTCATATTCCAGATTGTCCGGATCCATCCGAATTGCGGTATCCATCATCTGCATAGCCTGAATTCGGTTGCCGAGGCCATAATTTGCAAGCGCGCTCAAATAATACCACTCTGCCGTCCGGTCTGCAGCTGTAATGGAATTCAACACATTGACTGCATCCGCATAAGAGCCGAGATTGACAAAATGGCGTGCAGCCTGATATTCTGCGGGGCCTTCCTGTTCGCGCTGCTGATACCGGCTGTAGTTCTGCTGATAGCCGCCAAAGCCGAAATTGCGGAAGAAATCCTCATAAGGATCACCAGAGGAACTGCTCTGTCCATAATCGCTTTGCCCATAGCTGTTTTGACTGGAACCGCTGTAATATCCGGATGCGGTCTGTGCCTTTTGCGGATTCTTGATCTGCTCATAAGCGGCATTGATTTCATTCATCTTTTTTGCTGCTTCTGCATCGCCAGGGTGCATATCAGGGTGGTACTGCTTGGCAAGCTTGCGGTATGCTTTTTTGATGTCCTCATCCGAGGCATTTCGGGAAACGCCGAGTACTTCGTAGGGATCTTTTGTCATTGATAACCATCCTTCTTGTCCTGCTGCAGGGCAGTGTAGAGTTTTGTCCACACTCCGGTGTACAAAATGTTGCGGAGAATTTCCACATCCTGTACCAGCGGGAGTTTTTCAAATGCTGTGGTGCATTCACTGATCAGCATTGTTAAAATCTGAATAAAATCTTCTGTTGTTTGGCCGCTGTCCGCGAGCGCAATCATTGGGTTGTAATTGCCGGAGCGCCGGTCGCCATCAAGATCCATTACGGCGTCCATCACATAGATAAACCGACCCAATGCGGCGCCGACTTGCCGAAGGGTTGGCGCCCATATGTCTTCCTTTACTACGAAAAGCTCTGCCATGAGATCGCCAAAGCAATTTGCAGCAGCATCGGGGCTCGGATCCTGTGCCTGCTCAATCTGCCGCAGCCGATTCAGGCAGAATTGAATGTTGCCGCACTGGCGGGGATATTGTGCGCTGACCTGAACCATTTTTTTGTGAAGCAGTTTTGCGGCAGCCAACTTTGGCAGGCTTCGATCATCCTGCCAGTCATCCAGGCAGCTGTAGTAGACGAGCGCAACATTGAGGTCGGCAGCATATTCTGTATATTTTGATACAGAATAGTCGTGAACATGAATGGGATGCATCAGGCAGCGCTCCTGTCCGGTCGTTGGTTCTGGCTCGTACAGAGAGTCCAGCAACATGACGAGAAAGGTCATATCATAGGTCAGTGTTGCTTCTCCAACCAGCCCATGCTGCAACCGCAGGCTTCGGCAGAGACCGCAGTAGTACTGCTTGTAGCGAGCCAACTGCGACTCGGTTAAGGAATCGCGGTGCGCAAAGACATATCCAAACATGGGTGCCTCCGTTCCATTCAATCAAATACATTGTGTATGTTATGTGGCAGATATGAACTGCGTATGAATATTGTAGCAGAAAAATTGAAATTTTAAGCGGATCATACCCAGAAAACCGCGCCGCCCAACAAAAAAACGGGACGGCGCGGTAAAAATGGGCTTTTTTAATGAGAGAGTTTTTCGATGCCGGTTTGAATCCGACGGAGAGATTCTTCTTTGCCGAGCAATGCACAGATTTCAGTTGCGCCGCCCGGCGTGGACAGCTTTCCGGAAACTGCGACACGAACCGGCCAGAGAACAACACCGTTCTTGACGCCCAGCGTTGCAGCCAATTCCATGAGTGCTGTATACAGCGAATCGTTATTCCAATTCTCCAGCGCTTTGAGAACAAGAAGCGCCGCCTGGAGGGAAGCCAGGGAGTTTTCGGGTGTTGTTTTCATTTTCTTGTGAACATAGAGACTCACATCGTAGTCCGGCAGGGCCTGAAGGAAATCGACCCGTTCCGGCAAATCGGTCAGTACCTCGCAGCGGCTCTGACACAGTGCGGCGACGGCTTTCAAATCAATCGCAGGATTGGTGATGGTGGTTTCCAGATAGGGCCTTGCCAGCGTGTAAAACTGATCTGCAGAGAGCTTTTTCATATACTCACCATTCATCCAGGTCAGTTTGTTAATATCGAACACAGCCGGGGATTTGGAGATTCCCTTGACATCAAAAATCTTCACAAGTTCCGCCAGCGTGAAAAGTTCCTGTTCGCCGCCGGGGCTCCATCCGCACAGCGCCACATAGTTCAGCACAGCGTCCGGAAGATAACCGCGCTTCAAAAGATCCTCAAAAGAAGGATCGCCATGACGCTTGGACATCTTGTGCTGGCTGTCACGCATTACAGGGGAGCAATGAACATAGATTGGGATTTCCCATCCAAAAGCCTGATAGAGCAGGTTGTATTTAGGGGCGGAGGAGAGGTACTCGGAGCCGCGGACAACATGGGTAATGCCCATCAGATGATCGTCAATAACATTGGCGAAGTTGTAAGTGGGAAGGCCATCTGTTTTAATCAACACATTTTCATCCAGCTCAGCGTTGGAGACAGTAATATCACCAAAAATCACATCAGAGAAAGTTGTGGTGCCTTCCTGCGGAATTTTTTGGCGGATGACATAAGGCGTTCCAGCATTCAGCTTTGCTTGGATTTCGGCTTCAGACAGCGCAGCACAGACGCATTGGTGCTTTTTGATAGTGTCACCGTTTGGAAGCGTCACATGGACGACGCCTTCTTCCTCTTTGCAGAAGCAGCGATAAGCGCCGCCTTTCTGAATCAGAAGATCTGCATATTTTCCGTAGAGTTCTCGCCGCTCAGTCTGAATATAGGGGCCAACCGGGCCGCCGATGTCCGGACCCTCGTCGTGCTGAAGACCACAGGTTTTCAGTGTACTATAGATAATCTCGGTTGCACCTTCGATATAGCGCTCCTGATCCGTGTCTTCAATTCGTAGAATAAAAGTACCGCCAAGATGTTTTGCAATTAAATAGGTGTAGAGTGCAGTGCGCAGATTGCCGATATGCATATAGCCGGTAGGGCTTGGGGCAAACCGCGTGCGGACGGTGCCTTTTGGAATCCGCTGTTCCATTTCCTCAAAAAAATCCATGGAATATCCTCCCATTCGTTTCTGTCATGATCTTTTATACTATATATTTTCTTTTTCGTCTCGTCAAGATTTGTTGCGATGTTTGCGTATCTGTGATAAAATAACACTACACCTTTACGCATTTACGGAAAAGAGGACGATGAAATTATGGATGAAAAGCCTGTCCAGAAAAAAGTAATTCTCTCCGGTATTCAGCCCAGCGGCGCACTGACGCTTGGCTCTTACCTTGGTGCAATTAAAAACTGGGTTGCTTTGGCAGATGAATATGACTGCTATTATATGATGGCCGATATGCACACAATTACGGTCCGCCAGGTGCCGGCGGATTTGCGTCGGCGTACACTGGAGCAGCTGGCGCAGTATGTGGCGTGCGGTCTGGATCCCAAGAAGAACACAATTTTTATTCAGAGTCATGTACCGGCACACGCACAGCTCGGCTGGGTGCTGGATTGCTATACGATGTTCGGCGAGCTTAGCCGTATGACGCAGTTTAAGGACAAATCTGCAAAGAATGCAGACAATATTAACGCAGGTCTCTTTACCTATCCAAGCTTGATGGCGGCAGATATTCTCCTTTATCAGGCGGATCTGGTCCCAGTGGGGGAGGATCAGAAACAGCATGTGGAGATCTGCCGGGATATTGCTACGCGGTTCAACGGGATCTATGGCGATGTGTTCAAGCTGCCGGATCCCTATATTCCCAAGGTCGGTGCCCGAATCATGAGCCTGACTTCGCCTGAGAATAAGATGTCCAAGTCGGACAAGGATCCTGGCGGCTGCATTTACCTGATGGAAAAGCCGGAGGATATTATGCGGGCTTTTAAGCGCGCAGTGACGGACTGTGATACGCAGGTGCGCTATGCACCAAAAGAAAAGCCCGGCGTCTCGAACCTGATGCAGATTTATTCTGTTGCTACTGGTGCGGACTTTGGAGCGATTGAGCGGGAGTTTGCGGGCCGCGGCTATGGAGATTTCAAGACCGCAGTCGGCGAAGCAACCGTAGAACTCCTGCGTCCTGTGCGGGAGGAAGCCACCCGGATTATGTCCGATAAAGCCTATCTGGAGTCGATCTACCGGGAAGGGGCGGAGCACGCGTCCTATGTGGCAAACAAGACATTGCGAAAAGTCTACAAAAAGGTTGGCTTTGTAGCACTGTAACAGAAAGGATGCGGCTCTGTGACTGATTTGCAACTTGTTCTGCGCGTGCTGGCGGCGATTGCGGTGGCACTTCTCATTTCATTTCTGTCAACGCCAATTGTAAAATCGCTGGCCTATAAAATTGGTGCAATTGATGTGCCGAAGGATAACCGGAGAATGCACAAGGTGCCGATTCCGCGTTTGGGCGGTTTGGCAATTTTCCTGGGCTTTCTCCTGTCCACTTTGCTCTTTGCCGATATTGACAGGCAGATGCAGGGCATTCTGATGGGTGCGGTCATTATTGTCATTCTCGGCGTGTTGGACGACATTATGGCGCTGCCAGCGCTGCCCAAGTTTTTTGTGCAGATATTTGCTGCGGCAATTGCAGTTTACCATGGTTGTGTGATTCAATTCATTTCCAATTTCAACATTTTCTCGGATGCTTCCTTTATCGATCTGCATTGGCTCAGTGTCCCGGTTACCATCATTTGGATTGTGGCAATTACCAACGCGGTCAACTTTATTGATGGCTTGGATGGCTTGGCAGTTGGTGTTTCGGCAATTTCTGCCGGAACGCTTCTGGTGATTGCATTGATGGTGGCAGAAGGGAATATTGCGATTATTATTGCGGCGCTACTTGGTGCCTGCATCGGATTTATTCCTTATAATTTTAATCCGGCAAAAATTTTTATGGGTGATACCGGATCCACCTTTTTGGGATTTATTTTGGCAACCCTGTCGGTACAGGGCCTGTTTAAAATGTATGCCATTATCTCGTTTGCAGTGCCATTTTTGATTTTGGGCGTCCCGATTTTTGACATTTGTTTTGCGTTTTTGCGGCGAATTGCCAAGGGACAGAACCCAATGGTAGCTGATCGCGGCCATGTTCATCACCGCCTGATTGACATGGGATTTTCACAGAAGCAGTCAGTGGCGATTACTTATTTCATTACGGCAATTCTGGGATTGGCTGCTGTGGTGTTGACGACCTCCGGCGAATTCAAGGCGATGTTCCTGATTGCCAGCGTATTCGTGGTTGCGGCGATTGGAATGCGATTGATTTTTGGCCCGCGAAATGAGGGCATTCTGGATCAGGCGCCCCAGGAAGAAAACACGAAGGAAGAGGAGCAGACAGACCATGAACAAAGTTAAAGTAATGTCCGTGTTTGGAACACGGCCGGAAGCAATTAAGATGGCGCCGTTGGTTAAGGAACTGGCTAGCCGTCCAGGTGTGGAAAGCCAGCTATGTGTCACTGCACAGCACCGGCAGATGCTGGATTCAGTGCTTGATATTTTTCAGCTGCATCCGGATTTTGATCTCAATATTATGGAACCGCGCCAGACTCTGACTACGATTACAGCGAAAGCATTGCTGGGTATGGAACATGTGATTGAAACAGCAAAACCGGATCTGATTCTGGTGCATGGCGATACGACAACGACTTTTGCCGGCGCTTTGGCGGCCTTTTATCATCAGGTTCCGATTGGTCATGTAGAGGCAGGTCTGCGCACTTGGGATCGCTATTCTCCCTTTCCGGAAGAGATGAACCGGACGCTGGTTGGTGATATGGCAGCGCTGCATTTTTCGCCGACGGCGGCGAATGCGGAAAATCTGCGAAGAGAATCTGTGATGGGGGAAATTTTCATCACAGGCAATACGGCAATTGATGCCATGAAGACCACGGTGAAACCGGACTTTCAATTTGCAGAGCCGCTACTGAACGAATTGGACTTCGAACATCACCGGGTTGTGGTGGTGACCTGCCACCGGCGGGAAAACTATGGTGAGCCAATGCAGAACATCATGCACGCGATTCGCACCATGGTACAAACCCATCCGGATGTAGAAGTTGTCTATCCGGTGCATCTCAGCCCAGTGGTACGGGAATGTGCATTTGGAATTCTTGGCAATACGCCGCGGATTCATCTGATTGATCCGCTGGATGTGGAGCAGATGCACAATTTAATGGCGCGCTGCTATATGGTCATGACGGATTCCGGCGGTTTGCAGGAAGAAGCACCGGCGATGGGGAAACCGGTTTTGGTGCTCCGGAAGGAGACGGAGCGGCCAGAGGCGGTTGCGGCTGGAACTGCAAAGCTGGCGGGCATTGATCAGCAGACGATTCTTCAGCTGGCCTCTGAATTGTTGGAGAACCCGGAATCTTATGCAAAAATGGCAAAAGCCGTCAACCCATATGGTGACGGCCATGCCTGTGGACGAATTGCAGATGCGATTTGCTGGCATTTTGGTTTGACACAGCAGAGACCTGCTGACTTTCAACCGCTATAAAATCGTTATGTTGGAAAGGAGACGGCTGATTGGAGCAAAAAAATGGCATTCGTATGGCTGTTATTGTTCTGGCCGCTGCTTTCTGCATTATTGGCGTGATCGTGGCTGTATTTCTCTACCATAGCAGCACAAAAAGTGCGGCAGAGATTGTACTGCCGACAACACTGCCGACAGAATCGGAGGCGGATTCAGAAGGAACAGTACCTTTTCTTTCCGTTAGCCCGGACAATGTTACGGCTGTGATACAAACGCTGCAAAGGCCGGAGATTTACCGGCAGACCTTGCGTGTTACGACGCAATGGGATACGGCAAGTGCGGTCAGTACGGTTTCCGCGTGGTACGATCGCGGCCTGGCACGGCTGGATATTACCAGACAGAATGAGACTGTTCATTATCTGGTCGGGGGACGGGCAATTTACCTTTGGTATAATACGGATTCTCAGTATTTGCACATCGATTCCAGTGCAATCTCCAAAGATGATCTGGCAATGATCCCGACCTATGAGGATGTCCAGCTGTTGGACCCTGCTGCTATCACAGATGCGCATTATGAAACCGGGGACGATGGAGCGTATCTGACCGTCCTCTGCGCGGATGGAGATTATCAGGATCAGTACTGGATTGACCTGGATTCCGGCCTTTTAACACAGGCGGAGACTACCTATCAGGGAAAGACGATTTATACTATGCAGCAGACGACGGTGGAAATCCTGACACAGGATCAGGTGGATTTGGCAGAACATTTCCGCCTGCCGGATCAGAGCGATCCGTTTCATGTGTTAGAAGAATAAAAAGGCGATGGCGGCAATTAACACGAGCAGTTCATCGCCCTCCCCATCGAGCAGCAACAGTGCTAAAATTGCAAGAACCAGCAGATCACCAGTGTCGATTGTTCCAGCAAGCGCTGGAAGCTGGGGTGTGTTCTGGCAAACAGTGGGTGTGGGCTGCGTTTCTGGAGATGGCGATTCTGGCTGTGCAGTGTCGTGAACCTGTTCGCAGCGGTAGCGCCCGTTGGCGCCTGGAATATAGCGGTTATACATCACGGCTTCCTTTCCCAATATTTAGCCCGCCGTTTCGAAGTGCCGCTTCTGCGATACCGCTCAGGCGTGCAATGCGGATTGCGCGGTCAACGGAGCTGCGGCGTGTTGGATTCAGAAATGGCCGCAGTGCATTCAACAGTGCAAGCTGACGGTCGCTGATTTTTCCGCCATCCTGCATCATAGAGGTAATGGTTTTTAAAGCGGAAGCGTCCAGCGCTGGTGCACTTTCCACATGTGGTGCAGACTGCGACACGGCGTTATCATCGGCAGCTTGTTGTGTTGAGGCAGTGCCGAGCGTGCGGGCAATGTTCATAATTTGTTCCATGCTATTTGGATCTGCAAGAATTGCACTTAATTTTTCTTCAATACCATCCATAGAAAATCCCTTATTTTTGATTGATTTGATCAATGAGCGATTTCGCTTCTTCTGTTTGCATCAGCGGCTGCATCAGTGCGTAGGCGTCGGCTTGTTTGCCATTTTTCAGTGCATCGGCAGCTTGACGGAGTGCGGTACCGCCGTCACGATTCAGGTAGGCAAGCAATTTCTTACCGGCGTCTGAATCTAACACTCTGTGGATTTCGTCTTCCCGAAATGGCGGCTGATGTGGTGCATTGTTCATTTCAAATCCCTCCCGTCCATTGTATGCAGCGGGAAAAGCGCAGGTGCCTGTGATATGAAAATTTTAGTGTTATCAGACTCGCATGGGTGTATGGATTATATGTACTGTGCAGTAGAATCAGAACAGCCGGATCAGATCCTTCATTTAGGGGATCATGCGCAGGATGCGCGAATGCTGCAAGCAGCTTTTCCGCAAATTCCTGTGCTGGGTGTTCGCGGAAATTGTGATTGGCAGGATGCGGAAACCGAGATTCGGGTAACGGTATTCGGCGGCATTCGAATCTACATGACCCATGGACATCTTTTTGGCGTGAAACAAACCCCTTATCGTGCGATTCTGGCCGCAGAGGAGGCCGACGCAGCAGTTCTGCTGTATGGGCATACACATCAGGCAGCCTGCTTTTGTGAGGGCGCACTCACGGTTTTGAATCCCGGCTCTTGCATGGGAACTAATCCGATTACTTATGGCGTACTGACCGTGGAGGCAGGAATGGTACAGGGGCAGATTCAGCGACTTGAAAAATTGTAATCAGGGTTTTGTGATTTTATAATGGAGGTGGAACGATGATGACAAACGAAACTTACATGCCGGATCAAACTTTTCTGAAAGATGAAGAAATTCAAAAATTGGCAGCGGAATTGGGGACGCCGTTTTACTTGTATGATGCGGCGCGGATTCGTCAACACGCAGCAGAAGTAAAGGAAGCATTTGCATGGAATTCGGGTCATCAGCAGTTCTTCCCGGTTGGCGCAAACCCCAATCCAATGGTGTTGAAGATGCTGTGCGAGACGGGCTGCGGTGCGGCAGTCAGTTCCGCGGCGGAGTTATCCCTTGCCATCAAATGCGGCTTTAAGCCACAGCAGATTTTGTATCATGTGCTGTTTCCGCGTCCGGTTGACATTGCGGCGATTGCACAATATCGCCCGACACTGGTACTTAATGGTGCAGATTTGGTTCCGATTTTTGCAGAAAAGAAGCTGCTCTCGGAGTCGGTTTATTTACGCTGGAATCTTGGAAAACCGGATGTGCTGGCAACCTCGGCATATAGTCGGGCGACCAGAGAGAAGTGCGGTATGTTGGAATCAGATTTGATTGAAGCGGCAAAAATGCTGATGCACTATGGCGTGAAGAAAATCGGACTGTGCACAGCCTACGGAAAAAATCAACCGGTTCGTACTTACTATCCATTTATTGCACGGCAGCTTTTTCAGGAGACGGCGGCACTGCAGCAGGCAGGGATTTCCGTTCAGATGTTGAACATGATGGGTGGTCTAGAGACAGATTATCGTCATTTGGAATCACCGCCAACATTGGTGGAGGCAGCGTCTGAAATTCAGCAGCTACGCGATGAAATTCTGGCACCGATCGGTATGGACAAATTACCGATCCATACAGAGATTGGCCGGTATTTGATGGGACCGTGCGCAATTATGGTCAGCACAGTGCTCCATGTCCGGCGGATCAATCGGGATTTTGTAGCAGTAGATGCGAGTGCGGCGGATCTGTTCCGTCCGATGCAGTATAGCGGTTACCATCATGTTTCGATTGTGGGCAAAAATGATATCACCGGTCGGCGGTATTGCGATGTGGTAGGGCCGATGTATACGAATGGCGACCGGTTTGCAGAGCGCCGGATTTTGCCGGAAGTAGTGCCGGGTGATCTCTGTATTTTTCACGATACTGGCGCGCACTGTGCAGGCTCGATTTATTCCACTGGCGGCTATTGGCGCTGCGGTGAATATTTACGCCAGGAAGATGGCTCTGTGATTCAGATTGGAAAACCGCTGGGGCCGGATTAAATAATCGTCAGGAAAATCAGAAAGGATGCGATGGTGCATAGACCAATTGCAACGCTCATCAGGGATTCAATTCCGGCTGCGGTGTATTCCAGGCGTGCAAGGTTGCGTACACGGCGGGCAGTACGGGTTGCAGAATGCGCTGCGGCAGCGTCAAAGCTTGGACGCTGCACGAAATCAACATGAATAATTTTGTCTTCTTTCATAGGGACAACCTCCTTTTCTGTTTCCAGCATACGAAAAGAACTGTCCGTTATTCCGGACAAATTGTCCCTAAATTCGAGCTTTGAATAAAAAAACGGGATCGCGTGATTATGCGATCCCGTTTTTTATTCGTGTTCTACCATTTGGTGCAGGGCAGAGAGATTTAATAAGGTAATACAACCATAACCGGTTTTCAGGTATCCGGCTGCCTGTAGTTTGTTCAGAAATCGGCAGACTGTAATGCGGCTGGCACCGACTGCGCTGGCCAAGTCATCTTGTGTGGTTTGTACCACTTGATCCTTGGCGGGGAGGGAAAGCAAGACCCGCAGAATCCGTTGATCGGCGCCGAGGAAAGTGATACGATCCACTTGATCGGACAACAGACGAACGGTTTGTGAGAGATAGCGCAGCATTTCAACGGCCAGCTGCGGCTGTTGTTGGAAGAGTGCAAGTACCTGCTCCTGACTGATTGGAATAATTTCGCAGTTCTCCAGTGCGGCGGCGGAAGACATCCGCGGCTGTTCGTCAAAAAAGGATGCCTCCCCGAAAATGCTGCCGCGATTATAGACAGTCAAAATTCGTTCCTCGCCCCGGTCGGAGACGATAAAGCTTTTAACTTGGCCCTGTGCCAGATAATAAAGATATTGGGGTGCTTGCCCTTGCAGATAAATAATGCGTCCTTTGGAGAAGCGTACAGGGGTTCCGATTTGCTGAAAAGCGGCCCATTTGGTGGTTGTGTCTGCATCGTGCGCCGAAAAAAATCCATAAGAACTGGACAAATTTATCACCTCATGGCATAATTGTATCATGCTTTACATTCTTTTTGCAAGATCTATGCCATATTGATGGCAGGAAAACTTGAGTTTGAGGAGGAATTGGTTGTGGGAATGACAATGACGCAAAAAATTCTGGCGGCGCATGCCAGCCTGCCAGAGGTCAAACCCGGAGATTTAATTGAGGCAAAGCTGGATATGGTGTTGGGAAATGATGTAACAACGCCACCGGCGATCACGGAATTTGAGAAAGCTGGTTTTACAAAGGTTTTCGATAAGGACAAAATCGCAATTGTGCTGGATCACTTTACCCCCTGTAAAGATATCAAGGCGGCGGAATTGAGTCTGCGGGCCAGAAATTTTGCCCATAAACACAATATTACAAATTTTTTTGATGTGGGCCAGATGGGCGTTGAGCATGCGCTGTTGCCGGAAAAAGGCATTATTGCAGCAGGTGAGTGTATGATTGGTGCGGACTCGCACACCTGTACTTATGGTGCGCTGGGCGCATTTTCCACCGGAATTGGTTCCACGGATATGGCGGCTGGTATGGCAGCTGGTGTGGCGTGGTTCAAAGTGCCCTCTGCCATTCAGTTTTATCTGACCGGAAAACTGAATAAGTGGGTTTCCGGCAAAGATGTGATTTTGTATATCATCGGCAAAATCGGCGTAGACGGCGCTCTGTACAAGTCTATGGAATTTGCAGGTCCCGGCGTAGCGGAACTGACGATGGATGACCGCTTTACCATTGCCAATATGGCAATTGAAGCTGGCGGTAAGAATGGCATTTTCCCGGTTGATGAAAAGACCATTGCGTATATGAAGGGTCGCGTTAATCGTCCCTATACGATCTACGAGGCGGATCCTGACGCAGAATATGAGCAGGTGATTGAGATCAATCTCAGCGAAATCCAGCCGACGGTTGCACTGCCGCATCTTCCTTCCAATACCAAACCGGTCAGTGAGGTCAAAGGTCTGGAGATCCAGCAGTGTGTTATCGGTTCCTGTACGAATGGCCGGATCGGAGATATGCGCGTTGCGGCTGAGGTGCTGAAAGGCCGTAAAGTCAACCCGAATGTCCGCACGATTATCATGCCTGCAACGCAGGAGATCACAAAAATGATGGTGGAAGAGGGATTGTTCCAGATCTTCCTGGAGGCAGGCGCCGTTGTTTCTACACCGACCTGTGGACCGTGCCTGGGTGGCCACATGGGAGTTATGGCGGCTGGTGAGCGTGCTGTTTCTACTACAAACCGAAATTTTGTCGGCCGTATGGGACATGTAGAATCTGAGGTTGTACTGGCTTCTCCGGCGGTTGCTGCGGCGTCTGCTGTGGCGGGTTATATTTGCAGCCCGGAAGATCTGTGAGAAAGAGGAGAGACTGTCATGAAATTGACCGGAAATGTATTTAAGTATGGCTCCAATGTGGATACAGATGTGATTATTCCCGCCCGGTATCTGAATGTCCCGGATCATGCGGCGCTGGCGTCCCACTGTATGGAGGATATTGACCCTGAATTTGTCAAAAAGGTTCAGCCGGGTGACATTATGGTTGCAGATTGGAACTTTGGCTGCGGCTCTTCCCGCGAGCACGCACCGATTGCAATCAAGGCAAGCGGAATCGCTGCGGTAATCGCTTCCAGCTTTGCACGGATTTTCTACCGTAATGCCATCAACATTGGCCTGCCGATTTTGGAATGTCCAGAGGCTGCGGAGAATATCAAAGCAGGCGATAAGGTCTCTGTGGATTTGGAAACCGGTGTGATTACCAATGAGACAACCGGAATGACTTTTCAGGCAGCGGCATTTCCTCCGTTTATCACCGGTATCATTGAAGCAGGCGGTCTGCTGAATTCACTGAAGCAGAGAATGCAAATAGAAAATTGACGGAAAACAGATCAAATGCGCGCGGTTCTTGCAAGAAGGACCGCGCCATTTGCACATTTTGCATCATCAATACCGACAACTTGCATAAAATGTGGAGAAATACAAAAAAATTCCTGGGATTCCCTTGATTTATTGCAGGATGCACCGTATAATTGCTTCGAAAAGTACCATGTGATTTAGCAAATAAGAAGCGGAGGAGATTGCAATTATGAAATCCTTATCGGAAGTTGCTTCCAGCGTAAAGGCGTCGTCGACGCTGGCGATTGACTCAGTCGCGAAACAGATGAAGGCGGATGGTCTGGATGTAATCGGTTTCGGTACCGGGGAACCGGATTTCCCAACGCCGGATAATATTGTCGCAGCGGCAGAACGGGCTATGGCCGAGCATAAAACGAAGTATACACCGGCTTCCGGTATTCCACAGCTGAAAGAAGCTGCTTGCTATCGAATGAAAGAAGACTGCGGTTTGGACTATCAGCCGGAAAACTGCTTTATTGCAAGTGGTGCAAAGCACAATGTTTATCTGGCGCTGCAGGCGCTACTGAATCCGGGAGACGAGGTGCTGCTGCCAGCGCCCTTCTGGGTGAGCTATATTGAAATGGTACGGCTGGCCGGCGGCACGCCGGTGGTGGTCTATGCTGGAGAAGAAGAGCACTTTAAGGTCTCGGCGGCCAAGCTGGAGGCTGCAATTACACCGAAGACAAAATGTATGATTCTCAACAGCCCATCTAACCCGACTGGTATGATGTATACGGAGGCAGAGCTGCGCGCCTTGGCGGAAGTTTGTGTGAAGCATGATCTTTATGTGATTGCAGATGAAATTTATTATTCGCTCATTTATGATGACAACAAATTTGTCTCCTTTGCGTCGCTGGGAGATGAGGTGAAGGAACGGACGATCCTGATTAACGGTGTCTCGAAATCCTATGCAATGACTGGCTGGCGCGTGGGCTTTGCGCTGTCAAATCGGGAGATCACCGGCGTGATGAGCCGCTATGCCAGCCATTCAACCGGTGCGCCGTCTACCATTTCCCAGTGGGCGGCGGTAGAAGCCCTGCGCGGGCAGCAGGAAACCCGTGAGACAATGCGGAAGGCTTTTGAAGCGCGCCGGAATTATATTGTGGAGCGAATGAACAAGATTGACGGCGTCAGCTGCCTGAAACCGCAAGGTGCTTTTTATGTGATGATGAATCTGAAAGAAATCCTGGGCGAAACGATTGGCGGCATCAAGATTACAGACAGCGATGTGTTTGCCAAGGCGTTCCTGGATCAGCAAATGGTGGCGGTTGTTCCCGGCTCTGGATTCTTTGCACCGAATTATGTGCGGTGGAGCTATGCAACCAGTATGGAAAATATCGAAAAGGGCCTGGATCGGCTGGAAAAGTTCCTGAAAGGGTAGAAATCAGCCGAAATATCGAGTATAATCAGCGTGATTCGAAAAATTCGGTCACGCTGATTTTTTATGGGAGGTTTTTGGAATGCCGACGGATATTTATGAAAGTCCGCTTTCTTCCAGATACGCAAGTCCGGAGATGCTGTACCTGTTCTCTCCGGATAAGAAATTTACAACCTGGCATCGGTTGTGGATTGCGCTGGCGCGTGCGGAAATGCAGCTGGGCCTGCCGGTGACGCAGGAACAGATTGATGAAATGGAAGCGCATAAGGACGAGGTCAACTACGAACTCGCCGCGCAGAAGGAGAAGGAGCTGCGGCATGATGTTATGGCGCATATTCATGCGTATGGCGCGGCCTGCCCAAAGGCAATGCCGATTATTCATCTCGGTGCTACCAGCTGTTATGTGGGCGATAATACCGATGTGATTCTGATGCGCGAGGGGCTTGTTCTGGTGCGCAATAAGCTGGTCAACCTGATTGCGAAGCTGAGCGAGTTTGCGGACAAGTACAAGTCGATGCCGACACTGGGCTTTACGCATTTTCAGCCGGCACAGCTCACAACCGTTGGCAAGCGAGCAACGCTTTGGATCAACGAGCTGCTGATGGACCTGGAGGAAATTGAGTTTCGTATTGGCACACTGAAGTTGCTCGGTTCCAAGGGTACAACTGGTACACAGGCCAGCTTCCTGGAGCTGTTTGGCGGAGACCATGAAAAGGTGAAAAAGCTGGAACAACTCATTGCGACAGAGATGGGCTTTGATGCTGTGGTGCCGGTGTCTGGACAGACCTATTCCAGAAAGATGGATGCCGGTGTTCTGGCAACATTGTCTGGCGTGGCGCAATCGGCTGGCAAGTTTGCAACGGATTTCCGGCTGCTTTCCCATTTGAAAGAGTGCGAGGAACCCTTTGAAAGCAAACAAATTGGTTCCTCTGCAATGCCCTATAAGCGGAATCCGATGCGTTCAGAGCGCATCTGCTCTCTGGCACGCTATGTGATTGCAGATGCGATGAATCCGGCCTTTACAGCTTATAATCAGTGGTTTGAGCGTACGCTGGACGATTCTGCCGGTAAACGGATTTCCGTTCCGGAGGCATTCCTCGCTGTGGATGCAATCCTGAATATCTATTTGAATATCGCATCCGGAATTCAGGTCTATGACAAGGTGATTGCCAAGCATGTACAGGAAGAGCTTCCGTTTATGGCAACAGAGAACATCATGATGGATGCAGTAATGCGCGGCGGCAATCGCCAGGAGCTGCATGAGCGCATCCGGGTGCATTCCATTGCGGCCGGTAAAACTGTAAAGGCAGAGGGAAAGTCGAATGATTTGGTTGACCGTATTGCGGCGGACCCGGCGTTTGGATTGACACGGGAAGAAATCCTGCAGAATCTGGACGCCTCCCGTTATATTGGGCGCTGCCCACAGCAGGTCACGGAATTTTTGGCGGAGCAGGTGCAGCCGGTTTTGGATCGGTATTCTGCATGCCTGAGCGATAAACAGACGGAACTAAAGGTATAAAGAACGACTTCCCGCGGGTTTTGGATTGCCGAAATCAGCTTTCGAAATCCGCGGGATTTCTGTGCAGGAAAAAGAATTGACTTTTTCGCCTGAAAACTCTATAATTTTTTACGATATTTTCATGATTAGGAGGCTAACAGCCAAATGAAAAAGAGTGTGATTTCGCTCGTAGTGGTTGTGCTGCTCATTGCACTGTTCATTACGACGGCACTGTTTGGCCTGGACCTTGGCTTTGTCCGGATTGACAGTGTTTCAGAAGGCGTACCGCTTGGATTGGATTTGGTCGGCGGTTCGGAAATTACCTATAAAGCGCAAATTCCGGATGGAAGCGATGCGGATACCGTAGCGACGGGCATGAAGAGTGCAAGTACTATGCTGCGGCAGCGCCTGGATGTGCTGGGCTACACCGAGGCGAATGTTTACCAATCCGGTGATGATCAGATCGTGGTGGAAATCCCAAATGTTAAAGATCCGGAAGAAGCAGTCCAGCAGCTTGGTTCCACGGCAATTGTGGAATTCCGGGATGCCGATGGCAAGGTGTGGTTGACTGGCGAGGACATTGCATCTGCGTCCTATCAGTATTCTCCGGTGGATAACAGCGGCCTGGCGACCCATCATGTTGTTCTGAAGTTTACTTCGGAAGGACAGCAGAAGTTTACGGAAGCAACAAAAGCAGTTGCGAACCGTACTGGCAGCGACAATTATCTGGATATTGTGATGGATAATGAGAGCATTTCTCAGCCCTATGTCAGCAAGACCGAGTATGCAGCGACTGGCATTAACTCGGACTCTGCGGTTATTACCCTGGGCAACAATGCCACTGCGGAAAATGCCAGCTATCTGGCTAATATCATTTCTGCAGGTCAGCTGCCGTTCTCGCTGGAATGCGTAAAGCTGGAGGCCGTCGGCGCGAGCTTGGGCGAGCGCAGCCTGGAGACCAGCTTGATGGCTGGCCTGATTGGTCTGATTCTGATTATGATCTTCATGGTCATTGTCTACCGTGTGATGGGTGCTGTCTCCTGCTTCTCGCTCGTGATGTATGCATCGCTGTTTTGTGTGATCCTGTCCATTGCACATATCAACCTGAGCCTGCCTGGCATTGCCGGCATTATTTTGACAATCGGTATGGCTGTGGACGCCAATGTCATTATTTATGAGCGAATCCGTGAGGAACTGCGTGCTGGTAAGACACTGCGTTCTTCCATTGATATGGGTTATAAGAATGCCGTTCGCGCAATTATTGATGCCAATATTACAACTATTATTGCAGCTGTGGTTCTGTGGTGGAAGGGAACCGGTACCATTATCAGCTTTGCGCAGACCCTGCTGATCGGCGTCATTCTCTCGATGATTGTGATGCTGGTTGTGACAAAGATTCTGCTGAAGGCTGCCGTTGGGTTCGGTATCCGCAGCCCCAAAGCGTACCATGTTTAAGAAGGGGGTTGCAAGTATGTTTCAGAATCGTATTTTTAGTTTTACCGGTCATTTCAAAATTTTTGGCTTGATCTCCCTGCTGCTGGTAGCTGTTGGTTTGATTGGCCTGCTGTGCATCCCGTTCGGTGTATATCTGTTCAACTTTGATATCGACTTCCTTGGCGGCACCACGATGCAGTTTGACCTGCATACGGATATCACGAGTGATATCACAAACAATGTGGCCGATATTGTTAAGGAAGTGAGTGGCCAGACGCCGTCTTCTGTTACCAAGGCGGGCGACAGTGGTACGCAGGTTGTTATCAAGACACTGGAGCTGGACTCCGAAACCCGTGACGCTGTTTTCCAGGCAGTGGCGAAAGCCTACAATCTTCCGGAAGACGACAAGCCGGTGAAGAGTGATTATGTCTCTGCTTCGGTTGGTTCGGATCTGCGGAATGCCGCGATTACCGCGTCTGTGGTTGCAGCGCTGCTGATTTTGCTTTATATTACCATCCGGTTTGAGTTCAAGTCTGGTCTGGCAGCAGTTATTGCATTGGTGCATGACCTGCTCGTGATGCTCAGCATGTATATTATTTTCCAGATTCCGTTCAATATGAACTTCATCGCTGCGGCGTTGACAATTTTGGGTTATTCCATCAACGCGACGATTGTTGTTTTTGACCGGATCCGTGAAAACCGCAAACTGGCACCGCATGAGCAATTCTCCAATGTTGTGGATCAGAGTATCTGGCAGACAATGGGCCGCAGCATCAACACCACGGTTACGACGCTGTTGGCAGTTGTGATGCTCCTGATTTTGGGTGTCAGCTCGATCCGTAATTTTGCGCTCCCGCTGACGATCGGCATTCTGGCTGGCTGCTATTCCTCCATCTGCCTGTCCGGCTCGCTCTGGACACTGTTTAAGGGCGGTATGAAGAAGAAAGCCTGAGATTGTAACAAAATAAAAATTGCGTAACTCCGTTTATGGGGTTACGCAATTTTTTTATGAAAAATTCGCCGGGTTTCCGGCGATGTCTATGGAATTGTTATGCGGGAATATCACCGACACCATACAAAACCAGGCGTGGACGGTACGGATATTGCGCAATGCCTTCCTGTGTTGTGACGCCAGAGAGTACCAGTGCGGTGTCAAGGCCACTTTCGATCCCTGCGATGATATCAGTATCCATCCTGTCGCCGATGATAGCGGCATCCTGTGAATGTACACCGAGCAATTGCAGACCGGTGCGCATCATCAACGGATTGGGTTTTCCAACATAGTAGGCAGAGCGTCCCGTAGCCATTTCGATTGGCGCAATGAGAGAGCGGCAGGCTGGAACAATACCGGCCTCTGTTGGTCCGGTCAGGTCGGTGTTGGTGCCAATCAGCTTTGCACCGGAAAGAACCAGACGAACCGCCTGACAGATGCTTTCATAGTTGTAGCTTGCTGTTTCGCCCACAATGACATAATCCGGGTCAATATTGTTGATGGTAATGCCGGCATCATGCAGCGCATTAAATAAGCCCGGCTCACCGATGACATAAGCGCTGCAGCCAGGGGATTGGAAACTGATAAATTTTGCTGTGGCCAATGCGCTGGTGTAAAAATGATGTGCATCCACATCAAGCCCCATGCGTGCCAACTTTTGCTGCAGTTCTTTGGGAGAACGCGCACTGCTGTTTGTCAGAAAGAGAAATTGCTTTTTCTCCTGATAGAGCCAATCTACAAACTCCCGAACACCGGGCAAAAGGCGGTTTCCATGGTAAATTACACCGTCCATATCGCAGATATAGCCTAGTTTACTTCTAAGTTGATCGATAAATGCCACCTCATTTCTTCTATTTTGATCTAATTTTATCATAGTACAGTAGTGTAAAATTCATCATCCTGACTTTGTAAAAACAATGTAAGTTCTCCTTTAGGGGGGCGCCAGCATAATTGGAGACAGGCAGACATAGGTTGTACAGGAAGTGAGAAGATGGATACAACCAGTTGGAAAACGATTCTTGCAATTTTGCCGCCGGAGCTGCGTCGTGCTGTTGGCGCATTACCACCTGAAATGGCAATTGAAGAGCTGCGTCTGCGCGTTGGAATTGGGTGCAGTGTGCTGTCATTCGGGAAGGAAACTGTGCTATGCTGCAACAACGCACCGCTGCCAATTACTTCGGCGCAACTGCAACAGTTGATTTCTGCAGCTGCCCATCAATCGCTTTATACCGTGGAGAATACGATCCCGTCTGGATATCTGATTTTGCCTGGCGGATATCGGCTTGGGCTGTGTGGTACGGCAGTGATGCGCAATGGTATCGTGCAGACCTTTCGGGATCTCTCCTCGGTATCCATTCGGTTTAGCCGCCAGGTGCGTGGGTGTGCAGATATCTTGTTGCCAGAGCTGAAGCGTGGGAACAGCGTGCTGTTGATTGGACCGCCTGGAGCCGGAAAGACAACGGTCCTTCGGGATGCGGTTCGGCAACTTTCGGACAAGCTCGAAAATCGGGTCGGACTCTGCGACGAGCGGGGAGAGATTGCCGCAATGTGTGGTGGCGCGCCGCAGATTGAAATCGGCAAGCGGACGGATGTCCTTGCTGGATGTCCCAAAGCAGAGGCGATGGAAATTCTGATACGGACGATGAATCCACAGTGGATTGCGGTGGACGAGATTACAAAAGCTGAGGATGTGACAGCATTAATGCGCGCGTCGTATTGTGGTGTCCGATTTTTAGCAACGGCCCATGCGGAACAATGGAAGGATCTGTTTTTACGCCCAATTTATCGGCAGCTGATGCAGTTGCAGCTGTTTTCCAAAGTGGCGGTTCTTTTACCGCATCGACGGCTGCAGCTCAGATCCGGGAGGGAACTCTATGATACATTTGATCGGGGCAGGTCTGCTGGGAATTGCAGCAGCCGCGCCGGGAATTTTGCAGGTGTACCGGATGATGATACGATACCTGGCGCTGCAGCAGATGGCTGCGGGACTGAGTGTAATGCAGGCTGAGTTGGCATCCCGCCGCAGTACCGTGCCGGAGCTGTTCCGTGCGGCTACAGTATGCGGGGGCGCCGCTGGTCGGATCTTTTCCAGTGCAGCGGCACAGATGGAACGGGAGCCTTACTGTACCGCGCTTGATGCAATGCGGGTTGCACTTACCAGTTCTGGCGCGGCAGCCTTTGACAAAGAAGGACACCGGATTTGGATGCAGCTTGCGATGATGCTGGGGCAGTTTGACTTCGACAGTCAGACCGCAGCACTGCAAACCGCTGCGGTTCAACTGGAACAGACGCTGCAATTTCTGGCATCGGAGCGGCGTGCCAGATGCCGAAGTGCGGGTGCGATGGGTGCTGCGGCAGGGTTAACACTTTTTATCATTTTGATTTAGGAAGTGCGGCATGGAGATTGATCTGATTTTCAAAATTGCAGCGGTTGGGATTATCGTATCCATTTTGAACCAGGTTCTGGTTCGTTCCGGTCGGGAAGAGCAGGCGACGATGACTACACTGGCGGGACTCGTCGTTGTCCTCATGATTGTGGTGCAAAAAATCGCAGAGCTCTTTGATCTGGTAAAGACGCTGTTTAATTTCTGATGGACACGATGATGAAGGCTGCGGCCATTGGCATTGTGGGCGCAATTTTGACGGCAATTGTGAAAAGAGATGCCGGTGCACTGGCGCTAGCGGTATCGTTAGTGTGCTGCAGTGCGCTTGTCTGTTGCATGCTTGGCATTGTGAAGCCGCTTTTGGAATTTTTAGACGAGCTGCGGTCATTGGCGGGAATCAGTACGACCATCGTTGCACCGTTGCTGAAATCCGTTGCAATTGGACTTATTACGGAAATCGCATCCGGCGTTTGCGCAGATGCAGGGCAATCGTCGCTGTCAAAATTTGTCCAGTTGTGCGGTGCAGCGGCAGCGCTTTATGTTGCACTGCCGCTGATGGAGGCCGTGATTGCATTGCTGCAGCAAATAAACGGAGGAGTATCATGAAAAGGTTTTTGGTACTTGGTGTGATTGTGCTGCTGCTATTGACGCCGGTATCGGCAGCGGAATCGCTCTATGATACTGACGGCCTGACCAATACACTGCCAGAAGATGTTTTGGAAATGCTAGATGGCTTGGCACCGGAAAACGCCGATTCTTTGACGGAAGGAACCGTGCAAATCTTGGATTCTGTGCTGCAGGAAGCGGGAGGGTTTTTACATGCGGCCCTCCGAACGGCAATGATTGTGATGGCTGCGGTCATGCTCTGTGGGTTAATTGCCAGAGTAGATACCGGCCTGACCTCCAATGCGGTCAATCTCGCTGGCGTTTTGGCAGTTACAGCGGCCTGTGCCGGAAGCCTCGGAACGATGCTGGCGCTTGGCCAGGAGACCTTGGAACGCATTCAGGTGTTTGCAACTGCGTTACTGCCGACAATGGCGGCGGCAACCGTTGCAGTTGGCGCGGTCAATGCGTCGGCTGCCATTTATACCGGTACAGTGATGTTTTCCAATTTGTTGATTCTTCTGACCAATCAGCTGTTGATGCCGCTTGCATATGCCTATGTAGCGGCATCTGCTGCAAATGCGGCTATTGGGAATGATTCGCTCAAGCAGATGGCTGGCCTGATCCGCTGGGCTGTGACGAACGGGATGAAAGTGCTTTTAATGGTGTTTACCGGCTTTATTACAGTCAGTGGTGTAATTTCCGGCAGCGCGGATGCTGCAACGGTAAAAGCGGCAAAGATGACACTATCCGGAATGGTTCCGGTTGTGGGTTCTATTATAGGGGACGCGTCAGAAACAGTCCTGGTCAGCGCAGGAATTCTGCGAAGCTCTGTGGGTGTCTTTGGAATGCTGGCGGTGCTTGGAATCTGTGCGGCGCCATTTTTGCAAATTGGCTTGCACTATCTTGTGCTGAAATTGACAGCTGCAATTTCCGGCATTGTAGGCGATAAGACATTGGCGTCTTTGATAGATGCGATTGGCGTCGCGATGGGATTTGTTGTAGCGATGACGGGATCCTGCGCACTGGTGCTTTTAATTTCCTGCGTTTGCTCGATGAAGGCGGTGAGCCTGTGACCGAAGCGCTGCGTTCTTATTTTTTAACGGTCACCGGAGCGGCGTTGCTGACCTCTGTGTTGCTGGCACTTGTGCCGGCCGGAACAGTGAAAAAGGCAGCTGCATTCGTATCAGGACTTGTGATGATTGCAGCAGTGTTGGGACCGCTGACGACGCTGGACCTGCAGGCAATGGCAGAAGCGATTGCACGATCTCAGATGAAAACGGCAACATCTTCATCTGGTATTCCAGTGCACAGCCGGGATCTTACAGCGGAACTCATAGCGGAGCGATGTGCGGAATATATTGAGGACAAGGCAGTACAGCTTGGTGCATCGGTTTCGGCTGAGATACAGATAGAAAAGGACGCAACCTATCCCTATCCTAAAGCTGTAACGCTGCAGGGAAGCTGGACTTCGCTGCAGCGCAAACTGCTCAGCCGCTATATTGTGGAGAATTTAGCAATCCCGGAGGAAGAACAGCGATGGAATTAAGAAAATTTTCGATCCCGGATCAGTGGAAGGTATATTTCGGGCAGTTGTCCAAATATAAATACATCGCACTGGTTGTACTGGTTGGCATCCTGCTGCTTCTGTGGCCAACAGGAAAAAATGGGGAGAAACTGCCGGAAACCGAAGCGATGCCGCAGGAACAAACGGCGGCGGATATGGAGCTGGAGGCTCGTTTGGAATCTGTACTTTCAGAGATTGCAGGTGCCGGACGGTGCCGGGTGATGCTGACAGTTTCTGCTGGTGCCGAGACGGTGTACCAGACGGATACACGGCAGCAGAGCAGCGCAGATGGAACCAGCTTGGAGCGAACAACTGCGCTGACGGCGGCTGGCAGTGCAACCGAGCTGCCGCTTGTAGTGCAGACGATTAACCCGGTTTACCAGGGAGCGTTGGTGGTCTGCAGTGGTGCAGATTCTGCGGCGGTACGCCTTTCAATTGTTGATGCGGTGTCCGGACTCACAGGGTTGGGCGCAGATCAAATTACGGTTATCAAAATGAAATCATAATTATGGGAGGAACGAATATGAAACTTTGGAAACGAAACGCAATTATTGCAACGGTACTGCTGTTTGTCTGTGCGGGGATTTACCTCAATTGGTCGTATACAAAGGACAGCGGCGTGACGGACCTGGCGGAAACGCTGAGTGCACAACAGGTGCAGAATGCGGCAGAGGATGAGACGCTTTATGTCAGTGACACAGTGAACAATGATGCACTGACAGCGGCCTATGATACCGCCAAAACGGAGGACTTTGCAGAGATGCGATTGAGCAGACAGCAGGCGCGGGACAGCGCGGTCAGTACCCTGCAGGAGGCAATGGCTTATGAATCCGGCGAGGACACGGAAACGGTGACAACTTCGGCGGAGGCCCTGGAAAACCTTGTTTCAACTGCATTGGCTGAGGCACAGATTGAGAGTATGGTAATTGCAAAAGGATATGAGGATTGTGTGGCTTATATGTCCGACAGTGGAATCTCACTGGCTGTGCCTGCACCGGAAACAGGACTGGATCAGGCTGCGGTGGCGCAGCTCGCGGATATTGTGACCAGTCAGTCGGATTATTCTCTGGCGGATCTGCGAATCATTGAAGTAAAATGAAGCTGAGTGTATTGTATTTTCCAGAAGATGTGATAAAATGATGGGGATGAAGGAGGAATCCCCCATGGAGAACAAAGAGTATTTGACCATTGAGCAGGAAAACGGCTCGATCAATATTTCTGAAGAAGTAATCGCCTCGATTGCGGCGCTGGCTGTGCAAGAAGTGGATGGGGTAGTCGGTTTATACGGCGGGATCCAGACGGAACTGACGGACCGCTTGAATAAGAAGGCCCTGAATAAAGGCGTGCATATTTCAGTGGAGAATGATAAGATTATAATCAGCTGTAATATTACACTTTGCTATGGTGTATCAATTGCAGAGGCTGCAAAAGCTGTGCAGGAAAAAGTGATCTCTGCAGTGCAAGCCATGACAGGATTGAAGGTAGAAGCGGTCAATGTGCATGTGAGCGCAATCAGCATGGTGAAAAAAGGCTGAGATTTGGATAAACCCTTTGTGAAAACAAAGGGTTTATTTTTTTGCAGAGATTGTATATAATTGTGAATATATTTATGAGGGAAACAAAGGAGAAAACGCCATGACACGATCAAATGCGCGGGAGATCGCGGTACATCTGCTGTTTGAGAAGAACTTTCACGACCAGAGCGCGGAAGATGCGATTGCGGCCTTGACGGACAGCGATTATTATAGCTGTCTTGCTGAGGAAAACAGCGTTTATACAGAGAAGCCCAATCAGAAGCAGCTGGATTATATTTTACAGGTCTTAAATGGTGTGGCAGCACATCAGGAAGAGCTGGATACATATATTTCACAAAATGCAGTGGGGTGGAGCCTTCGTAGAATTCCAAAGCTGTCGTTGGCGATTATGCGTCTGGCGATCTATGAAATCCTTTATGTAGAGGATGTTCCGGCTGGCGTTGCAGTCAACGAAGCAGTGGAGCTTGCAAAAAAATATGAGGATGCAGAGATGGCTGCTTTTATCAATGGCGTCCTTGGCAGTGTGGTACGGAGCTTGTAATGGGCTGCCTGGGATTTGACACCAGTAACTACACAACATCGGTCGCTTATGCTGATGGCCAGACTGCGATAAATTGCTCGAAGCTTCTGGAGGTGCGGCCGGGAGAGCTTGGCTTGCGCCAGTCGGATGCGCTGTTTTCTCATGTAAAGCAGCTGCCGCTACTGGCGGCGCAACTGGCGGAGGCATGTGCGGATCGGAATATCACGGCCGTGGCGGCAAGCACGCGGCCAAGAGCAGTTGAGGGATCCTATATGCCCTGTTTTTTGGCGGGTGAGACACAGGCGCGTGTCATGGCGTCCATGCTGTCTGTGCCGTTTTTTGCGGTATCCCACCAACAGGGGCATCTTGCGGCAGCACTCTGGTCAGCGGGAAGAATGGAACTGCTGCGCAGTAGCTTCCTAGCCTGGCATCTCTCCGGTGGGACTACGGAACTGCTGTATGTGACAGGCGATGGAATCAACCTGAACGCAAGACGCATTGGTGGAACGCGGGACCTTTCTGCGGGGCAGCTGATTGATCGGACCGGGAAGTTGCTGTCGCTGCAATTTCCGGCAGGTAAGATGCTTGACGCAATGGCAGGGGCCGCAAAGCCGTTTGCAGTCCGGCTGGACGGCCTGGAATTTTCCTTTTCCGGTCTGCAAAATCAGGTGGAAAAGCTGTACCACTCCGGCGCATCGGAGGCGGAAACTGCGGCTGCTGCGCTGGAATCGGTCAGTATGGCAGTCTGCGCTGCAACTAAAGCAGCGCTTTTGCAGTATCCAGGATTACCGGTTCTGTTTTCGGGCGGCGTTGCGTCCAATCGTCGCCTGCGGGAACATTGCACTGAATTTGATGCAATTTTTGCTGCGCCGCAGTATTCCACCGACAATGCAATGGGGGTTGCGGTGTTGGGCGCTGAAATGGAGGCTGCAGGATGGAACAGATGATCTATTCCGTTGGACAGATCAACTTGTATCTGAAGTCTTTATTTGATCAGGATCCTCTGCTGCACAAGTTGTGCATGCGGGGCGAAATCAGCAACTATAAAATGTATCCCTCTGGTCACCACTATTTTTCATTAAAAGATGCTGATGGTGCAATGCGGTGTGTGATGTTCCGCAGTAGCGCCGCACGGCTCCGATTTCGGCCGGAAAATGGAATGCAGGTTATTGTGACAGGGCGTGTTAGTGTTTTCCCCCGTGATGGGCAGTACCAGTTTTACGCGGACACCATGACACCGGAGGGAATTGGCGATTTACATGTGGCCTTTGAGCAGCTGAAACGGAAACTGGATGCAGAAGGACTTTTTGATCTGGATCATAAGAAAAAGACTCCGCTTTATCCGCATCGGATTGCCATTGTCACTTCACCTGCAGGTGCAGCGGTGCGTGACATGCTGCGGATTCTTGGCAAGCGGTATCCGCTGAGCATGGTGCGGCTGCTGCCTGTTCGGGTGCAGGGAGCAGAGGCGCCTGCAGAGATTGCCGATGCGATTCGATATGCGAACCGGTACGCGTTGGCGGATGTGCTGATTGTAGGGCGTGGCGGCGGCTCGATTGAAGATCTCTGGGCGTTTAATGACGAGCGGGTTGCAAATGCAATTTATGATTCTGCGATTCCAGTTGTTTCGGCAGTCGGACATGAACCGGATGTGACGATTTCGGACTATGTGGCAGATTTGCGGGCTGCAACACCCTCAAATGCGGCAGAACTGGTTGCGCCGGATCAAGCGGATTTACGGATGCAGCTGCGTGCACTGCAGAATCGACTGACGGGGGCAATGACAAAACAGCTGCATCTTTCCAGACAACAGCTGAAGTATTATGCGGATAACCGGGTGCTGCAAAATCCGGGAAACTATCTGCAGGACCGACGGATGGTGCTTGACGATGCGTGCCGTCGCCTCGCAGGTAATATGCAGATCCTGCTGGATCGCAAAAAAAACGAATCTGTGCGGCTCGCCTCCATGTTGGACACCATGAGCCCGCTGAAGGTTCTCTCGCGTGGTTATGCGATTGCGGAGGACGCAGCTAGAAATGCATTAAAAACGGTACGGGCTGTCAGTCCAGGCGATTTGATTACTATTTGCTTAGCGGACGGTAGAATTCAGGCAAAAGCGGAAACAATTACGGAGGAATCGCAATGAATGAAAAATCCCAGAATTTTGAAGCAGCCATGGAACGGCTGGACGGCATTGTAAAGTCTCTGGAAAAAGGTGATGTACCGTTGGCAGATGCACTGAAGCTCTTTGAAGAGGGTACGGGGTTGGTCCGTCAGTGCAGTGAGCTCCTGGACACGGCAGAGCTGCAGGTTGTCAAGCTGATGAAGGATTTCGATGGATCACCGGTAGAAGTGGAGTTTGCAGATGACACATCAGTTTGAACAGATGCTGCTGGAAGATCAGCGGTTGATTGAAAACTATTTGAATAACTGTTTTACAGAAACGCTTCCACAGAAACGCTTGCTGGAATCCATGCGTTATAGCTTATTGGCCGGTGGAAAACGCATTCGGCCGGTATTGGTGCTGGAGTGGTGCCGCCTGTGCGGCGGATCAGAACAGGCGGCGCTGCCGCTGGCCGCTGCAGTGGAAATGGTGCACACATACAGCCTGATTCATGATGATTTGCCCTGCATGGACAATGACGACTATCGCCGCGGCAAATTGACCAATCACAAAGTCTATGGTGAGGCGGGGGCAGTTCTTGCTGGAGATGCACTTTTGACAGCTGCGTTTGAAACGCTGACGCAAGCGCCGCTTCCGGCTGCATATGTGGTAGATGCGGTGCGGATTTTGTCCGCTGCAGCGGGTGAGCGCGGCATGGTTGGCGGACAGGTTTTGGATGTCGGTGCCCATTCCGAAGCGGAGCTGCAGTTGATTCACAGCTTGAAAACCGGTGCGATGATTCGGGCGGCTGCCGTGCTTGGTGTCATTGCCGGCGGCGGGACGCCTGCGATTCGCGATGCCGCGGATCGTTATGCGGCAGCAATCGGGATGGCGTTTCAGATCCGGGATGATCTTCTGGATGTATATGGCAATGCCGAAAAGATTGGAAAGTCGATTGGCTCCGATCAGGAAAACGAAAAATGCACATTTGTGACTGTGTATGGTGTAGAAGGCTGTGAGGAACGAATTGCAGCGCTGACGCGCCAGGCGCAGGAAGCGCTGGCGGCACTGCCAAATCACGAATTTTTGGATTGGTTGGCCGGTGCCTTGGCGGGACGGGAGAGATAGCCTATGAATTATGTCAGCTATCTCACGGGAAATAAAATCCTGAATGTCTCCATTTTGGCCTGGTTCACCGCACAGATTTTGAAGCTGATTCTTGTTGTGATCACCGAACGGCGCTTAGATTTTGGCCGTCTGACGGGATCGGGCGGAATGCCGAGCGCGCACTCTGCAGCGGTCTGTGCCTGTGCAGCCTCTATTGCAAAACTTTACGGCTATGCCTCACCTTATTTTGCAATTGCGGCGTTGATGGCAGTTGTGGTGATGTATGATGCTACCAATGTCCGGCGCGCGGCTGGAGAACAGGCAAAAGTTCTGAACTATATTATGGACAACTGGAAGGGAAAATCGCCGGAGTTTTTCGGCAAGCAGCTGAAGGAACTATTGGGCCATACTCCGCTGCAGGTTTTCTTCGGTGCGCTGCTTGGTATTGCAATGGGACTGCTCGTGTAAATTTTGAATACTCTCTTGTATATTCTGCATATACATGATAGAATGGGTGCAGCGGCGCAGTATTCTAGTCAGAGTTGCCGGTTCCCAGGACGGGCCTAAAAATCCGTCAAAGGGCATATCGATGAAGTCCCTGGTGTCTGCTTTTTACGCCCAGTTTAGGGTGGATGCTGGGGGTTAAGGTTTGCGGGCGCATCTCAATGGCATGAGATACCCGACCCGCTTTCCGTGGAGACCCACTATTGTGCGTTGGCGAAGAAGAGCTCTTGAGGTGTCAATTGACCGCGTACGAAGCGGAGTGAAACCTGCATTGCGGTGCTCGTGTTAGTGCTGTGTGCAGAGTAGCCTGCCTTGCGTGGGCACGATCGGGGATGGGGAGTTACCCGCTCAGGCGCATGGCCATGTGTCTGTGGCGATATTGCCTTCTGAAACCGTGTCTGCAAAAGAGGATAAAGAATCGGCGTACCTGTTGTGGAAATCACCTAGACTGTCCTATGGAGCTGATAAGGGATTGCAGTGCGGACTAAGTGGCAATCGGGTATCTGTGAAGGCGACGCACAGACTGAGACTTCAAAGGGAAACCGCCTGACCGGCAACGGAAGGTAATCTCAGGGGAAAACCAACCCGACCTAAGCCGCAAAGTTAACTTTATCAGTTGCCGCTGCTTTTATCATTAAGTGGAGGGATATTTTGAAAGCGGATCATACAAAACCGTCTGGAAAAACGCAAAAGCGCTCGCGCTCCGGCGGAAAAGGCGGTTCGTTTTGGATCGTCTTTATTTTTATCTTTACGATTCTGCTCTCTGGTGTGTTTTCCTTTTTATCGCAGGAGCTGCTTCATCAGGCGGGGCTGGCGGCTGCTTTTATGATTTTGCTTGTCATTGTCATGACTGGTATTGTGTTTGACATTATTGGTGTTGCTGTGACGGCGGCGGACAGCAAACCATTTCACTCCATGGCCGCACAGAAAATTCCGGAGGCACCGGATGCATTGCGGCTACTGCGCAATGCAGACCGGGTCAGTAATTTTTGCAACGATGTGATCGGAGACATCTGCGGTGTTATTTCTGGTGCGGCATCGGCAACCATTGCGACACGGGTTATTTTGAACTTTGAACTGCGGGCAGAGACAATTTTTCAGCTATTACTTTCTGCATTGGTGGCTGGGATCACAGTTGGTGGAAAGGCATTGGGGAAGTCTTTTGCGATCGGGCAAAGCAGTAGAATTGTCCATACAG
>CAKTFW010000005.1 GCA_934561175.1 uncultured Oscillospiraceae bacterium
CTCATCTGGTAGAGCGCCACCTTGCCAAGGTGGAGGTAGCGAGTTCGAGCCTCGTCACCCGCTCCAAACTGGCAAAAAGGAGCGCAGCAAAGCGCTCCTTTTTTACACGGTGCCATAGCCAAGTGGTAAGGCAATGGTCTGCAAAACCATCATTCCCCAGTTCGAATCTGGGTGGCACCTCCAATTCGGCGCAAGTGTGTATCACTTGCGCCGAATTTTTTATGCAAAAACGCATTGTGTGCGCAATCTGCCGGGGCTGAAAAAGAATAGGACACGGCGCGCTTTGCTGCGCCTGAAAATGTTTGGAATGCGGAGATTTGCCGAAAAACTCCGGTGGGGACCCGACAGAATCACAAAAAACGCAAGTGACAGAAAACAACTTTTTTCTTGCTTTTATGGAAAATTTATGGTATCTTTGCAAGGCATAGAAAGTAATCTATAGCTTTCTGTGTGCATGCGGCGAAAATTACCGTATGCAATGCGAATACTTTAGCAAACCCGCCGAAAGGCGGCGACGCAAAGCCAGATGGGTCTAAGGCAGCTTCTGTGAAGAACATGCTATGACAGCCGGTTGCACCTCCAATGGCATTCTGTGTCATTGCTGCTCCGTCTGATCTTACTGGAACGGGGCTTTTTTTGCATAAAGTGGTAGACTCAGCCCGCGGGGCGGGCAGTACATAGAGAATTTAAGGAGGAAACAACATGAAGAGGCGACTATTAGCGTTCATTCTGGTGCTTGCGATGGCCTTCACAATGCTGCCGGCTGCAGCATTGGCGGCAGAGGAAGACACCACACTGAATAACGCGGTGGATAATGGAATTGCACTATTTGGTGCATCCCAATTGGTTGACGGTACGACCAACTATGTGTACGGCGGCTGTATGATCGTGTTCACCCAGAACACGGATAATACCTCGACTTATACGGCGACTGTCCGTGCGCTGACACCCGAAGAGGCATCGCAGTACAAGGTTGACACTAACGATATCGGCAACCTTGGTGCAAATGCCTCCCCTAATAATCAGTGGGACGGTAATGGTGATTGGCAGCCTGCTGATCGGGGCCCTTTTACACCGGCTCCCTACTGGGAAACATATAAGGATATCACGACGAAGGTTGTAATTCAAAGTGGTGTCAAGCAGCTGAATGGTGCTGCTTTCACCCGCTTTGATAAGGTGACTTCTCTGGTGTGGGAAGATACGCCTACGGTCACCACCATCGGCAACAATTTCCTGATGAGCAGCAGTATTGACGAACTCACAATTCCCAGTTCTGTAACAAAGATCGGTGGCTATGCCTTCGGCAAGTACCACGACACCGGCACTGCACCGACTCAGGTCATTCTGGAAAATCCAAATGTAACCTGCAGTACTTCTGCATTTGCGTATCAGGATACCGCTAATGTCTTAATCGTAGTAGATACAGAGGATGATATTTCCAATCTGTTGGCATATGCCAAGACATCTGGCTACCAAGTCAAGAATCTGAAAGATTATGCCGAGGATATGACTGGTGAAATCAGCTGGACCTACTCTGCTGGAACGCTTACCCTGAAGGGTAGCGGTGCAATGCAGGACTTCACAACAACAGAAGCTGTCCCGTGGAAGAACTACATGACCAAGATCACTGAGGTCAGCATTGCAGACGGCATCACTTCCATCGGCGCAAATGCATTCAACGGTGCATCGAAGCTCACCGGAATTCAGCTTCCGAAGAGCGTTACATCGATCGGCGCATCCGCTTTTGCAAACAGCGGTCTGACTGATAAAGTACGCATTCCGGCTACGGTCACGAGCATTGGTGCAAATGCGTTCCAGAATGTCAGCGCAACTATTTACATTTATAACGGTATCTGGAACAACGATGGCGAAACCAATTTGATCGATGATACACAGATTGGTACTGGCAAGGTTGTTCACTTCATCTACGGTGCCAATATCGGCGGCAGCACCTATCCCAGAAGCACCAATGTGATGCTGGGTGTTGATGCGAACGGTACAGCCTATGTAGACGCTTACAACAACGGTGTTGTCAGTGGTTTTAACTTTGATGGTGGTTATCATTATATTGAAGTTGCCCCGCCTAATGATGAGAGTAAAACCAGCAATAAGAGCGTAGTTTCTCCGCTGTTCTATACGAACACCACTGTTTGGCCGCACAGCGCCGATGTAAATAAGCGGGTAAAGAAAGCTGTTATTGGCGATAATGTAACCGGTTTGTACAGCGGCTTGTTTGCCTATTGCACCAATCTGACAGAGGTGGAGTTTGCAGGTGATGACCTCACTGTGCTGGGCGGCAATGTCTTCATGGGAACGAGCATTGAAAACATCGATCTTCCCGCCACGGTAAACTCTGTCGGCAGTTATGCCTTTGGCCAATATTCCGGCAAGGGCAAAAATCCTTCGTTGATCACCCTTCGCTATAACGGAACAATCCGTTTTTCTGACAGAACGGATGAGTCGGATGGAGAATCCTTCTTTAAGACAATCTTCTGTAGTACCGAACCGCAGGTTCCGCAGAATATCATACTTTACGCGCACGGAACCACAAACGCAAAGGCGTACGCGGAATCTGTTGGCTATACCTTTGTGGATCTGGACGCAGCGGGCGGTCAGATCGGCGATACGGACACTTATTGGACGATCCAGAACGGCGATACCCTGTTCATCTATGGTACTGGTTCGACCGGTGATTTCGCTGCTGATGCTGAAAAGCCGTGGAAGGATGTAACCGGCATCACTGCAATTAAGGTTGCAGCCAGTGTGGATACCATCGGCTCGTATCTGTTTGCCGGAATGTCCGATGTAAACAGTGTTACGATCGGCAATGGCGTTACAACGATCAAGGATCATGCTTTCTATGATCTGACCAGCCTGCACCGTGTGGCACTGCCGTCCTCGGTGGAAACTGTCGGCGAGTATGCGTTTGCACTTTCGACGGCAAGTGAAGACGATTTTGCACTGAGCATTGGCAATGCGAATGCTAATGTTGCTAAAAATGCAACGGATAACCGCAATGCAACAACGGATAAGTCGATTGCCAGCGGCAACTGCGGCGTAGGCAGCGGCGGTTCTTACCAGAACAATGTGACCTATACGCTGGATGAGGACGGCAAGATGACGCTGACCGGCACCGGCGAGATGGGCACTTTCAACCGGGACGGCCAGTATCAGCCTTGGGCTGGATTACGCGACAAAATCAAAAAGGTTGTTTACAACGAAGGAATTATCACGACCGGTCAGGGTGCATTTGCGTATTGCAAGGACTTGGAATCTGTCAAGCTGCCGCAGAACAGTCTGACCACCCTTAGCAATAATACCTTTATGGATGCAGGTGTTGTTGCATTTGATAATCTCACGATTCCGGCAACGGTAACTTCCATCGGTGATTATGCCTTTGGTTATTATAATTCCAACACTAACGCAAAAATTACCGGAATTACACTTGGCAACCCTGAAGCTACATTCTTGACACATTCTTTTAACGGCAAGAGCGATATTCTTAATAGCACAGTTACCATCTATGTCCACAATCAGGGCAAGAACTGCGCTGTAAAGACAAAGGCTGCGGAATACGGTTACAAGTACATCGATCTGGATGTGTATTCCAGCGAAAAGCTTACGGGAAACAACCTGAAGTATGAGCTCTACGAAGGTGTTCTGACCCTGACTGCGATCGACCCGGAGAAGGAAGCCACCATTCCGACCCCGCAGCCGTGGGCCGATAAGGCTGGCACGATCACGAAGATCGTGATCGGTGCCGGTGTTAGAAATATCCCTGATGGTGCGTTCGAGGATTACACTGCGCTGACCGAAATTGAACTGCCGCAGACGCTCGTTAGCATCGGTGCAAATGCCTTTGCAACCACCAATGGAAATGACACTGCGCTGACGGTCACGATGCCGAAGTCGGTCACCAGTCTGGATGATTCTGCTTTTGCAAATCGCAGCAATGTGAAGATGACTTCCTATGCAAATACAGCAGGCGAAAGATTTACTGCAGACGGCGTGACCAACAATGTCAAGAAGGAATTCAAAGTCCTGCTGATCGGCAACAGCTATTCGGAGGACGCGTCCGACTGGACGGACAACGGTACCGTCAGCCACTCTTACGAGGTCTACAAGAGCCTTATGGGCGATAATGTGGAGCTGACGATCGGCCTGATGGCCAGTGGCGGCAAGGTCCTCGCATGGCATGCGACCAACGCCTACAACAATACCGCGGCATATACGCTTCGTCTGACCGGTGAGGACGGCAAGTGGACTTCTGTCGGTACGGTTAAAACCATTAAGGACGCACTGGCTTATGAGGAGTGGGATGTTGTTTCTCTGCAGCCGTACGGTAAGGAAACAACGGACGGCATTGCTGGCAACAACACCTATAATCCCGAGACTGGTGCAGATTATAGATTTGATGCCACTAGATTTGGTACGCTGGCGCAGTCCATCCCGTACTTCCTTGATCTGACGGAAAACTATGTTCCCCATGCACAGGTGTACTACTACATGCACCTGTCCGAGCACGGCACAGGCAACTACGCAGATGGTTTGAATTCTACAAAGGACACTTATGAAGAGCGTGCCGCAATGGCACAGACGGTTAAGAACTATACCGGAACCACTTATACCGGCAAGAAACTGACCGATGTCATTCCTGTCGGCACCGCGATCCAGAATGCAAGAACGACATATCTGACCAAGCTGTCCAACGCGGATGCAAGTGCAACTGTAAACCTCGCAAACGATCCGGTCTTCGGACTGCAGCGTGACGGCGGACACCTGACCTACAATGTTGGCCGTTATATCGCAGCACTGACTTTTGCGGAAAAAATTATCCCGTCTGTATACCGCAACAATGCTGCAGCAGATTGCGGTATGCGTGATTCGCAGTCTGTCGGCAAACTGCCTGCTCAGTATGCTGAAATTGCCCGTAAAGCGGTTGCAGCTGCGATCACTACGCCGTATAAGGTGACTCCGATTAACGGTTATGTAGATGACCCGATTGAAGCAATCAAGGTTACAGCAGAAGGTACCTATGCAGAAAACGATTGGGCTTCCGACGATGCCTTTAAGGCTGCTGTGGAAAAAAAGCTGTCGGCTGATTATGCTGATGCAAAGGTCGAGTCCGTCAACATTGCGGACGGTAAGGCGACTGTGATGCTGCGGTATGGTTACTCCACCACTACAGCGGAAATTACCTATTCTTCCGATGCGGTTATGCAGGCTTGGACGGCTTATATTGACTCCACTGATCTGGGTCATATTACGGTTCCTGGTTCGGATATGGTGTACAGTCAGGTTCCGGATATCAATGCGGCGATTGTGAAGGGTTACTCGGACATCGATGTAGCGACAACGGCCAGCGCGGCAGCCACTGCTCTGGACAATTCCAAGAGCGCATTGCTAGCGGCAGTAAAGGACTATGTGAATTTCCTGGCGGAAAAGGTTTATAATAATGGAGAAGCAATTAAGCTGAACGGCAAGGTCTACATGGTTAGCGCGAATGACTATACCACAGCGGTTTCTGCAATCGACAGTGCAGCGGAGGTTGCCGATGTACTGGATGCTTACAAAGATATGCTGGCCAATCAGGTTGTAAAGACCATTGCAGAAGTTACCATTATGCCGAATCCGGCAACGATGCGCGGCGCAGGCTCGGTCAAGCTGACGGTGACGGCACCGGAGGGAACAGAAGTCACCGTGACTTGCGATGATCCTGAGATCAAAGTGTTGCCGAACCCGGATGACAACAACACCTATACGGTTGCGCTGCCGAATAAGACAAAGACCTATATCTTCACGGCTGAGAGTGCCGAGAACGCGGAGTATACTACCGGAAAGGAAGAATGCAAGGTCGAAGTGACGCGCAGAAGCAGTGGTTCTTCCAGCTCCACCAGCTATGATGTGTCCGCGCCCAGCACAAGCAACGGCACCGTGACGGTTTCGCCCAAGAATGCCAAGGCTGGCGACACCGTGACCATCACCGTCACGCCGGACAGCGGCTATGAGATTGACACGGTTACCGTCAAGGATGCCAACGGCAACAAGCTGAAGCTGACCGACAAGGGCAATGGCAAGTATACCTTCACCATGCCGGCAGGCAAGGTTACCGTTTCTGCCTCGTTCAATGCGGCTTCTGCGGAGCAGACCTTTGAGGATGTTCCGTCCAGCGCCTACTACGCCAAGGCCGTGGCATGGGCTGTGAAGAACGGGATTACCGATGGCATCGGCAATAATCTGTTTGGCTCCAACGCGCCCTGCACCCGCGGCCAGATCGTCACCTTCCTGTGGCGTGCCGCCGGTTCTCCGGAACCGAAGAACGCGGGCAGCAGCTTCTCGGATGTTTCCGCAGACAGCTACTATGCAAAGGCAGTGGCCTGGGCCGTTGAGAACGGCATTACCGATGGCACCGGCGATGGCAAGTTCAGCCCGGATGCTACCTGCAACCGTGGCCAGAGCGTGACATTCCTCTGCCGCGCGTTGAAGGGCAGCGCCAGCGGCAAGGTAGCGTTTACGGATGTCCCCGCGAATGCCTTCTATACTGAAGCAGTGGCATGGGCAGTCGCGAGCAATGTGACAAACGGCACATCGGATACGACCTTCGCGCCGAATGCAGATTGCACCCGTGCGGAGATTGTGACATTCCTGTATCGCGCCTATCAGGGCAAGTAAAGACACACAGGATCCATGCAGGTACCCGGAATCGGGTACCTGCATTTCCATAGCTGCGGCGGAATAGCAAAGGCGATTTGGGATATGCTTTTGGAGCAGATTACAGTATGCGGCCAGGATACAGAGGAGGATACACAGATGTGTACAGCAGCAACCTATCAAACAAAAGACTTCTATTTTGGAAGAACGCTGGACTACGAATTCTCTTACGGAGAGCAAGTGGTCATTACGCCGCGCAAGAAACCGCTGGCTTTTCGGCATCTGGCCGCGCTGGAGAATCACTATGCCATGATTGGTATGGCGCATGTAGCGGAAGATTATCCGTTATATTATGATGCGGTGAACGAAAAGGGGCTTTGTATCGCAGGATTGAATTTTGTAGGAAACGCCGTTTATCGTGACTGTGCGCCGGACAAAAAGAATGTGGCGACTTTTGAGCTGATCCCCTGGATTTTGGGGCAGTGCGATACGGTGGAAGCAGCGAAAAAACAGCTGGAGACGCTGAACCTTGTCAACACGCCGTTCAGCGAAAAATTTCCACCGGCGCAGCTGCACTGGATCGTGTCGGACCGGGAACAATCTGTGACGGTGGAGTCGGTTGCGGCGGGGCTGAAAATTTATGAGAATCCGGTGGGGGTACTGACCAATAATCCACCGTTTGACATGCAGCTGTTTCAGCTGAATTCTTATCTGCACTTGTCGCCCAAGCCGCCGGAAAACCGATTTTCAGATCAGCTGCAGCTGCGCCCCTACAGCCGCGGTATGGGCGCGCTGGGACTGCCGGGGGATTTGTCCTCTCAATCTCGCTTTGTGCGTGCGGCGTTTGTCAAGATGAATGCGCGTTCCGGAAATTCAGAGCTGGAGAGTGTCAGCCAATTCTTTCATATTTTGGGCGCGGTAGAACAGCAGCGGGGCTGCTGCGAAGTCGGAAGCGGAAAGTATGAAATTACAATCTACACTTCCTGCTGCAATGCGGATCGGGGAATCTACTATTACACGACCTATGAAAATCACCAGATCACAGCCGTAAATCTGCACCGGGAAAATCTGGATGACGGGGAATTGGTGTGTTATCCGCTGGTACTTGGCGAGCAGATTCACCAGCAGAATTGATTTGGAAGGAGCATTGAAAAAGTGAAACGAGTTATGGCGATGCTTCTGGCGCTGTCCGTGCTGCTGGCTTTGGCGGGCTGCGGTACAAAAGAAACGGCTGCACCGGAGGACGATCAATATCCAAGCTGCTTTCTGCCGGAAAGCAAAGAGCGGATGGGGGCGACCGAAGAAGAGATTGTTTCGCTGCACGGCGATGGCGAACGGCTTACGATGAGCGGAGAGGTTTCTGTGATGCGGTATTATGATAGGACGGATACCTACCGGACAGAGACGACGCCGGTTCAGATTTCTTATAAAGAAGCCTTTGGATTTGACAACAGTGATGAACTGGTGGCGCTGATGTATTTTTATGACATCGGAAGCATGACCGGCACGGAAACCCGGCAGCTTGTGGATGATATTGAAGCCATGCTGACTGCACAATATGGTACACCTTCTGTGCGGGGAGAGAAGTGGTATGACGGTGCGGATCCGGAGGATTTGGACAGCTTCCGGGATGCCGTGCTGAACGACGGCTATGACCGGATTGTAATCTGGGAGATGGACGACATGGCAGTTGTATTTGACGCGGCCAGCAGCTATCTCTGTTATACCAACAGTGCGGCGGACATTTCCGCAGCAAAGATGAACGCAGAAATTTTGAATACGGTTCCGTAACAGAGAGCCGACCAGAATTGCGGCAGTAAAAAGGCCCGCGGATAAAAATCCGCGGGCCTTTTTACTGCTTTTTGCTAGGAAGGTGTGTCTGTGAGTTCGTCGATCTCAGACTGCAGCTGCTCGATTTGCAGCTGTAATGCTTCACGCTGCGCGATCCCGGCAGCGTCTGTACAGTGATCCAGTGCCAGCTGCTGCATTTGCAGGCCGAGAAGTTCAACCTGCAGGGTGGCCAGTGCGGTTTGCTCCGGCGCAGGACCCTGGGGGAATTCCGGCAGAACGCTGTCCAATGCAAGCTCGCCTTCGGCGGAGAGAAAGCCAATGCTGAGCAATTCCGGGGCATCCTCTTCAGAATCGGGTTGGAAAAAGTTCAGATCAATCATGGCTTGGCCTCAAAATCATTGGAGTCTTTGTACATTTGCAGATAGCCCAGGGGCTGATAGCCGAGCTTGCGATAAAGTGCCAGCGCGCGGGTGTTATCCGGTTCTACTTCAATGCGGATTCGCGCTGCACCGGTGACCTGTTCCAGATAGTGGAACATGGCGCGGCCGTAGCCGTGGGATCGGTATTCCGGCAGCAGGAACAGTTCTTCCAACCAGAGTACCACACCGCCGGTCTCGTGGGAGAAGGTCTTGTTGGTCAGCGCATAGCCGACCGGTGTGCCGTCGCACTCAAAAAGATAGCAATGCAGATATTCGTCAGAGCGCATCAGTTCCTGAAAGGTTTGACGGTGATATGCGGGCGGAATAGGGTGCAGGACAGCGGAAGATTGATAAAACTGCTCGGAAAAGGAAAGAAAGATGGCTTCGTCAGCGGGCGTGATATCACGGAACATGGGGCTCCCTCCGGTTCTGAAATTTTGTAGCTATCATAACACAATACCAGGAAAAAAGCCAGATTCTTAATCTTTCTTAAATCTTGCCCTGCGGGCGGCGGAGCAATTCGATCTATGTTATAATGCAATAGAGGTGATGTTATGCATCCAATCGCACAGGTTTTAGTTGTGGACGACGAGCCGGATCTGCGAAAAATTCTGCGTATCCTGCTGGAGAGTAACCGTTATGCCGTGACGGAAGCGGCAAGCGGAGAGGCAGCGATTGCAGCAGTGCGCACGGATCCGAAGATTGAACTGATCTTGCTGGATATCCTGATGCCGGGCCTTTCGGGAACGGAAGCCTGCGTCCAGATCCGGCAATTTACGAATGCACCGATTTTGTTCCTGACGGCGCTGACCCAGGAAACGGACAAAGCGGTGGCGTACCGCAGCGGCGGAGATGACTATCTGGCGAAGCCCTTTTCACAGGCGGAATTGCTGATGAAAGTGGAATCGCTGCTGCGGCGGTATCGGGTTTATCAGGGAAGAGAGCAGCAGAGCGCGTCACAGGCAATGTCTCTGGCAGTAGAACCCGGCGCGGTGATCTGCGATGGACGGCGCGTCGTACTGACAGATAAAGAGCAGCGCATTATTGCCTATCTGTGGGAGCACCGTGGCCAGGTTTGCAGTGTGGCGGAGATTTATGAAGATGTCTGGAATGAAAAGTACTTATCCACCTCGTCCAATACGGTGATGGTTCATATTCTGAATCTGCGAAAAAAGCTGGAGCGTGATCCGGATCGCCCGGCTCTGATTCGAACCGTGTGGGGAAAGGGGTATCAAATTGACTAAAAAGCGGATATGGCATTCGCTGTATACAAAAATGCTGGGTTGTGTTTTGGGTGCCGCCTGCGTGTGCGCGGCACTGGCCGGTCTCGGTCTTTGGCTGGAAAATGTTTATATCAATTCGTATTACTTGCGGGAGGATATTGCATTCCGGAGAGATGTGGCAACATTTCAGAGTTTCCAGAAGTATGTCACCGCCAATAACCTGCGCACAACCGACACAGAGACGATCAGTCGCTGGGTAATCAGTGACAAATACACCTACTTGCTGTTTTATTATGACGATGCATTTTCCTTTAGTGCAGGTTGGTGGGGCGTTGACTGGGATCCAACAGAAAATTTTGAAGATCCGGATCGGCTATATTTTCCGGTGCATTTTCGAGATGCGACGGTCAAGGTGGCGATCTATGATTATTCTGAATATCGGGTCCAGGATATTTGGAACTACGCACTCTTTGTCGGCTGCGGTATTGTTTTCCTGCTGATTGTGATGCACTATACCAAGCGGCTGACCCGACGGATTATACGACTGTCCCAAGCGGTGGAGACGCTGCAGCACAACCATCTGAAGCAGGAGATTGTGCCAAAAGGCAACGACGAAATTGCAACTTTGGCAGGGAATATTGAACTGCTTCGGCAGGAAGTCCTGGAAAACATTGAGCGGGAGCACGCGGCGGTACAGGCCAACGCCGATCTGTTGACGGCAATTTCGCATGATATTCGGACACCGCTCACGGCGCTGCTGGGCTACCTGGATCTGGCGGCTGGCGGCCAGTATCATTCCGAAGAGGAGCTGCGGCAGTATCTGAACAGCGGACGGGATAAGACACTGCAGCTGAAACAGTTGACCGATGAGCTGTTTCAGTATTTTATGGTATTTGGAAACGACCGGTTGCCGCTGCAGATGGAACAGTACGATGCGGAGATTCTGCTTGAGCAGGTGCTGGGAGAACGGACAGCGCGGCTGCAACTGGAGGGCTTTACGGTGAAAATCCTGGGCGGCCCGTGTCACGGCACGGTACGCACGGACATTCAATATCTGAACCGGGTGCTGGACAACTTGATGGTCAATGTGGAAAAACACGCGGATCGATCTAAACCGGTGGTGGTCTTGGTGGAAACAGAAGCGAAGAACCTGCGCATTTCCGTGACAAACGCGGTGCCGTCGATTCCAAATCCGACGGCCAGCACGAAAATCGGTCTGAAATCCTCTGAAAAGATTATGGAACAAATGGAAGGCAGCCTGAAGGCAGAGCGCGTGGAACATAAATTTATTGCAGAGGTTACGCTGCCGCTTACAGATAAATAACAGGCGGGATAGGATGGTTTCAATTTGCAAACATCATAACAGAGCTGTATCAGAAATTTAAGAAATTTTAAGAGCTATCCAAAGGAAAATATGATATGCTGATGGCAGAAGGTATTATGGAAACCGGAAAACACAATGGGAGGTATCAAACGATGAAAAAAACAATGCGTTGCATGTCGCTGCTGATGGCAGTTGCACTGCTGATTGGCTTGATGGCGGGCTGCGGGGACAAGAAAGAGCAGACGGACCCCAATGCGATTGTATATCAGGCAAACTACACGGATATTCAGGTTGATGATATTAACTATCTGGATAATGTAGCGTTTGGCGATGATGCAGCGTATTTCACTGCAGATGTGGTGACTGGGACGGTTCAGCACACTGCGGATGAAATTGCGGAGGAGGATGCTGTTGCCGATACTTATGATTCGGCGGCAACCTGGGAAGAAACCGTTACGGAGATTCGGCTGTTTAAGCTGAATTATGAGACCGGAGAGGCGACACCGCTGCCGGACTACCAGGAAGATCAGCTGCCGGACGGCGTGAATGGCGGCAGCGGAATTACAGCGCTGCATGCGGCAGCGGACGGAACACTGTGGCTGCTGCAGGACATGTACATCTATAATCAGATGGACATGGAAAATTCGTCCGATGGCGTTTACGCGGCGGACAATAATGACCAGTACACGCTGATTCATGTCAGTGATACTGGCAAAGAGCTTGCGCGTTTCCCGCTGAATGAGGTGTTGAGCAGTAATCCGGACGATTATATCTCGATCAATAATTTCCTGATTGGCGAGGACGGCAGTATGTATCTGATGAATAACTGGACTGCGCTCTATGTTCTGGACAGCGAAGGAAAGCTGAAATTCAAGATTGAGGAAGACGGCATGGAGGATCTGCTCCAGATGGGCGACGGCACCGTTGTACTGACCCGGTGGGGTGAGAATGGCATGGAGATCTGCAAGGTCGATGCTGCGGCACAGAAACTGGAAGATGGTGAACCGCTGTCGACGACTTCGTACTCCAAGCTGTGCGGCGGCGGCGACGAGAAGTACAGCCTTTACTATGACACCGGCAATGCAGTCTTTGGCTATGATGCGGCGAAGAAGACAAGCGATAAGCTCTTCGACTGGTTGGCCAGTGATGTGGACAGCGACAATGTTCGTGCGACCAAGATTATGAACGACGGTACCGTAATTGCGTTCATGAGCTCGTGGGATGACAATTATGAGTCGCAGCAGCTGAGCCTCGTGAAGCTGGTGCCGAAAAAAGCGTCGGAGGTAGCGCAAAAGAGTGAGCTTACACTGGCAACCCTCTGGATGGACAGCTCGCTGCGCAACATGGTGCTGGAATTTAACCGGAATGATCCCGATTACCGGATTGTGGTTCATGATTATTCGGAATATAATACAAATGATGATTATTCGGCTGGACAGACCAAGCTTGCCACGGAAATTGTGGCTGGCAATGTGCCGGATATTCTGTATGCCAACAATCTGCCGATTGATCAGTATGCGGCGAAGGGCCTGCTGGAGGACCTGTGGCCGATGATCGACAATGATACAGAATTGGGCGGCCGGGATGTGCTGATGTCACAGGTGTTCCAGGCGATGGAGCAGGATGGAAAGCTCTACGAGATCACGCCGAGTTTCAGTATTGATACTGCGGTCGGCCTGACCAGCGTGGTTGGAGACCGGCTCAGCTGGACCCTGGATGATATGCAGGAAGCGCTGAAAAAGCTCCCGGAGGGCGCAACGATTTTCAACAATACAATAACGAAATCGGATGTTTTGCAGACCTACTGCAACCGGAATGCAGACAGCTTTGTCGATTGGGCAACCGGTCAATGCAGCTTTGACAGCCCGGAGTTTGTGAAGATTCTGGAGTTTGCCAACTCGTTCCAGCAGAGCTTTGACTGGGAAAACATGGACTGGGAGAATGATTACATCTCAGACGATCAGGGTGTCCGGGAAGGAAAGCAGCTTGTGGCAAGTGCCTATGTCTCTGATCTGGAGTACTACCTGATGCAGATTAGCCAGTATGGCGGCGATGTGACCTTTGTTGGATATCCGACCGAGTCCGGCAATGGCAGTGTGTTCAATATTGACAGTTCGATTTCCATCTCTTCGAAATGCAAGGACAAAGAGGCTGCTTGGCGCTTTGTACGCCAGTATCTGACAAAGGACTATCAGGAGAATAATGTCTGGTCGCTGCCGACAAATAAGACGGTCTTTGATGAGAAGATCAAGGACATCATGACGCCGCAATATTATACAGATGAAAATGGCGTCCAGCAGGAAGAGCCGATCACAAGCTGGTGGGTGGATGATCAAGAGGTTGCGATTTACAGCATGAGCCAGGCACAGTATGATCAGCTCATGGAACTGATCAACTCCATTACACAGATTTCCCGCTATGACGATGACATTCTGAATATTATCAACGAAGAAGCCGAAGCCTATTTCTCCGGCCAGAGCACAGCTCAGGATACGGCCAATATGATTCAAAGTCGAGTGAAGATCTATGTCAACGAGCAAATGTAAAGGGATTAAGGCGTTTTCTTTCAAGAAGCCTCAGTTCAAGCATACCCGCAAAAAAGAAGATGCAGCCGGTCCACGCTTGCGCGTGGACCGGGCTGATTTCCTGAGGAGCATTGCCTTTTTGGCACCGAGTGTGTTGGGGGTTATGCTGTTCTTTATTCTGCCCTTTTGCGTGGTAGTTTATTACTCTGTCATTGAGAGCCCACTCAACCACAACTTTGTTTTTCTGGACAATTTTATCCGCGTTATTAATAACCTGTCCTTTCGGGTCGCGGTAAAAAACACGGTGCTGTTTTCTATTTCGGCAGTGCCGCTTGCAGTGGTGCTGTCACTGGTGCTGGCGTTAATTCTGGAGGCAAAGATTCCACTGAAAAGTCAGTTCCGGACCTTTTTCCTCAGCCCGATGATGGTGCCGATTGCATCGGTGGTTTTGATCTGGCAGGTGGTATTCCACTACAATGGTACACTGAATGCTTTTTTGGCCAATTTCAGCGTGGACAAGATTGACTGGCTGAAATCGCAATACTGTCTTGTGGTGATTGTGATTCTGTTCTTGTGGAAAAATCTCGGCTACAATATGATCCTTTTCATGGCGGCGCTGAACAATATTCCGCGGGAGCTATTAGAGGTCGCGGAGGTGGAGGGGGCGTCTAAGCTGCACCAGTTTTTCCACATCAAATTGCGGTATCTCTCACCGACGGTACTGTTTGTGACAATCCTGTCGCTGATTAACTCCTTTAAGATTTTCCGGGAGATCTATTTGCTGACTGGCGACTATCCCTATGAGGGGCTGTACATGATGCAGCATTTTATGAATAATACATTCCAGTCCCTGGATTACCAGAAGCTCTCAGCCGCAGCAGTGTTAATGGCGCTTGTCATGGTTGTGATTATTGCGCTGCTGTTTGCCGTTGAGGACCGGTTCGGAAGGGATGTGGAAGGATGAAAAAGAAAATTGGACGGAGCATCCTGACTGTAGTGGCAGCGGCATTTGCAATTTTATTCTTGCTGCCGACAGTGCTGACGATTTCCAATTCCTTTATGACGCAGTCGGAGATCAATGCCAACTACGGAACTGTGTTCTCCAACGCGACGAAGGGAACGGGTAAAACCTACATTGCGGATGAGGTCAATCTCAAGTTCATTCCGGATAAAGTGAGCTTTAGCCAATACATTACAGCACTGCTGAAAAGCCCGGATTATCTGCTGAAGTTCTGGAACTCGATGATCCTGGTCATTCCCATTGTATTTTTGCAGCTTGCCGTCGCTTCGGTGGCAGCCTATGGTTTCACCAGATGGCGCGGGAAAATCCGGAGCTTTTTGTTTTTCTTTTATGTCATTCTGATGCTGATGCCATATCAGGTTACTTTAGTGCCAAACTATCTGGTCAGTTCCTGGCTGCATCTGATTGACACCCGCTGGGCCATTATTTTTCCCGGTGCATTTGCACCGTTTTCAGTTTTTTTGCTGACGAAATTTATGCGTAGAATTCCGGTTTCCCTGATTGAGGCGGCAAAGCTGGATGGCTCCAGTGAATGGCAAATTTTTAAAAATATCTGTTTACCTCAGTGCCGCAGTGCACTGTATTCCATTGCAATTCTGGTGTTTATTGATTACTGGAACATGGTAGAACAGCCGTTGATTCTACTGCCGGATACGACAAAGCAGCCCCTTTCGGTATATTTGTCGACAATCAACGCCAGTGAAGTCGGAATTGCCTTTGCAGTTGCGGTGGTTTACATGATTCCGGCACTACTGTTGTTCCTCCATGGTGAGGAATATCTGGTCGAAGGAATTGCCCATTCCGGCTCGGTAAAGGGATAAGGAGAAGTGGAACCCATGTACGAAGAAAAGGTGAAAAAGAGAGGGTGGATCAAAAATGCTGTTATTGTCTTTTTGACGATAATGCTGATTTTGACCTTTTTCTCAAATACCATTATGAATCATTCGCTGCCTGAGATCTCGGCGCAGTATGTGACATCCGGCACGATCAATGCCAAAATCCGCGGTTCTGGTACCGTCAAAGCCAACCAGGATTATGAAGTTGTGCTGCAACAGACGCGGGAAATTGTGCAGGTCAATGTCAAGGTCGGAGATACGGTCGCGATCGGCGACTTGCTGTTCACCCTGGCGGATACGGACAGCACGGAGCTGACCGATGCCCAGACAACGTTGGAGAATTTGGAGCTTGAATATCAAAAGGCATTGATCAATGCAACAAATGCAGATTATACCAAGGAGAACCGCGATATTCAGCGGGCGCGTGAAAAGCTTGACAAGTCGATTGCCGAGCGGGATGCCTGTGTTTTTTCTGCGACGGCCTACAACGAGGCAAAGCAGCGTCTGCAGGCGGCAAAGGACCGCAAGCGCGGAACAGAGGCAGAAATTGCAGATTTGAATGATGATCTGAATTACTATAATAGCCGCTTGAGTGATGCGCAGAGTGATGTGAGCAATTACGAGCAGACAATTGCAGATCTGAAAGAGGACATTTCCAGCTACGAAGCGCAGATCAAGGCCATTGATGGCGCGGGCACTTCGGATCTGGATCGTCAGATTAAGGATATTGAGCTGGAGCTGGAGGACGCGCAGCAGACGCTGGCGGAGGATCAGCAGATTCATGGCGCGGCTTATCAGCAGCTGCGGGAGGCTGCAATTGCTGCATTGCCGGCAGAGGATCAGAGCGACGAAGCGAAGATTCGGGTCAAAATGGGCGTATTAGTGAAGACTGACGCCACAGATGAGCAGAAGGTTGCCTATAAGACGCTGACAGTGGATCAGGATGCAGTTGATAAGCTGCAGTTGCGTCTGGAACGGGCAAAGGAAGACCTGAAAAATGCCAACAGCGGCAGTGATGGCACGACTTCCAGAGATGATCTGGTGGATAAACTGAACAAGGCGAAAAAGAGCCTTTCCACGACAGAATCCAATCTAAGCTCTGCAAAGAAGCGGGTGCGGAATTATACGAATGATGTGTCGGATACCCAGTCTTCTATTACAAAAAAGCAGAATGCCCTGAACGAACGCAGCGATCTGGTGGACGAGTGCCAGCAGACAGTTACGGATCTGGAGAATAACAAGACAGAATATGAGAACGCCGTCCAGGAAGTGGAAACAAACGAAACAGCGCTGGAAGACTTGATTTTTACACTGTCTGAGACACAGAAGTCGGATGATGTAAAAGAGCGGCTGGAAAATCTGGATTTGCAGGCACAGCAGCGGGCTATTGCCCGGCAGCGTAAAGTGGTTGCAAAGTATCAGGAGGAGTCTACGGCGACTGAGGTGACGGCCAATGTAGCCGGCACAGTCAGTACAATCAATGTCAAGGCGGGTGAATCGAACACGGCTGGTGAGGCGATGGCGACGATTACGGTGGAAGACCGCGGCTTTACGGTCAGCATTCCGGCGACGCTGGAGCAGAGCAAACGGGTTGCCGTGGGCGATGTGGCGGAGGTTTCCGGCGCGTATTGGGGCAGCAGTATTCAGGCGACCCTTGCTGCAATTAAAAACGATCCGGACAACCCTGGTAAGGGCAAACTTCTGGAATTTAATGTGACCGGCGATGTGGAACCCAACATGAATCTGTCGCTGACCATTGGCCAGAAGAGCCAGAACTATGACAGTCTGGTGCCGCGCAGCGCGGTTCGGACGGATAGCAATGGCGATTTTGTGCTGGTTGTTATCGCAAAGTCCAGCCCGCTTGGAAACCGCTATGTTGCAACACGGACAGATGTCAAGGTTCAAGCGACGGATGACACGATGGCTGCGGTTTCCGGACTGGGAAACAGCGACTATGTTATCACGACCTCCAGCAAGCCGATTGAGGCGGGTATGCAGGTTCGAATTGCAGATGAATGATATGAAAAAATTTCAATTGCGGTCGATTTTGAAAAAAATTCGCTGGCGGTTGGTGATTCCCTGTTGTGTTTTAACCATCCTGTCGGTGCTGTTTTATCTGCAGTTTCGTGCTGTGGGAGCGGCGTTTCCGGCGACGGAAACTGCCGCGACATGGCGCGGAACGAACGAGATGCGGTTTGCGCAGATTGCATGCTACCTGCCGACGGACGAGGGACAGACAGAGGATGCAATTTACACATTCCGCGAAACGCTTAATCAGGCATTGGTTGAGGCGTCTATTGAGAGTACCGGAGAGGGCAGCCTGTACACAGACGCTTACAGTGGCCTGTCGAGTCTTTCGGTGAGCAGTGACCGGGCATCGGCAACACTGGATGCCATCGGGGTTGGCGGAGATTTCTTCCTGTTTCATCCCCTGAAGCTCATCAGCGGCAGTTATCTGCAGCCGGACGACTTGATGCAGGACGGTGTGGTGCTGGACCGGGAAGCAGCGTGGAAATTGTTCGGCGGTTATGACTTGACAGGGATGACTGTGACGATCGGTGGAATGCCTTATCTGGTCATGGGTGTGGTAGAGCGGGAGACGGATCGCTACACGACAAAGGAATTTGAATCCACCGGAAGCGTGTTCTTGGCCTATTCTGCCCTGCAAAAGCTGGATTCAACGCCGATTACCTGTTATGAGGTTGTTATGCCGAATCCAGTGCGGCAATTTGCCAAGAATATGATCAGCGATAAATTTACGATTGGCAACGGCGAGATTGTTGAGATCAGCAGCCGATTTGCTCCGGCGGGAATGCTTTCTGTCTATAAAAATTTTGGAAAACGCGCGATGCAGACTTTGCCGTTGGTGTATCCCTATTGGGAAAATGCCCAGCGTGCAGCGGAAAACTATGCGGCGCTCTATTTGCTGCTGGCGGTCCTGACGATTTTGCTTCCGGCGTTTTGTGCGGTGTTTTTCTCGGTACGCTTCTTGCGGCGGAAGATACGCAGCGGCGTTCAGAATACCAAAGAAAAAATTGCAGCGCGAATTGAAGCACAGAAGGAAAAGCAACTGGCCCAAAAAATCCGGCAGCGAGAAAAAGAACGGGAAGCGAGGGAAACCGATGGCGACACTGAGTCTGCGGCATGTGAGCAAAGTATACGATAAAACCGTAAAAGCCGTACAAGACTTCAATCTGGAAATTGCGGATCAGGAGTTCATTGTACTGGTTGGCCCGTCCGGCTGCGGAAAGTCTACTACGCTGCGGATGGTGGCGGGACTGGAGGAGATTTCCGGCGGTGAAATTTATATCGGGGATCGCTTGGTTAACAAGGTTCCCCCGAAAGATCGGGATATTGCGATGGTCTTTCAGAACTATGCGTTGTACCCACATATGACGGTGTATGAAAATATGGCATACGGGTTGAAGCTGCGGCGATATCCAAAGCGGGTTATTGATGAAAAGGTACGGGAGGCAGCGGAGATTCTGGACATCACAGAGCTGCTTGCCCGAAAGCCCAAGGCGCTTTCCGGCGGCCAGCGGCAGCGCGTAGCGATTGGCCGTGCGATTGTGCGGGAGCCGTCTGTATTCCTGATGGATGAGCCGCTTTCCAACCTGGATGCAAAACTGCGCAGTCAGATGCGGACGGAGATTATTAAATTGCGGAAGCGGATTCAGACGACCTTTATCTATGTGACCCATGACCAGACAGAGGCTATGACATTGGGTGACCGGATTGTCATTATGAAGGATGGATTTGTCCAACAGGTGGGGGCACCGTGGGAAGTGTTTCACCATCCGGCAAATCTGTTTGTGGCAGGATTTATCGGGATGCCGCAGATGAACTTTCTGGAGGCGTCGCTGGAACGCGACGGAGATGAATACTCGGTTTTGGTTTCGGATCAGCGAATTGCTCTGCCGCTGGATAAACAGGTTCGGTTGTTGGAGCGCGATACACAACCGCAGCTGATTACGCTCGGTGTGCGGCCGGAGCATATTATGCTGAGTCGGGCCGGTGAAGGATTACACGGTGTCCATGAAATTACCGAGATGATGGGCGATATGTTGTATCTGCACGCTGCGGTGCAGGGACGCGATGTGACCATTGTCAGAAAGCTGGAAATTGGGCAGGAGCATGCCAAGAGTACAACAGGAGAAGAAATCTGGTTCAAATTTCCCGGAAATGCAGTGCATTTGTTCTCCACCGAAACGGAAGAGAATCTGGAATATACGGATGGCATATAAAAGTGTCTCGCAGGAAAAACTTTCCTGCGAGACACTTTTTACTATCTTATTTTTTTCGGTAATCTGTGACGCCGGTGGCATCCATCCACACCTTTTTGGAAGCCATCAGTTGATCCAGCACGGCGCTGCGGCCATGTCCTCTTGCTTCCAGTTCACACTGCAGTGCAAACAGGTCATTATAGGTCAAATAGGGATAGTCGATACCGCCATAGCTGCCGTCTGCATAGATGCCATAGTGCAGATTGTGATCCGAGCGAATCCAATGCCGGGCGGTATCCTCGATTGCAAGCAGCAGTTGATCGGCCAGATCCGCAAGCGCAGGAGCGGCAAGTGTATCCGATGCCTGATAGAGCAGCAGAATTTCTGCAAGCTGATGGTTCAGTGAAGTGTGTGTCCGCCTGCCGCCAGTGGGATTGTAATAGTCGTCAATCAACCAGCCATTGTGCTTTGTTGCACGGTGATGTGTTTCGGCATAGGTCTGGTAGAAAGTGAAGTAGCGATTCAAAACGAGCTGAAAACGCTCGATATGATAGGTTTCCCAGCCCTTTCGAAACATCTCAATCAGATCCGTGTTGAAGCGGGTGTCATAAAAACCGTTGCCGATTCCATAATCCCCGGACAACCAGGTGCTGCCGGGAAGCGTTGGGAAAAAGCCAAAAGAGTTCTGCTGATCGGCCATGACATCCAGCATACACAGAACAAGATCCTCGGCGGCACGATGGACAGATGCAGCATAGAGAAAACTGCGGCAAAGGTAAGCGTCTACCATACGGTAATAGACATTGTTGCCGCTTGGCACATAGGTGGAGGGAGCGGGCCAATAGTAGCCATCATAGCACCAGCGGCCGCTTCCGCTATTGGTGTAGCCGCTCCAGAGTGACTCACTGTTTGGATGGGACCAGTCGATCAGCGGCGCAGACGAGACGGCCAGGGTATAATCAGCGGTGGTCGTGCCGTTTGTGGCAGGTGCAATTAACTGAAGCTCGTTTCCGCTGATGCGCAGAAACCCATAGCTCAAAAATTGACGGGAGTGATTTTGCAGTGCTTTCCAGCGCTGTGGCGGATAGGCAAGCACACTGCGCCCTGTGCTGTCCAGAATAAAGAGTGTGCCGCGATAGTCACCGGAAGCGGGATCCTTCAGCGTAGTCCAACCATTTGTTGGGTGATAGATCCGCAGGGTGCCGCCTGTATAGGGCAAACGCGCCACAATAGTTTCGGCACTGTTGGAAAGCGAACCGAAGCTGATCTGGTCGTTATTTGTCAGTTCATAGGTACGGGTAGAAAGTACACCACCGGACAGTGTTGTATTGGTGATGGTGGGAGAGAGTGTGGTAACCGGGATGCTCTCAGCAGGAACCGGGGTCGGAGTTGCTTGATCGGCCACTGAAGCGCCGGAAGCACAGCTTGTCAGAACTGCCATCAGGACTAGTGAGAGCAGTGGGATGAATAATTTACGCATGGGAACCTCCTCAAAGCTTGGGTGGAATCAGCGTGCGGAGCAGCGCTTCCAATTCTGTGGAAAAAGTAAGATTCTGGGTCGCCGTTCGCTTAGCGGGGCCTTTTAGCCTGCCGCCGACCCGACGGATTTTGGCAGCGGTATGCCGCATGGAAAGCAGTGCGTCGATATTGTCCGCACTGTAACGCATACCGTCCTGATTCAGGCAATATGCGCCGCGGGTCAGGCACATTGCGGCAAGGCCATAGTCCTGGGTGATGACGATGTCACCGCGCAGAAGCTGGTGTACTAATGCAAAATCGACGCTGTCCGGACCCTTGGAGACGATCCGCGTTTCCACGCCAGGATGATAAATTTCATGCGCGGTATCGCAGAAGATTATGCAGGACAGTGAGAATTCCTGGGCAAGCCGGACAGCTTCCGCCACAACCGGACAGCCGTCGGCATCAATCAGCAGTCGGCACATGAGGAAAGAAGGTGTGCCAGCAGTGCCTTGCAGCCAGACAGAATATCCTGATAGGCACGCACAAAGTCGCCGCTGTACCAGGGATCGGCAACTTCTTGATTTCTACCGGAAAAAGAAAGAAAAAGGTGAATTTTATGGGCTGGATCGCCGCCTGCAATGTGCATCATGCTGCGGAGGTTTTCCTGGTCCATACCGATCAATAAATCATAGAAATCATAGTCGTGTTTGGTCATCTGGATGGCGCGTTTTCCATCACAGGAAATTCCAGCTTGCAGAAGCTGCGCCCGTGCGGGTGGATAGACGGGATTGCCGATTTCTTCCATGCTGGTAGCAGCGGAGGCAATCTGAAAGACATCTTCCACACCGGCTTCCCGTACCAGGGATTTCATAATAAATTCGGCCATGGGACTGCGGCAGATATTGCCGTGGCATACAAAGAGAATTTTTATCATTGGATCATAATTCCTTTCTGTGCCGAAATTTGCGCTTCCAGTATTACGAAGAGAAAGCGGAAATCAGGTGGATTCATTGTATCACATACAGGTTGCATTTACATCACAAATTTCAAACAGACTTTGTCAGAAGCGATCAATTCTACTTTTTTCCCGGTTTTTATGTTAAAATGAAATTCCTGGAAGGGGAAACAGCGTGCTGAAACGACTTCGGTATTTTCAATCGGTTGTCCAGTTGAACAGCTTTTCTGAAGCGGCGGAAGAAAACTATATTTTGCAATCTGCGATTTCTCAGTAAATTCAGGCATTGGAACGGGAATTGGGATTCCGGTTAATGGAGCGAAAGTGAAGAACCTTTGTCTTGACGCCTGCGGGGGAGTACTTTTATCAAAAAAGCCTGATCCTGACCGCGGATTATGCGAGAATGTGCAGTGAGGCGGCCAAAATCGCAAAGGGCGATCAAGAACCATTCAAGATTGGCTATTTGCACGGTGATATGGGAAGCGAATTTCAGAGAGCGTTGGAATTGTTTTCAGAACGCCATCCGGATGCACCGGTGTCGATTACCCATGGTAATCACGAAGAGTTGTACGGGCTGCGGTTGCCTGGCCAGGTGGATCTGATTTTGAATGACCAACGGCGGGCGTTTTCAAATGCCTATGTCAATTTGATTCTGACAACTTGCCAGAGTTTGGTAGAGGTACCTACGCGCAGTCCGCTGGCGCAGATGGAGGCGCTTGCGCCGCAGGACTTGAAAAATTTTCCGTGTATTTTGGTTGCGTCAGAACCCCAGCGGGAGACAGAGCAGGCATACTACCGGGATGTTATTGGATTTCAGGGAGAATTCCTGTTTGCAGAAACGCTGGAAGAGGCGTGGCTGCTGGTAATTAGCCGGAAAGGTGTACTGCCGGTGGAGGGAACCGGTACAGCAGTGTTGGGCGGGACATCCATTACACGGATTTCTCTGGTGCGGGACGGCACGCCGATCCTGCGGAGCTATTGTGCCTTTTGGAAGAAAAATCCGCAGAGTGCTATGTGGAAGAATTTGCGGCGTTGTTAAAAGCGCAGTTTAAGGTGCCAAGCAGTGAAAAATGTTGCGCTTTCGTACCGCGCGGCGAAAAGTGATTGACGATGATTTTGAAACATGTTACAATACAACTCTTATCAGAGAACTTACGATCCGACCAAACCGTTAAAGTGGGATAAGCCTGTTTTGGGCCTTACCCCACTTTTGTTTTTGCGGTGTGGAGTCCTGGATGCCTGGCAGTGCCCAGAGTTTATAACAGAAGAAGGCTTGTGATTGATGGAAAAAGACCTGACGACCGGCAGCGTATTCAAAAATGTGGTTCTGTTTTCGCTGCCGTACTTACTCTCTTATTTTTTGCAGACTCTTTATGGTATGGCAGATCTTTTTATCATTGGCCAGTTTGAGGGTGTTGCGAGTACGACGGCTGTTTCCATTGGTTCACAGGCTATGCATATGCTTACGGTTATGATTGTGGGACTTGCGATGGGCACCACAGTCAGTATCGGTTTGTCGGTAGGCGCGAAAAACAGGAAACAGGCGGCGCAGGACATTGGAAATACTGTGACATTGTTTATGGTGGTTTCCATTGTGTTGATGGTTGTGCTGCTGGCGATGGTACGCCCAATTGTAGCAGTGATGTCCACGCCGGAAGAAGCGATAGAGGGCGCGGTTCGCTACCTAACGGTTTGCTTTCTTGGAATCCCGTTCATTACAGCGTATAACATCGTCAGTTCTATTTTTCGAGGACTTGGAGACAGCAAGAGCCCAATGTACTTCATCGCGGTGGCCTGTGCGGTTAATATTGTGCTGGACTTTCTCTTTATTGGGGCGCTACGGCTTGGACCTGCTGGTGCGGCACTGGGTACTACGCTCTCGCAGGCGGTTAGCGTGATTGTATCTCTGACGGTCATTGTAAAAAAACGGAGCATCGTTCTGCACCGATATGATTTCAAACCGTGCCGTCCGGTTATGGGAAAGATTTTTTCTATTGGTGCACCGATTGCATTACAGGATGGCTTAATTCAGATTGCATTTATTGTGATTACGGTAATTGCAAATCGAAGAGGCCTTAATGATGCAGCGGCAGTCGGAATTGTTGAGAAGATTATCAGCTTTTTATTCCTGGTTCCCTCCTCTATGCTGTCTGCGATTTCCGCGTTGGGCGCACAGAACATTGGTGCAGGGAAACCGGAACGGGCGATTCAGACGCTGCGCTATGCCATTGCGATTACGATGGGCTTCGGACTCCTTGTGGCACTTGCGATTCAGTTCACGGCAGAGCCGATTGTTTCGCTGTTTACGGATGGAGGCACGACAGACGGCGCCACCGTGATTCGCCTTGGCGGCCAGTATCTCCGCGGCTATATCTGGGACTGCATGTTTGCGGGTGCCCATTTCAGTTTCAGCGGATATTTTTGTGCCTGCGGTAAATCCGGGCTGTCATTTTTGCATAATATCGTTGCGATTGTTCTGGTGCGAATTCCCGGTGCGTACTGGACTTCGCAAATGTTTCCGACTACGCTGTTCCCCATGGGATTGGCAACAGCGGCGGGGTCATTCCTGTCAATGCTGATTTGTATTACCGCATTTGTCATTCTTCGTCGAAGAGATCGAAAAATTGCAGCATAAAGTTGAGCCTTCAATCGTGCACTGCACGATTGAAGGCTTTGCGCTGCTAAAGGAATATTCGTTTTTCTTGTCCGGAAGGGAGCAATATCAGATTGATTCGATTGGCGTGGTGCATTACAAATAATGAAAAAGTAAAACAGAAAGATTCTTACTGTCCGTTAGGTGATGAGGGATAAGCGAGAAATGCAAATAATAGAGGTGTATTGATGATGGAAAATGTGAAAAAGAATTTTGAATTTGGTTGTATGCGGCTTCCGATGAAAGGCGACGAAGTCGATACCGATGAGACGAACCGCATGGTGGATGCGTTCCTGAAAGCGGGATTTAATTATTTTGACACAGCCCATGGGTATCTCCAGGGAAAAAGTGAAACGGCAGGGAAAAAGTGAAACGGCAGGGAAAAAGTGAAACGGCGCTGAAAACCTGCCTCACGAGTCGCTATCCGCGCGATCAGTATGTGCTGGTGGACAAATTAACAGAGGAGTATTTCAAAACGGAAGCGGATCTCTGACCTTTTTTTGAGTACCAATTAGAAGCCTGTGGTGTCTCTTATTTTGACTTTTATCTAATGCATGCGCAGGAAGCGGGAAATTATTCCCATTTCAAAGCTTGCCGCGCCTATGAAACCGCATTTGCGCTGAAAGCGGAAGGAAAAATTCGACATGTGGGAATTTCCTTCCATGACCGCGCAGAGGTGTTGGAACAAATCCTGACCGAGTATCCGGAAGTGGAAGTGGTGCAGATTCAGTCTAACTACATGGATTATGATGATCCCGCTGTCCAGAGCCGGAAGTGCTATGAGGTGTGCTGTAAATACCATAAGCCAGTAATTGTAATGGAGCCGGTAAAAGGCGGAAATCTGGTCAATTTGCCGGAGAATGCGAAAGCGGTGCTGGATGCGCTGCATGGCGGAAGCCCTGCAAGCTATGCACTTCGGCTTGCGGCCGGATTCCCTGGCGGTGCTTTCCGGCATGAGCGACTTGCCGTAAATGCAGGAAAATTTGAGGGTGATGACGGATTATAAGCCGTTGAACAAGGTGGAGCTTGCGGCGGTGGAGCGTGTGCAGGAGATTTTCCATAGCAAGTATTTGATTCCATGCACCTCCTGCTGCTATTGCATCAGCGGCTGCCCAAAGAGAATTTCAATCCCGGACCTGTTTGCCACGATGAATGCCAAGCAGCTTTATCATGACTGGAATACGGATTACTATTATATATAGTGTTGTTTATACCGAGCCGGGACGGAGAGCGTCCGATTGCCTGCAATGCGGCAAGTGTGAAAAGGCCTGTCTACAACATTTGCCGATCCGGCAGCTGTTGGAGGCAGTTGCAAAGGAATTTGAATCGGTGTAAGTAGTCCGCGAAAAAAGCAATTTGTAGTAGATGTATGAAAAATCTGAATTATGCAATATTGCAAAGAAAAGCGGAAATATCGTTGAAAAATTGGGCATATTGCAATATAATTGAACTGGAACAAACGACTGCGGCAATGAGGAGGATCTGGTATGCAGACGATTGATGTGAGAGGTTATATTGTAAAGCATTATACGCCCTACACCGGAGATGACAGCTTCCTGGCGGGGCCGACAGCGCGCACCTTGCAGCTGCTGGAGAAAGTCAAAAAGTTGATGGCGGATGAATTTGCTGCAGGCGGCGTGCTGGATATTGATGCCGATACGATTTCAACGATTACGGCATTTGCGCCTGGCTATATTGACCGGGAACTTGAGACGATTGTGGGGCTGCAGACAGACGCGCCGTTGCGTCGGGCGATTATGCCCTATGGCGGCATCCGGATGGTGGAGTCGGAGCTGGAGACCTACGGACGAGAGGTCCCGGCCCGACTGAAGGACATCTTTCAGTACCGCAAGACCCATAATGATGGTGTTTTTGACTGTTATACCGATGAGATTAAGGCGGCGCGGCGTGCAGGTGTGATTACCGGTTTGCCGGACGCCTATGGCCGCGGTCGGATTATTGGTGATTACCGCCGTGTGGCGCTCTACGGCGTCGATGCACTGATTGCGCAGAAGCAGGAAGCGAAGGACAAGCTGGCAGACCACGGCGACTTTACGGAGACGACGATTCGGCAGATGGAGGAGCTTGCCGATCAGCTGCGTGCATTGGAAGCACTCAAGCAGATGGCAGCATCCTATGGCTACGATATTTCAAAGCCCGCAACCAATTTCCAGCAGGCGGTTCAGTGGCTCTATTTCGGTTATCTGGCTGCGATTAAGGAGCAGAATGGCGCTGCTATGTCTATGGGGCGTGTCTCGACCTTCCTGGATATTTATGCCGAGGCCGATTTGAAGGCAGGGCGGCTGACGGAAGAGCAGGTACAGGAAATTGTGGACTGCTTCGTCCTGAAACTGCGGATGGTTCGGTTCCTGCGGACAAAGGAATATGATGCGCTCTTTTCCGGAGACCCTGTCTGGGTCACGGAATGTATTGGCGGTATGTGTCTGGACGGGCGGCCGATGGTAACGAAAATGTCATTCCGGTTTTTGCATACGCTGACGAATATGGGCCCGGCACCAGAGCCGAATCTGACGGTACTTTGGAGCCCGGATTTACCGGAAAACTTTAAGAATTACTGTGCGCGGCAATCGATTGCGACCTCTTCCATTCAGTATGAGAGCGATGAAATTATGCGGGAGAAGTTTGGCGATGACTATGGAATTGCCTGCTGCGTCAGCCCAATGCGTCTTGGAAAACAGATGCAGTTCTTTGGTGCGCGCGCCAATCTGGCCAAGTGCCTGCTCTACAGTATCAATGGCGGTCGGGATGAGATCAGTGGTGAACAGATTGCGCCGGAGCTGCCAATTCTGGATGATGTGTATCTTGACTACGAAAAAGTTGTGATGAATTATGACAAAATGCAGGACTGGTTGGCGAAGACTTATATCAATGCATTGAATATCATCCACTATATGCACGATAAATATGACTATGAGGCGCTGGAGATGGCGCTGCACGATGAAGATATCCACAGAACCATGGCCTGCGGCATTGCGGGACTTTCTGTTGCGGCAGATAGTTTGTCTGCCATCCGCTATGCAAAGGTGAAGCCGATTCGCAATGAAAAGGGATTGGCAGTGGACTTTGAGATCACAGGGGAGTTCCCGTGCTTTGGCAACAATGATGACCGTGTGGATGAGATTGCCTGCCATCTGGTGGAGCATTTTATGGGAAAACTGCGCAGTCATCAGACCTACCGGGATGCAGAACCAACCATGTCGATTTTGACGATTACCTCCAATGTGGTATATGGTAAGAAAACCGGCACGACGCCAGATGGCCGTCCGGCAGGTGCACCGTTTGCACCGGGCGCAAACCCAATGCACAATCGGGATAAAAGCGGTGCGTTGGCCTCTCTGTCCTCTGTTGCAAAGCTGCCGTTTGACAGCAGTCAGGATGGTATTTCCTATACATTCTCCATTTTGCCGGATGCGCTGGGACGGACAGAGCAGGATAAAGTGTCGAATTTGATCACGCTGCTGGATGGTTATATCAAAGCGACCGGGCACCACATCAATGTCAATGTACTGCAGCGGGAAGTTCTGCGCGAGGCAATGGCGCATCCGGAACAGTACCCACAGCTTACAGTGCGAATTTCCGGCTATGCGGTGAACTTTATCAAATTAACGCGGGAACAGCAGGAAGAATTCCTGGCTCGGACTTTCCATGAGCATTTTTAAGATGGCAACGATAGGAAACATTCATTCGATTGAGACCATGGGAACCGTTGATGGGCCGGGACTTCGTTATGTGGTATTCCTGCAGGGCTGTGCGCTGCGGTGTCAGTTCTGCCACAACCCGGACACCTGGAATCCAGAGAATGCTCCCATTCACTGGACCAGCGACAAACTGGTGGCGGAAATTCTGAAATACCGTGTGTTTATCGAAAAAGGCGGCGTGACCTTTTCGGGTGGAGAACCGCTGATGCAGGCAGAATTTGTAGTGGAAACAGCGCAAAAGCTACATCAGGCAGGGCTACATGTCGCGGTGGACACAGCAGGTTTTGCGTCAACGGAAACACTGCGTTATGTGGCAGATGTGACAGATTTGTTTTTATTGGATATCAAAGCGCTGGATGACGCACTTTGCCATCGACTGACCGGGCAGGGCAACAAGCAGGCGCTGCGGCTGCTGGCGTATTGTGAGCAGTATGGAATAAAAGTATGGATCCGCCATGTTCTGGTACCGGGGGTGACGCTGGAGCATGCGGCGCTGGAACGCCTGGCGGATTATCTGAAACAGTTTCGTTGTATCGAGCAGGTGGAGTTGCTGCCGTTTCACAAGCTGGGGGAGTATAAGTGGGAAGCGCTGGGAATGCGCAGTCCGCTTGTAAATACGCCCGTGCCGACGGAGCAACAGGTACGCCTGGCGGCAGAAATTTTTACACTTCGCGGCTTGTGCCTTCACGGCTATGCGCTTCCGGAATTGCAGCAGATGAAGGGATAGCAAACGCGCCCCACAGTCTTGTGGGGCGCGTTTGCGGTTAATTGAAACCGCGGAAACCTTTACCAATGATTTCACTGCTGTTGGTAATCATGATAAATGCAGTTGGCTCCTGCTTTTTTACGAAGTTGCGGAGCTGCACAGCTTGACGCCGCCGGGTTACGGTCATGATAACCGTTTTTTGCTGGTGCAGATATGAACCTTCTGCAGCTTCCAGCGTCGCGCTGCGGTGGAGCGTTTCGTGAATATAATCGACAATGGGGTCGGGATGATCACAGATGATCGTGAAATATTTGCAGAGGTTGAAATCTTCAATGGCACCGTCGATAACAAAGGTTTTTGCGACCAGACCGCACAGAGAAAACAGCCCGGTCTCAATTCCATAAAAGGCGAATGCGGAAATTGTGACAATCATGTCCACCAGAAAGAGCGCCCGGCCGATATCCAGGCTGGTGTGCGCTTTCAGAATCATCGCAACAATATCGGTGCCGCCGGAAGAGGCATCCATATTAAACAGGATTGCCGCGCTGACAGCGGGCAGCACGATGGCAAAGATTAGCTCCAGTACAGGCTGGTATGTTAAGGGAGCGGACATGGGAACCAGCTTTTCACACAAGCTGAGCAGCAGTGACATGAGCAGTGTCACATAGACGGTTTTCACACCGAAGGAGCGACCGAAAAAGGCGAAGCCAAGCACAAGAAGTGCCAGGTTGATGATGGTGGTCAGCAGGCTGGCACTGATGGGGAGAAATGCAGTCAAGATAACAGCAATACCGGTGACGCCGCCAAATGTAAAATTGTTGGGGAATTTGAAGAAGTAAACGCCGATGACCAATAAAATTGTGGCCAGTGTCAATTTCCCATAATCTTTTATCAGCTGCTGCTTTTCTTCCTTTGCTTTCATGGTCCGGTCTCCTTTTCAGATTGTCTCTCTATAAAATATAGGGAAATCGGAAAAATACAAGTCCTTTCTGCAATTTTCATCGTATTTTTAAGCAAAATGCAGAGCGACACAGTGTTGCGGCAGAAAACAGGAGGAGAAGAATAGCTGTTGAAAGAAAAATAGATATTTTTTTTGATAATTTTACTTGATTTTCGTAGAACCGCATGGTAAAATCTAAGAGATTTGTTATGCGGATGTTCCGCTGCCGCGCCGGTACTGCGGTACAACGGCACAGAATTTGCGGTAAGAACATCAAATATATGAAGGGAGGACATAACAATGGATCTGATGAAAGCCCTGAAGGATCAGTATTTGAAGCCGGAACTTCCGGAGATGAATGTCGGCGATACCGTCCGCGTTCATGTTAAGATTAAGGAAGGCAGCCGTGAGAGAATCCAGGTGTTTGAAGGCACCATCATTGCGAAGAAGCACGGCGGTCTGGAAGAGACGATCACTGTTCGCCGTCTGTCCTATGGCGTTGGCTGCGAGAAGGTGTTCCCGGTGCATTCTCCGCACATTGTCAAGGTTGAGACAGTTCGCCGTGGTAAAGTCCGCCGTGCGAAGCTGTATTACCTGCGTGACCGTATGGGCAAGAGCGCAAAGGTTCGCGAAAGAGTCTAATCAAATACAGAAGATAAAAAAAGGGGTTTTTACCCCTTTTTTTATTTTATCTTTCTGTGTATAATGAATCAAACTGGGTTCGTTTTCATTTGTGCTTTTCCTGCGAAGAGAAAATGGATATGGAGACCGGTATGCGATGGAATCACAGAAAGGAATTGAATACCGCAATGAAGCAGAATGAACAGGAACTGCAGAGGCAAGAAAAACCCAAAAACAGCGCTGGTTATGAGGTCTATACCTGGTTGCACGATTTGGTGTGCTGTCTTGGAGTTGTAACGATTTTCTTTGTGTTTTTTCTGCGCCTGGTCGGCGTGAACGGCCCTTCCATGACCCCAACTTTGCTGGACGGCGACCGTGTAGTCCTGTTGAGTAACTTCCTCTATCATAATGTGGAAGTTGGCGATGTTGTTGTTATGCAGGTGCCGCGTTTTGAGCAAGAACCGATTGTCAAGCGCGTCATTGCAAAGGGCGGCCAGCAGGTGGATATTGACTTTGAAGCCGGTGCGGTTTATGTGGACGGCGTGCAGCTGCAAGAAGATTATATTAATGAATTAACCCATCTGTATTATGAAGATGGATTGGAATTCCCGGTAACCGTACCGGAGGGCTCTCTGTTTGTCTTAGGAGACAACCGGAATCACTCGGCAGACAGCCGCTATGCGCCCATTGGCTTGGTAGATGAGCGGGAGGTGCTCGGCCGGGTCCTGACCGTTGTGTGGCCGTTCAGCAGAATTGGGATGGTGTCATGACGCAGCAGCAGAATATTCAGTGGTATCCGGGTCACATGACTAAGACCCGGAGGCAGATGGAAGCAGACATCCGTCAGGTGGATGCTGTCTGTGAAATTCTGGACGCGCGTATTCCGGTTGCAAGCCGCAACCCAGATCTGGACGCAATTTGCGGTCAGAAACCGCGGATGGTGATCCTGAACCGTGCCGACTTGGCGGATCCTGCGATGACAACAAAATGGATTGCGGCCTACCAGGCAAAGGGAATCCTTGCAATTTCCACCGACTGTAAAAGCCGCAAGGGAATTGCAAATTTTGCCCCGACTGTGCAGCGGCTACTGTCTGAGCGGCTGGCGCAATATGCGGCAAAGGGACAGACGGGCCGCAGCTTGAAATTGATGATTGTTGGAATTCCTAATGTTGGAAAGTCTACTTTTATCAATCAGATTGCCGGGCGGACACGGGCAAAAGCGGAAAATCGCCCTGGTGTAACGCGTGGAAAGCAGTGGATCAATGTGGATGGCGGCTTGCTGCTGATGGATACGCCGGGAATTCTGTGGCCGAAGTTTGAAGATCCCAATGTCGGCATGATGCTGGCATATACCGGCGCTGTCCGGGATAGTGTGCTGGATTTGGAAGATCTGGCCAGCCACCTGATACAGCTGCTTTGGCAGCACTATCCGGACGCGGTACGGGCGCGCTATAAGCTGAAAGCGCCGGAGGATGCTGCCGGATGGGAACTGCTGGAACTCGCTGGACGAAAGCGTGGCTTTTTGGTATCTGGCGGCGAGATCAATACAGAGCGTATGGCACAGGTGCTGCTGGAGGAATTTCGCAGCGGTAAGTTGGGGCGGTTTACCCTGGAAACACCGGAAGAGACCGGAGGAGAAGCATGAGCGAACAGGAACTTTGGACATATGAGCAGCAGCATCTTGCCCAGGGAGAAGGTCCGATTTGCGGCGTTGATGAGGCAGGGCGCGGCCCGTTGGCGGGTCCGGTTTATGCTGCGGCAGTTATTTTGCCGGAGAATTTGGAGCTGCCGGGATTAAATGATTCCAAAAAACTGACAGATAAACGCCGGCGGGAACTGTATCCGATGATTCTGGAACAGGCAGTTGCCTATGGTATCGCGTTTGCTACAGAGCAGGAGATTGATGAGATCAATATCCTGCAGGCAACTTTTCTGGCCATGCGCCGTGCAGTAGAACAATTGCAGACGAAGCCGGGGTTTGTCTTGGTTGACGGAAATCGTGATCCGGTGCTCGATCTGCCAACGGAGACTATTATAGGCGGCGATGGTAAGAGTGCGAATATTGCCGCGGCGTCAATTCTTGCAAAAGTGACGCGGGATGATTATATGATAAAGATGGCGGAGCAGTATCCTCAATATGGATTTGAAGTGCACAAAGGCTATGGCACCAAGCGTCACTACGCTGCGCTGACTGCGTTTGGACCTTCGCCTATCCATCGCCGCAGCTTTTTGAAGAAATTTTATGGCGTCTGAACGGAGACTCGTCGGACGATGGGGAGAGGCACAGGCTGCTGCTTATCTGCGGCGGAAAGGCTACACGATTGTGGCAGCCAATTATACGAGCCGCTTTGGTGAAGTGGATCTGATTGCGGAAAACCGGCACTATCTGGTATTTGTTGAGGTCAAGCTGCGCCATGATGCAGCCTTTGCGACGGCACGGGAGTTTGTGGATCACCGCAAACAAGATAGAATTCGCATGACGGCGCAGATGTATCTGACCACGCATGAGAGCGGCAAGCAACCGCGGTTTGATGTAATTGAGGTGTATGCACCGAAAGGCGTGGCAACCAGTAGACCTACTATTGTGCATCTGGAGGATGCGTTTGAATGAGACAGTTTCCTGTGGCGGATGGCCACTGCGATACCGCTTATGAATTATTGCGGCGGAATGAGCCGCTGCGCCGGAATAGCGGGCATATCAGCCTGGAACAGGCGGAAAAATTGCCGGGATATTGGCAGTTCTTTGCGTTCTGGACGGAACTGCCTCCGGCGGGCGTGTCGGAGGCAGCGTGGTTCCGGCAGATGTATCAGAATTTGACAGCGCAGCTGGAGCAAAACCGGGATTGCGTGCGACTGTGCACCACCGGTGCAGAAGTCCGGCAAGCTTGGGAGCGGGGCAAGCTGGTGGCGAGCTTTTCTATGGAGGGGACTGGCGCAATTGCCAGCGAACCGGCACGGTTGGAAGAACTTTACCAGTTGGGTATCCGGATGATCAGTTTGACTTGGAATGCGGCCAATCCGCTGGCTGGTTCCTATATTACAGGCGAAGGATTATCCGTACGGGGCAGGGAATTTGTTCGCCGCGCCCAGCGGCTTGGAATGCTGATCGATGTGAGTCACCTGTCAGAACGGGCGTTTTGGGATTTATGCGATGTAACAGAAGGGCCGATTATGGCGAGTCATTCCAATGCCCGCGCCGTTTGCGGACATGGCCGGAATCTGTCGGATGCGCAATTCCGGGAGATCTGCAGCAGTGGCGGCACTGCGGGAATAAATCTTTATCGTGCGTTCCTTGTCGACGGGGGCAAGGCGCGCTTTGACGATGTACAGCGTCATCTGGAGCATTTCCTTGACTTAGGCGGAGAAGATCATCTTGCACTGGGCGGCGATCTGGACGGCTGCCACGATTTGCCGCTGGGATTTGCAGATGTTGCGGATTATAATCGGCTGGCAGAATTTTTGCAAAATGCAGGATTCTCTGAATCACTGCTTGAAAAAATCTACTATAAGAATCTGATGAGGGTTGTGATGGCATGCAATATGTAAGTACGAGAAATGGTAACCTGCGCCTGCAGGCGTCGGAAGCGATTGTAATGGGACTGAGCCGTGATGGCGGCTTGTTTCTGCCGGAGACGATCCCCCAGCTGGCGCCGGATGCGCTGGAAAAGCTGGCGGAGATGAATTACCAGCAGCGTGCTGCGGCGATTATGAAACAGTTCCTGCCGGACTTTACTGAGGAAGAGCTGGCTGGTTTTGCAGCAAAAGCCTATGCGGTTCCTGGAAAATTTGATCACAAGGATGTGGCGCCGGTTGTAAAACTGGACGATCAGACACATATTTTGGAATTATGGCATGGTCCTACCAGCGCCTTTAAGGATATGGCGCTGCAGATGCTGCCATATTTGCTGACCGCGTCGCTGGAAAAGACGGGGGAGGAGAAGACTGTCTGCATTTTGGTAGCGACTTCCGGCGATACCGGCAAGGCGGCGCTGGAAGGCTTCCGCGATGTGCCAAAGACAAAAATTCTGGTCTTTTACCCGAAAGATGGCGTATCTGATATTCAGAAGCTGCAGATGGCGACCCAGGCTGGCGAAAATGTTGGTGTTTGCGCGGTTGTCGGTAATTTTGATGATGCGCAATCCGGCGTGAAAAAGATCTTCTCGGATGAGCAGCTGCGTCAGCAGCTGGCGGAGAACGGGTATTTCCTGTCGTCTGCCAACTCGATCAACTGGGGACGCGTGCTGCCGCAATTGGCTTATTATATTTCTGCATACTGTGATCTGGTCAAGAATGGCAGCATTCATGCCGGAGATCCGGTGAATATCTGCGTACCGACGGGCAATTTTGGTAATATCCTGGCTGCCTATTATACCAGGTGCATGGGACTTCCGATTGCAAAGCTGATCTGCGCATCCAACGCCAATAATGTCCTCACGGACTTTATCGAGACGGGGGTTTATGATAAGAATCGGCCATTTTATACGACCAGCTCTCCGTCGATGGACATCCTGATTTCTTCGAATCTGGAGCGGCTGCTGTATTTGCTGACGGGCTCCGATGCGGCGGTACGCGGCTATATGGAGCAGCTCAACACCACAGGGCGCTATGAGGTAACGCCGGAGCTGAAGCAGAAAATTCAGGCGGTATTCTCGGCTGGATGCTGTGACGATCAGGGCACAGCAGAGACCATTGCCAAGATGTATCAGAAGTATGGATATCTGATGGACACGCATACGGCAGTGGCCTGGAAAGTGATGGAGGATTACCGGGCCAAAACCGGCGACATGACACCGACTGTTGTGGCTTCCACAGCAAGCCCGTTCAAGTTCTGCGGCAGCGTTCTGGAAGCACTGGGGGAGACCAAATTGGCGGCCGGTACAGAAATTCTGGATCAGCTGACGGCAAAAACCGGAAAGACAGCGCCGGCACCACTGGCAGGCTTGAAGGGAAAAACGGTGCGTTTTACGCAATCTGTTGAAAAATCGGAGATGTCGGAAGTGGTCAAGGAGATGCTGCGCTGATGGCACTCTATGCCCTGGGTGATGTCCATCTGTCTTTTGAAACCAACAAGCCGATGGACATCTTCGGCGGAGCGTGGAGCGGCTATGTAGAAAAATTGCGGGAAGGCCTTTCGATCCTGCAGCCGGAGGATACATTGGTGCTGCCTGGTGATATCAGTTGGGCGATGGATCTGGAGCACGCCAGAGCGGATTTTCGTTTTTTGGCGGAGCTGCCGGGACGAAAAATTATTCTGAAGGGGAATCACGACTATTGGTGGAGTACCGTCAGAAAGTTTGATCGGTTCTGCGCGGAAAATGGGTTTGAAAATCTTTTTGCGCTGAATAACAACTGTTATTTTTACGGCGAGATGGCTATCTGCGGGACAAGAGGCTGGTTTTTTGAAGAGGACCGGCAGGGGACGCACGATGAAAAGGTGTTTCGGCGGGAATTGCAGCGCCTGGAGACATCGCTGCAGGCTGCAGGCGATGTGCCGAAACGCTGTTTCCTGCATTACCCGCCCTGCTATCACGGCTATACCTGCCCGGAGATTATTTCGCTGATGCAGCGCTATGGCGTGACCCATTGTTACTATGGACATCTTCACGGCGCCAGCCATCGGCTGGCAATTCAGGGATTGGTTGATGGCATTCAGTATCAGATGGTTTCTGCGGATTATGTCAACTTCAAACCTGTGAAAATCCTGCCATAACAGGAAAAATGAAAAAAGATGTGGAAAAATGCAGTGTTACCTGCTAGAATAAGTAGAATCTATTTGTAAATCACGGCGGCCAGCAGCTCGCCGTACAGGAGGAAAAACCATGAACTTAAAGAATGTGGAAAAAGAAAACGGCAGCGCAACGCTGGTTGTGGAGGTCGAGAAGGAAAAATTCGAGGCAGCCATTCACCAGGCCTATCTGAAGAACAGGAAGAACATTCTGGTTCCCGGCTTCCGGAAGGGCAAAGCTCCTCGTAAGGTGATTGAGGGGATGTATGGCGCTTCTGTCTTCTATGATGATGCCATTAACCTGGTATTCCCGGAAGTGTTCCAGGATGCTGTCAAAGAGGCAGACCTGAAAGTGGTTGGTATGCCGTCCGTAACGGATATGGATGTGCAGGAAGGTGTCCTGACAATGACCGTAAAGACGGATCTGTACCCGGAGATTACACTGGGTGAGTATAAGGGTCTGGAAGTTGTCAAGAATGAAGCAAAGGTCACCGCTGCAGAAGTAAATGCAGATCTGAAGGCAATGGCAGAGCGTAATGCCCGGATTCAGACGGTTGATCGTGCGGCAAAGAATGGCGACACGGTTGTTCTGGATTACGAAGGTTTTAAGGACGGTGTTGCATTTGAAGGCGGCAAGGGCGAAGCTTACAGCCTGAAGCTGGGTTCCGGTACCTTTATTCCTGGCTTTGAAGATGCACTGGTTGGCGTCAAGGCTGGCGAGGAAAAGGACATCGACCTGACTTTCCCGGAGAACTACGGTGCCGCAGATCTGGCCGGCAAGGCAGTTGTGTTCAAATGCAAGGTGCATGAGGTCAAAGAGACCCTACTGCCGGAGCTGGATGACGAGTTTGCAAAAGATGTCTCTGAGTTTGATACCCTGAAAGAGCTGAAGGACGACCTGAAGGCCAAAAAGCTGGAAACCAAGAAGAAGGATGTTGAGACCGAGTTCCGCAACGCGGTTTTGGAGCAGGCAGTTGCAAATATGACAGTGACAGTCCCGGCTTCCATGATCAATGAGCAGGTTGACAAGAACATGCAGCAGTTTGAGTACCAGATGCAGATGAACGGTCTGCGGCTGGAAGACTATGCCAAGATGCTTGGCACCAATGTGGAGACGCTGCGCAACACCATGCGTCCGGAAGCAGAAGAACAGGTTAAAATGCGCCTGCTGCTGGAGAAGGTTGCAGAGACAGAGAATGTTGAAGTGGCGGACGAGGATGTAGACAGAGAGTATGACCGCATGGTGGAAGAGTACGGCATGGAACTGGAGCAGATTAAGAAGTTTGTTGCCGCTGACGATATCCGTGCAGATTTGAAGCTGGTCAGAGCTGGAGATCTGATTGTTGCAGATGCAAAGGCCCTCAAGCCGGAGAAGCCTGCAAAGAAGACCACCAAGAAGGCAGAAGATGCTGCGGATGACGCCAAAACGGAGGAAAAGACTCCGGACGCGGAATAAAATTCCTGCCTGCCGGGTAGAATGTTGCATCCCGGAAAGGAGTTAATACAATTATGAGTTTAGTCCCTTATGTGGTAGAGCAGACAAGCAGAGGCGAGCGGTCTTATGACATCTTTTCGCGTTTGCTGAACGATCGGATTATCATGCTGTCTGAGGAAGTGAACGATACAACGGCGAGCCTGATTGTGGCGCAGCTTTTGTATCTGGAGGCACAGGATCCGGACAAGGATATCCAGTTTTATATCAATTCACCCGGTGGCTCTGTCACCGCAGGCATGGCGATCTACGACACCATGCAGTATATTAAGTGTGATGTTTCAACGATCTGCATCGGCATGGCGGCCAGCATGGGAGCATTTTTGCTCTCATCTGGTGCCAAGGGTAAGCGCATGGCACTGCCCAATGCGGAGATTATGATTCATCAGCCTTCTGGCGGTACCAAGGGTCAGGCCTCGGATATTAAAATTCAGGCAGAATGGATGCTGCGGACCCGTGAGAAGCTCAATCGGATTTTGGCCGCCAATACGGGCAAGCCGATTGAACAGATCGCTATTGATACAGAGCGGGATAACTTTATGCCTGCTGCGGAAGCAATGGCGTATGGCCTGATTGACCAAGTGATTGAAAAGCGGTAATTCCGCTGTTGGAAGGTGGGGTAAAGATGCCGAAACAGGACGAAAAAAATATTCGTTGTTCTTTCTGCGGAAAGCATCAGTCTCAAGTTAAGCGGATTATTGCAGGGCCAAACGCCTATATCTGCAATGAGTGTGTGGAGCTTTGCGTCAGCATTCTGCAGGATGAGATGGAACTGGAGCATACGCCGCAGATCGAAATTCCGGATACGCTGCCGACACCAAAAGATATCAAGACCTATATGGATGGCTATATCGTTGGGCAGGACGCGGCGAAGGTTGCGCTTTCGGTCGCTGTTTATAATCACTATAAGCGGATTTATTTCGGCGACAGCGCGGATGTGGAATTGCAGAAAAGCAATATCCTGTTGATTGGACCGACCGGAAGCGGCAAGACGCTGTTTGCGCAGACGCTGGCTAAGATTTTGAATGTTCCGTTTGCCATCGCGGATGCTACCACATTGACTGAGGCCGGTTATGTGGGCGAAGATGTGGAAAACATTCTGTTGCGGCTGCTGCAAGCGGCGGATTTCGATGTGGAGCGTGCGCAGCGCGGCATTATTTACATTGACGAGATGGATAAAATCGCGCGAAAGAGCGAAAATATGTCTATCACGCGGGATGTGTCCGGCGAGGGCGTACAGCAGGCGCTGCTGAAGATTCTGGAAGGCACTGTGGCAAATGTACCGCCGCAGGGCGGGCGGAAGCATCCGCAGCAGGAATTTATTAAGATTGACACCACGAACATTCTGTTTATCTGCGGCGGTGCATTCGATGGATTGGACAAGATCATCGAGGCACGCACAGAGCGCTCTTCCATCGGCTTTGGCTCGGTGGTAGAGAGTAAAAAGCAGCGGGATGTAGGCGCATTGTTTAAGCAGGTTCAGCCCCATGATCTTTTGAAGTTTGGCATTATTCCGGAATTGGTTGGCCGTATGCCGGTCATCACTTCGCTGGAGAGCCTGACAAAGGAGAATCTGGTGCGAATTTTGACAGAACCTAAGAATGCGCTTTGCAAGCAGTACTATAAACTTCTGGAATACGACGGTGTGGAGTTGTCCTTTGAACAGGGGGCGCTGGAGGCAATTGCCGAGCAGGCACTTGCACGAAAAATCGGCGCCCGTGGCCTTCGGGCTGTGCTGGAGCGGATCATGCAGAATATTATGTATGAGATTCCGTCCGATCCCACGATTCAGAGTGTACTGATCACGGAAAAATGCGTGACAGAACAGGCCTCGCCGGAGATTACACGAGATCCGGACAAAAAGCGTGCCGGGGTACTGCACAGCGGCGCCTCTGCCTAACAGAAAAAAGCAAAAGCCGCGGTGCGTCAGCCTGCGGCTTTTTTCCCCATAGAGGAGGGATTCGTTTTGAACGAGATTTATTTGACGGAAACACTTCCGGTGATTGCGCTGCGCGGTCTGAGCATCTTTCCGGAGATGCTGACACACTTTGACATTGGCCGTGAGAAATCCGCCAGTGCATTGGAAGCGGCGATGAAGGATCAGCAGCGCGTTTTTCTGGTTGCACAGAAGGATATTACGGTTGATGATCCAGGTGCGGATGCACTGTGTGAAGTGGGAACTGTAGCAGAAATCAAGCAGGTCTTGAAGATACCGGGCGATCTGGTCCGAATTTTGGTGCAGGGCAAATACCGTGCACATCTGACGGAACTGAACCAGACAACCCCGTATCTGTACGGTCATGTGGAATCGGTTCCGGACGCGGCGTATTCGACGAAAAGTGTTCGGGTAGAGGCCTTGATCCGCCAGGCTTATCAGCTCTATGAACGGTATGAGGAACTGGTTCCGAAAATGCTGCCGGAATATTTGCTGGAGATTATGGCCTCTCAAAATCCAGGATATATTGCGGATTTTATTGCGCAGAACTCCACCTTCGGCTACCAGGACAAGCAGTCGGTTTTGGAGTTAACCAATCCGGTTAAGCGGCTGGAATTGGTGTGCAAACTGCTGCGGCGCGAAATTGAGGTCCTGAAGCTGGAAAACCAGCTGCAGGAGCAGACGCAGGAAAACATGAACAAGAATCAGCATGACTATTACCTGCGGGAGCAGCTCCGGACCATTCGCACAGAGCTGGGCGAAGAAAACGAAGAGGATGAGATTGAGCAGTATCAGCAGAAAATTGCTGCGCTGCAGTTGCCGGAACCGATTGCAGAGAAGCTGAACAAAGAGGTTAGCCGTTTGGCAAAGCAGCCTGCCGGCTCTTCAGAGGCTTCATTGATCCGTGGCTATCTGGACACTTGTCTGGAGCTGCCGTGGAACAAGCAGAGCAAGGAGCGTGTAGACATTGCGGCAGCCAGACGAATTCTGGACCAGGATCACTATGGCCTGACGCAGGTTAAACGCCGTATTTTGGAGATTTTGGCCGTGCGCAAGCTGGCGCCGGATATGCCCGCGCCAATTATTTGTCTGGTTGGTCCTCCGGGTGTGGGCAAGACCTCTATTGGCATGAGCATTGCACGGTGCCTCAACCGGAATCTCAGCCGTATCTCGTTGGGCGGTGTGCATGATGAGGCGGACATCCGCGGTCATCGTAAGACCTATGTGGGTGCAATGCCGGGCCGTGTGATTGCGGCAATGCAGCAGGCTGGTACCGATAATCCGGTGCTGCTTTTGGATGAGATTGACAAAATGGGCTCCGATTACCGGGGGGATCCCGCGGCTGCACTGCTGGAAGTTCTCGACTCTGAGCAGAACAGCAGCTTCCGTGATCACTTTTTGGAGATTCCCTTTGATTTGAGCCACTGCCTCTTTATTTTGACTGCCAATACAACGGAGACCATTCCGCGCGCACTGCTCGATCGTATGGAAGTCATTGAGCTGAATTCCTACACAGATGAAGAGAAGCTTCAGATTGCAAAGGAGCATCTGCTTCCCAAGCAGATTAAACGCCATGGCATGACACGCAATCAGCTGCGTATCAGTGATGAAGCGGTACGGGAAATGATTACCTGTTACACGCGTGAGTCGGGCGTGCGGAATCTGGAGCGTTCCATCGCGGCAGTTTGCAGACGCGCCGCAATGGAGTTCGCCGAGCATCCGCAGGTCAAGCGGATACAGGTGACCGGCGGCAATCTGGAACAATTCCTTGGGGTGCGAAAGTTCCTGCCGGATACGATTCCGCCGTGCGATCAGGTTGGCCTGGTTACGGGCCTTGCCTGGACGGCAGTTGGCGGCGAAACGCTGGAGGTAGAGGTTAATGTGGTAGATGGTTCCGGAAAGCTGGAGCTGACCGGCAACCTTGGCGATGTCATGAAGGAATCTGCGTTGGCAGCGATGAGCTATATCCGCGCACATGCCGAGCAACTTCATATTCCGCTGGATTTCTATAAGAATAAGGATATTCATGTACACTTCCCGGAAGGCGCCATCCCCAAAGATGGGCCTTCGGCTGGTGTGACAATCTGCACGGCAATGGTTTCTGCGCTCTCCGGGGCAAAAGTACGCCGGGATATTGCAATGACTGGCGAAATTTCTATCCGTGGCCGCGTCTTGGCGATCGGCGGCCTCAAGGAAAAGACGATGGCAGCGCTGCGCCACGGCGTACACACGGTGATTATTCCGGCGGAAAACGAAAAAGATCTGGAAGAGATTGACCAGACTGTGCGGAAAGCGCTGAACTTTATTACTGTTTCCCATGTAGATACAGTGCTGGCGGCAGCATTGGACTTTTCCAGCTGCCAAACCCCGCGGGAGCAACTGCAGGAGCCGCTGGGGGAGCTGAAAGTCAGTGTTGCGCCGGAGACCAAGAAAAAGACCGGAACCATTCGGCAGTGAGGATCAGCTATGAATACACAAAATGCTGAGTTTGTTACCTCGGCAGTTTCGCCCTCGGCGTTTGCCAAAGATGGATTGCCGCAGGTCGCATTTGCCGGACGATCGAATGTGGGAAAATCGTCTGTTATCAATCGACTGCTGCAGCGGAAGAATTTCGCTCGTGTGGGCGCGGCGCCGGGGAAGACAACGCATATCAATTACTTCAGAATTGACAATCAAATCTACTTTGTAGATTTGCCAGGGTATGGATATGCAAAGGTTTCTGTAGCAGAGCGGGAACGCTGGGGAAAACTGATTGAAGCCTATTTTAACTCTGGCCTGCTGACTTGCGGTGTGATGATTGTGGATGCACGCCACGCGCCGACAGCCAATGATAAGACAATGGCGGTTTGGTTTCAGCATACGGGCTGCCCATTTGTGGTGGTTGCCAATAAGCTGGATAAGCTGAAAAAACGCGAAATCGAGCCGAATCTCGCGGTAATTCGCAGCGATCTGAACTTGGCAGACGAGACCCCGATTATCCCATTTTCGGCAGAAAAGGGAACCAACCGGGAAGAACTGCTGCATTGGATCCTGACGAAAACCGGAAAAGAATGAGGAAAAGGGCGCAGCGGAGCATCTCTTCGCGGCGCCCTTTTTGCTTGCGCAATGCGTATGGGAATGATATAATGACAAAAATAAGCATGAAGAGGTACCCATTGGAAAGGAACGGCGTATGTCATTTTCACAGTGGATTCAGCAGTTGAATTTCAATATGGTTTTGTCTGAAATTGTGGTTGTGGCAGCGGCGCTGCTGTGTATTACTTTTCACGAAACCTGCCACGGATTGGTGGCGTATTGGCTGGGGGATCCGACTGCGAAGAATGCCGGACGGCTGACCTTAAATCCGCTGCGGCATGTGGATATGATTGGACTGATTATGATTGCAATATTTCGGTTCGGCTGGGCAAAACCCGTGCCGGTGGATATGCGCCGCTTCAAAAATCCCAAACGGGGAATGGCAATTACGGCATTGGCTGGACCGGCGTCGAATATAGTGCTGGCTTTTGTAGCATTGATTTTCCGAGGAATTTTTTTGGTACTGGCCAACCAGGTACAGTCGAGTATCGCAGCAGAGCTTTTGAATTGGGTGACAGAATTCTTTGAAGCGACTGCGATTATCAGTACAGGCCTTGCGATTTTCAATTTGATCCCGATTTCTCCGCTGGATGGTTCCAAGGTGCTGTTTGCATTTTTGCCGAATCAGGCATATGAAAAGCTGATGCGCTATGAGCGCTATGGTATGCTGCTTTTGATGGTGATCTTATTCACCGGCGTGCTGGATACGCCGCTGATTTATGCCAGAACGGCACTGCTGAACGGAATGAATGCGCTTGCCCTCTGGCCCGCGCGCTGGTTGCTGATGTGGATGGGATAGGTGTTGGATGGAAGAACCGAAATATCATCTGTCTGGCGTATTGAAATCCAAAACCGAGGATCAGGGAGACTTTGATGGACCGCTGGATGTCATTTTGCTGCTGCTGAGCAAAAACAAAATTGAGATTCGGGACATTCAGATCAGTCAGATCCTGGAGCAATATCTGGCGTATCTCGACGAGATGAAAAAGATGGATTTGGAAATTGCCAGTGAATTTATTGCAATGGCATCCCATCTGGTCTATATTAAATCTAAAATGTTGCTTTCTGCGGCCGATCAGCAAGAGGCATTGTCGGAAATGGAATTGCTGATTCGCTCTCTGGAAGAGCGGCAGCGGAAGGATGCACTGGAACAAATTGGACAGGCAAAGGAATTCCTGAAGGAGCGTAACGATTTGGGCTTGGGGCTGTTTCCAAAGCAGCCGGAGCCACTGCGGAAGGATCAAACTTACCGCTATCGGCATGAACCGCAGGATCTGCTGCGTGCTTTTGCGGCCATTGCGGAGCGCAGCGAAAAACAGCTGCCGCCGCCAGCAAGTTCGTTTGAGGGAATTGTCGGTGCAGAGCCTTTCCCAGTGACGAAGAAGGCTGCTCAGGTCTTAAAACGACTGGTGGCGCATGGTACGGCGCGATTTCGGCAATTGTTTCACGGTAACCGCAGCCGTTCGGAGGTCGTAGCGACCTTTTTGGCGTTGTTGGAGTTGTGCCGCCTGAAATCAGTGTGTGTGGAAGCAAGCGGCGAAGAAGACGAGATGACGGTCACCTTTTTGCAGATGCCGGATGAACAGGAGTTGGAACAGGAGGCGACGCCATGACAGAACTGATACGGATTGTGGAGGCGATCCTCTTTGCCGCGGGAGAACCGGTAGCGGCGGAGCGTATAGCGATGGCCGCCGGATGCTCTGCGGCGGAGGTGCATGAAGCCTGTAAAAAGCTGTCCGACCAGTTGGCGTTTGAGCGGCGTGGAATCCGTGTCATTCGATTGGAAGAGCGGTATCAGATGTGTTCTTCCGGTGAGATGGCGGAGTATGTCACAAAAGCGCTTGAGACGCGCAAGCCGCCACGGCTGTCCAATTCTCTGCTGGAGACTTTGGCAGTTGTCGCCTATTATCAGCCGGTGACGCGGACTTATGTTGAGCAAATTCGCGGCGTAGAGAGCGGTTACTCCGTTAATGCGTTGCTGAACCGGCATTTAATCGAGGAATGTGGACGGCTCAATGTTCCGGGAAGACCGATTCTCTACCGGACAACCCCGGATTTTTTGCGAACCTTTGGTCTGCAGTCGTTGGAGGAACTGCCGCAAATTGATCTGATGTCAATGGAGACCTCCATACAGGAAAATATTCAGGAGCAGATGGCGCTGGAAGACCTGCCTTTGCAGGAGGCGGCAAAATGACGGCGCTGAAGCTGCTTTTGATGATTGCGTGTATCCTGTTTGTAATCGGGATGCTGCCGATTGGGGTTCGTGTGCGGTATGATGAGCAGGGAGCAATGGTACAGGTTTTACTTGGACCGGTACATTTGCAGATTTTTCCGAAAAAACAAACAAAAAAGCGGAAGCTGCGTCCGAAAAAAAACGCCGAGCCGAAAGCAAAGGTGCAGACGATAAAAAAACCAAAACTGCAGGGATTGGCAGATTTGCGGCCGTTTTTACAGCTCCTTTTTGCACTACTGGGGGAGGTAAAACGCAAGCTGGTGCTCCGGGAGCTGACCCTGCATTTGACGGTGGGCGGTGAAGATCCGGCGCAGACCGCAATTCGGTATGGACAGGCATGGGCAATAATCGGCAGTGTGCTGCCGCTTTTAGAGCACCATTTTACAGTACAGAATCGGGATGTGCAGGTGCTGCATGACTTTCAGACACCGGAGATTACCGTTTTGCTGTGCTTCGCATTGCGGTTCCGGATTGGCCAGGGCTTGGCGCTGGCAACCCGCTATGGCGTTCGGGGCCTGAAAGAACTGGTGAATTTCAAAAGGAAGAAGGAGAAGACAACATGAGTGTTCCACTTTCTGATTTTATGGGAAATAGTATGGAAAAGGTACGGCAGATGTTCGATGCCAATACGATTATTGGTGATCCGATCAAAACGGACGACGGTGTGACGATTATCCCAATTTCCAAGGTTAGCCTGGGCTTTGCGGGCGGCGGATCGGATATTCCGTCCAAAAGTAGTACGGGCGGTCAGACGCCGTTCGGCGGCGGCACAGGTGCGGGTGTGACCATTACGCCAGTGGCGTTTCTGGTGGTGAAAGAGGGCAGTGTGCGGATCCTGCCTGTGGCAGAGCCGGCATCTAGCTCGGTGGAGCGACTGATTGAAATGGCACCGGATTTAATTGACAAGCTTTCTGCATTGATTCAGAATAAGAAAAATAAGGAAGACGCTACCGAAAATTAACGGCGATAAAATTATAGCTTTTTGACAGACTAAAACCGGTGATGAAGCATGAAAGGCCGCATAATTTCCACAGCGGCAGCGTTAATCGCTGTCGCTGTTCTTTTTTCGGAAACTGTTTTTGCAAGTCCGTCGGTATCAGCACAGAGTGCGCTCCTTTATGATTGCGGTTCTGGCCGGATTCTGTGGGAAAAGGATGCGGACGCGCCGCATTTGATTGCGAGTACAACCAAAATTATGACGGGACTGCTGATTTGTGAGCAGTGCGATCCGGATGCGCGGGTCCGAATCCCGGAGGAAGCGGTCGGAATTGAAGGATCGTCGCTCTATCTCAAAGCGGGGGAGGTTTTGACCGTGCGGCAATTGCTGTATGGTCTGTTGCTCCAATCCGGGAATGATGCAGCCATGGCGTTGGCGATTTTTTGTGCGGGAAATGCAGAAGATTTTGTTGCGCGGATGAATGAGAAGGCGGAGCGCCTTGGATTGACCCATACGGAATTTGCAAATCCACATGGGTTGGACGATCAGAAGAACTATTCCACGGCACGGGATTTGGCGTTGTTGGCAGACGCGGCGATGGATAATCCACTGTTTCATGAAATTGCAGCGACGAAAACGGTGACGATCGGAAACCGCACCCTTGCCAACCATAATAAACTGCTCTGGCGCTATGAGGGCGCGGTTGGCGTTAAAACGGGATTTACAAAACAGGCGGGACGGCTGTTGGTATCTGCGGCAGAGCGGAATGGCCGTCGGCTGATTGCGGTGACGATCAATGCGCCGGACGATTGGCAGGATCATACCCGGATGCTGGATTTTGGATTTGCGGCTTTTTCTCAACAGACGGTACTGGAGGCGGGAGTGTGTCTGGCGACAGTACCGGTGATTGGCGGTATGGAAAGTGCGTGTGGAGCGGTAGCGGCAGAGTCATTTTCCTGCGCGCTGCTGCCGGAGGAGATACCGCAAATTCGGCTGCAGCTGTCGCGGATGGCCTATGCGCCAGTGCGTGCAGGTGCAAAGGCTGGTGTTGCGGAGATTTGGCTGAAACATGACAAGATCGGTGAAGTGGAGCTTGTGTGGCGTCAATCGGTCGGTCAGCAGAGTAAGACAGAGAGACATGGATTTTTGAGTCGGTGGTTCGGAGGATAGCATGGAAGAGAGACTGCAGAAAATCCTGTCGGATCGGGGCGTATGCTCCCGGCGGCAGGCAGAGCAGAAAATTTTAGCCGGTACAGTGCTGGTCAACGGTGCGCCAGCAGTGCTTGGCCAGCGGGCAGATCCGCAGGAGGATAAAATCCTTGTAGATGGAATTTTGCTGGGCGATGCGCCGGAGCGGCAGTATCTGATGCTGCATAAGCCACGGGGATATGTGACAACGCTACATGATGAGCGCGGGCGGAAAACCGTGGCAGATTTAGTGAAGGATTGCGGATTTCGTGTTTATCCAATTGGAAGGTTGGATCAGGACTCTGAGGGACTTTTGCTTCTGACCAACGACGGAACGCTGGCCAATCGGATGATGCACCCTTCCGGCCAGGTCGACAAGGTTTATCATGTGACGGTAACAGGCTGTACAGAGCAGACCTTGGCACTGCTGCGCGCAGTGCGGCAGGTGGACGGTCTGCCGATTCAGCCGCCGCAGGTGGAACTGCTGCGGGGAGATGGAATGCGGGCGACTGTGCGCGTGACCATTCATGAAGGACGCAACCGGCAGGTGCGCAAAATGTGCGCACAGGCCGGCATGACAGTCCTTCGCCTGGTGCGTGTTGCAGAGGGACCGCTGCAGTTGGGTACATTAAAACCGGGACAGTGGCGCTACTTGACGAAAGATGAGCGGAATTTGGTCCGAAATTTTGTCAAAACATAGAAAATGTTGCAAGTCCAACGGCTTTTTCTTGCAAAAACGAGAAAATGATGTATGATGGAATATCGAAAGAGAGATCCTGTGCATAACAGTAGCCAAAGACGATGCATATGCACAAACTGGAGGCATAAATATGAATTCTGATATTCTTTCCACCATACAAAATGGCATGAGCGGCTATTCTAAGGGGCAGAAGTTGATTGCCCGCTATATTTTGGATTCCTATGATAAGGCTGCGTTTATGACGGCAAGCAAGTTGGGAAAAACCGTAAATGTCAGTGAGTCCACCGTTGTCCGATTCGCAGTAGAACTTGGCTATGACGGCTATCCCAATATGCAGAAGGCGCTGCAGGAGATGATTCGCAATAAGCTGACCTCGGTACAGCGCATTGAGGTTGCGAATGACCGGTTGGGGAATCAGGATATCCTCTCGACAGTGCTGCATTCTGATGTGGAAAAAATCCGGATGACCTTGGAGGAAACTGATCGCGCAGCGTTCAATAAGGCGGTAGAAACGATTCTGAAAGCAAAGCATATCTACATTTTGGGCGTGCGCTCGTCTTATACCATTGCATGTTTCCTGGGCTTCTATTTCAACCTGATGTTTGACAATGTGACGATGGTGAATACTTCGTCCATGAGCGAGATGTTTGAGCAGATTGTGCGAGTTGGAAAAGACGATGTCGTGATCGGGATCAGTTTCCCACGGTATTCCAGCCGCACAGTCAAAGCGCTGCGCTTTTGCCACGACTCCGGCGCGGAGGTTGTAACGCTGACAGACTCGAAGCAATCGCCAATTGCGGCCTATGCCGATGAGGTGCTGGTGGCGAAGAGTGACATGATGTCTCTGGTGGATTCTCTGGTGGCACCGCTGAGCATCTGCAATGCGTTGTTGGTGGCGATTGGACGGGAACGGGAAGTAGAGCTTGCCACCACATTTACCGAACTGGAGCGTATTTGGGATGAATACGATGTCTACGAAAAAGCTGAAATCTGAAATCGTGGTTATCGGCGGCGGTCCGGCGGGAATGTTTTCCGCCGGTATCGCTGCCGATTTTTCACATTCTGTGACCCTGGTGGAACAGAACCCAATTTTGGGGAAAAAGTTGAATATTACCGGGAAGGGCCGGTGTAACCTGACCAATCGCTGCACCGAAGAAGAAGTCATGCAGAATATGACAAGGAATGGGAAATTTCTCTACAGTGCGTTGCAGGCGTTCCCGCCGGAGGGGGTGATTGATTTTTTTGAATCACATGGCTGCCCAACCAAGACGGAGCGCGGCAATCGTGTCTTTCCGCAGTCCGATCGAGCCAGAAGTGTGACGGATACACTGGCGGCATTTTTGGCGGAGCACAAAGTGATGGTTCATCGTGCCAAAGCGGTAGAACTCTGTATAGAGGACGGGCGGATTACGGGTGTCCGGACAACAAAGGGGACAATTGCAGCTGCGCGGGTATTGCTCTGCACTGGTGGTTGCTCTTATCCGTTGACCGGTTCTGATGGTAGCGGCTATGCCTTGGCGGAACAGGCCGGGCACACAATTGTAGCGCCGATGGGGTCATTGGTGCCGATCGTTGAAGCGGGAGCTGTTTGCAGCCGAATGGCGGGCCTCGCGCTGCGCAATGTTGGCATGAAGCTGCTGCGGAATGAAAAAGTTGTCTATACGGACTTTGGAGAGTTGGAATTTACGAGCTTTGGCATGTCGGGACCGACAATTTTGAGCGCCAGTGCCCACATGCGGCAAGATGGCTGCTATCTGGTGGAAATTGACCTGAAACCGGCTTTGAATGAAGAAAAACTGGATGCGCGGATTCTGCGGGATGTGGAAAAATTTCGGGGGGCTGCGATGGCAGAGATGCTGCGGGCAATGTTGCCGGCGCAGATGATTCCCTTGGTGCTCGCAAGAGCGGAGATTCCACCATCGCAGGCAGCGAGCGGCCTGACGCGGAACCAGCGTCGGAAGTTGATCGCGGTGGTGAAGCATTTTTCTGTTCCGATTGCCGGACTGCGCCCGGTGGAGGAGGCAATTGTGACAGCGGGCGGTATCAAGGTTTCAGAGGTAAACCCGAAGACGATGGAATCCAAACTGGTAAAAGGACTGTATTTTGCAGGAGAGATTTTAGATCTTGACGCCTATACCGGCGGATTTAACTTACAGATTGCCTGGTCGACGGCACACGCTGCCGCGGTTGCTGCTGGCAATTCTCTGGAGAGTATGGTATACTAACTCCATATGGGAGGAATCGATATGCGAAGTATTGCAATTGACGGACCGGCGGGCGCCGGAAAAAGTACGCTGGCCAAACGGATTGCCAAACGACTGGGTTATTACTATGTCGATACCGGGGCAATTTACCGCACACTGGCCTACCACATTGAATTGTTGGGAATCGGCCCCAAAGACAAGGATGGCGTTACGAGAACGCTGGGAGACGCACTGATTGAGGTTCAATATGATGCGGAAGGAGCGCAGCATATGATCCTTAATGGCAGCGATGTTACTGCGTATTTGCGCACACCGGAAATTTCAGCGGCGGCATCTCAGGTGGCGGCACAGCCCGCAGTGCGGGATTATTTGCTGCAGATGCAGCGGGATTTGGCAAAAAAAAATAATGTGGTAATGGACGGCAGAGACATTGGTACTGTGGTGCTGCCAAATGCGGATGTGAAAATTTTCCTGACAGCTTCTGATGAGGTGCGCGCAAAGCGGCGCATGGCGGAGCTGCAGGAAAAGGGTGAGAAAGTCACACTGGAAGAAGTGCTGCAGCAGATTTATAATCGGGATAAGCAGGACATTGAGCGGAAAATTTCTCCGCTGCGCTGTGCGGAGGATGCAGTTATTCTGGATACGACCCATCTGGATCTGGAGCAGGCAGAGCAGTCCATGCTCATCATGATTGAGGAGTTGCTGAAGAAATGAATGCGCTATATGCTCTGGCCTATGTGATCTGCCGCATCGGGTTCTTTTTCTGGCATCCGATCTTTCGAGTGCGGGGACGGGAAAATATTCCACAGGGCGGCGCGCTTTTATGCAGCAATCATTCTGGCATGGCAGATCCACTGTGGATTATCTTTGCATTGGGATTTTCCAGGCGAACGCATATTATGGCAAAAGCACAATTGATGAAGATTCCTGTTTTAGGCGCGATTTTGCGCTGGGTGGGCGTATTTGGCGTGAATCGTGGAAATAACGACATTGGCGCAATCAAAACAGGATTGAGCATTCTGAAAAGTGGTCAGCGGCTGCTGCTGTTTCCGGAGGGAACACGGGTGCGGCCGCCAGAGCGGATTCCGGCAAAGTCCGGTGCGGCACTTTTTGCGATGCGGACAGACAGTCGGGTCGTCCCAATTTATGTGACGCCGCGGAAGGCGCCGTTTATGCCGGTGACGGTTGTGTTTGGCAAGCCCTATCGCATGACCTGTGCCGGGAAAAAACCGACACCGGAGGAACTGCAAAGCAGTGCGGATGATCTGCTTGAACGCATTTATGCGCTGGGGGAGACGCTGTGAAGACGAAAATTGCGACGACGGCGGGGTTCTGCTTCGGCGTAAACCGTGCAGTTGAACTGGTAGAAACGGCGCTGCGGGACAAAAAAACGGTCTGTACGCTGGGGCCGATTATTCATAATCACCATGTTGTGGATCGGTTTTCCGCTATGGGCGCACAGGAGATTTCTGCGCCGGAGCAGGCACCAGCCGGTGCGACGGTGATTATCCGGTCCCATGGAATTGGCCGCGCGCTTTATGAGCGGTTGCAGGCGCAGCCGGTGGAAATTCTGGACGCGACCTGTCCTTTTGTCAAACGCATTCATCGAATTGTCTCCGGGGCGAAGGCGGAAGCGCGGCGAGTCGTGATTCTCGGCCGCCGGGACCATCCGGAAGTGGTGGCAATTGCGGGCTGGTGCGAGGATCCACTGATCTTTGAAACGGCGGAAGAACTCCGCGATTATTATGAAAAATCAGATGCAGCCCGGTCAGAACCGGTGTTATTTGTCAGTCAGACAACAAATACACAGGAACTTTTGAAACGATCTGTGAATTTTTTAAAAAAAGAGTGTACAAATCCCAAAATTTACGATACAATATGCGATGCGACGGAAAATCGTCAGAAAGAGGCCGCAGCCCTTTCGGAGACCTGTGATGCGATGGTTGTAATCGGCGATAGAAAGAGCTCGAATACGAGACATCTGGCGGAGATTTGCAGTGCCATATGCGAGCGGGTGAGCCTTATTGAATCATGCGACGAGTTGGATATGCGGCAGTTTCAGAATGATTTCACGGTCGGCATCACGGCAGGAGCGTCAACGCCGCCGTGGATCATAAAGGAGGTCAACAACAAAATGAGCGAAGAGAATATCGTTGGAGGCGCACAGGAGGAGAGCTTTGAGGAGCTCCTTGAGCAGTCCTTCAAAACTTTAAATAATGGAGAGAAAGTCACTGGTACCATCACTTCAATTACCCCGACTGAAATCTATGTCGATCTGGGTACGAAGCATGCTGGCTACATCCCGACGACGGAGTTTGCAGATTCCGGCATGAAGGTGGAAGAGATGTTCAAGCCGGGCGATGAGATCGAAGTCATGGTTGTTCGCGTGAACGACGGCGAGGGTACGGTGATCCTGAGCAAGAAGCGCCTGGATGCTGCAAAGTTCTGGGATGAGATCGAGCAGATTTGCGAGGACAAGACTCCGGTTGAGGGTACGATCACCGAAGAGAACAAGGGCGGCCTGGTGGCAGATGTCAAGGGCGTTCGCGTCTTTATCCCGGCATCCCAGACCGATGTGCCGCGCGGCGGAGATCTTTCTGCACTGCTGCACAAGAATGTAAAGCTGAAGATTACGGAAGTGAACCGCGGCCGCCGCAGAGTGGTTGGCTCCATCCGTGCTGTTACAGCTGAAGCCCGCAAGGCTGCCAGCGAGAAGATCTGGAACGAGATCGAGGTTGGCAAGAAGTATCAGGGTACCGTTAAGAGCCTGACCTCTTATGGTGCGTTTGTCGATATCGGCGGTGTTGATGGCATGGTTCATGTTTCCGAACTGAGCTGGAACCGCATTAAGAACCCGGCAGAGGTTGTCTCCGTCGGCGATGTGATTGAAGTCTATGTCATTTCCTACGATCCGGAGAAGAAAAAGATTTCTTTGGGCTACAAGACTGCAGAGAACAACCCCTGGAATATTTTCACCAGCAACTACCACATTGGCGATGTGGTTAAGGCTAAGGTTGTTCGTATGATGACTTTCGGTGCTTTTGCTGAGATCATTCCGGGCGTAGATGGTCTGATCCATATTTCCCAGATTGCTGATCATCGCATTGGTAAGCCGGAGGATGTTCTGTCCGAAGGACAAGAAGTGGATGTCAAGATTATCGACATCGACACCGAGAAGAAGCGCATCTCCCTGTCGATCCGTGCACTGCTGGAGCCGGCAGCACCGGCAGCGGAAGAGCCTGCACCGGCAGCGGAAGAGCCGGAAACCGCTACGGTCTACAGCACCGAGCACCCGATTGAGGGCCAGAACGACGCAGAATAAGTTAAAATAAAAGACAGGGTTGATTGCAGTGCAGTCAACCCTGTCTTTTATTTTATGTGAAAAGTACAAAGGAAAACTGAAATATTTTCTTGACAGTTTGCTTCTTGATTTTTATAATAGTCAATAATATTTACTGTTATAAAAATTTACTAAGAGCGAATATATGGAATTTTCGGAAAATCCGCTGAATATCAAGGTGTCCACGACCTCGCTGCTGCGATATGCATTTCCAACGATTTTGTCCAATACTTTTATGAATGTTTACAGTATTGTGGATCAGCTTTTTGTTTCAAATCTCTTGGGAACCGACGCGCTCTCTGCCGTCAGTATTGCGGGCCCATTTCTTGCGGTTGCGCTGGCGATTGGTATGATGATCGCAACGGGCGGCTGTGCATTGGTTTTCAGCCAAATGGGGGAAGCGAAAATGGAAAAAGCACGGCAAAATTTTTCGCTTTTTGTGTTGCTGAGCTTGGAGATCAGCACTCTGTTTTGCATTGTAGGGATTGTGTTTCGGGAGCCAATTCTGTATGCGATGAGAGCGGATCAGACCTTGTACAGCCTTTGCGAAGCGTATGCAGTACCGATTTTTCTGTTGATTCCATTTGCAATGCTTAGCATTCTGTTTCAGATATTCTTCGTTGCGGCGGGAAGGCTGGGACTTGGTTTTGGACTTTCTGTGGCAGGCGGTTTGATGAATATTGTGCTGGATTATATTTTGATTGCGGCTGTACCGCTGGGGGTTGCAGGCGCTGCCTATGCGACAGCAGCAGGCTATCTGCTGCAAGCGCTAATCGGAGTGGGATTCTTTTCGGCAAACAGAAAAGCAGAATCCCTTTATTTTGTTCGCCCCCAATTTGATGGAAAAGCGCTGCGCAAGGCTTGCAGCAATGGGATAAGCGAAATGGTAGGAATGTTGGCTGTCACGGTGACGATGATTGCGATGAACATTATTTTGATGAAACTGATTGGCTCGGATGGCGTGGCGGCTGCCGCCATTATTCTTGCTGTACAGACGATCCTTTCAGCGAGCTACGCGGGATATGTACAGGGAATTGCATCGGTGATCAGTTATCACTATGGTGCGAGACAGGATGCAGCGCTTGGAGCGCTTTACCATATTGCATTAAGAACCGTTGCAATGCTGTCGATTTTGACTTTTGAAAGTGTGTTTTTGTTGGCAAGGCCAATTGCGCTGTTGTTTGCAAATGGTTCGATAGCAGTGGTGAATATGGCGGTGCGCGGAACCTTTCTTTTTGCAGCGGCATTTCTGCTGATGGGGATCAAGCTGTTCGCTTCGGGATTCTTTACTGCGTTGAATGATGGAAAAACTTCTGCGATTTTGTCCTTGTTCAGAACGCTGGTGTTTCTGCTGCTGCCGCTGCTGATTTTGCCCGGTCTGCTGGGCGTTGATGGTGTATGGATTTCCATGCCGACAGCAGAACTGTTGAGCGTTTTGTTATCAATTTTTTATTTTCAAAAGTATAAGACCCAATATCAGTATGCATGAGGGAGGCAGTGCAATGGATTTCATGCAAGACAGGTTGATGCAGCAGTTTCAAAATATGGACAAGGCGTATGAAGCATACGCCCGATCCAAGGGGATGACCTATCTCAGCTTGGTAGTCCTGGAGGAAATTTATGAACTTGGGGATGGCTGTACACAAAAACAGATCAGTGAAGATACCCATTACCCAAAGCAGTCAATCAATTTGACGGTTAAAGCGTTTCTGAAAGATGGACTGATACAGCTAAAGGAGCTGCCGGAAAATCGCAAGAACAAGGAAATTACGCTGACAGACAAGGGGCGGCTGTGCTGTATGGAATGCGTTGTGCCGCTTTTGCAGCAAGAAGAAAGAGCGATGGCGGATCTGGGTGAAGTGGAAAGCCGGGAACTGCTTCGGCTATTGGATCGCTATGGAACGGCTTATTGCGATCAATTGGCGCGGATTACAAAATCTGTTTGAAACGCTTGACTGATGTGCAGAAGGGCTCCCCATTGTATGGGGAGCCCTTCTTATATATGAAGATTACTGTGCGGCAATGATTTCCATTTCTACCAGCGCGCCTTTCGGTAGTGCGGCAACTTCCACACAGGAGCGTGCCGGAGGATTTTCTGGGAAATAGGTGGCATAGATTTCGTTCAGTGTTGAGAAATCCTGCAGATTGGTCATAAAGACGGTGACTTTGACGACATTGGAAAAATCCATGCCGGCGGCAGCCAGGACGGCGCGGACATTTGCAAACATTTGCTTCGTCTGGCCGACAATGCCGCCCTCGGCCAGAACACCGGTTTCCGGAACCAGGGGAATCTGCCCGGAGCAGAAGAGCAGATTTCCGACCTGCAGTGCGTGGGAATAGGGACCGACAGCGGCAGGCGCACCCGCGGCAGTAATAACAGTAGACATAAATTTACTCCTTTCCAGTTTGCTGTGCTTTTTTATATTCCAGATAATCTTCATAAGTGGTGGCACGGTCAACGATGGTGCCATCCGGGCGGAACTCAATGACGCGGTTGCCAACGGATTGCAGCATTTCGTGATCGTGGCAGGCCAGCAGAATGTTGCTGGGGAATGCGACCAAACCATTATTGACGGCGGTGATGGACTCCAAATCCAGGTGGTTGGTCGGCTGATCCAGAAGAATAACATTGGCGCCGGAGAGCATCATGCGCGAGAGCATACAGCGCACCTTTTCACCACCGGAAAGCACATTGACAGGCTTGAAAATATCGTCGCCAGAGAAGAGCATTCGGCCAAGAAATCCGCGCAGATAGGTCTCAGAAGGATCGGTAGAGAACTGGCGCATCCAGTCGAGCAACGAGAGCGTGCAGCCGTCAAAATAGGCGGAGTTATCTTTTGGCAGGTAACTCTGTGTAATGGTAGAGCCCCATTTGTAACTGCCCTCATCCGGCTCCAGTTCGCCCATCAAAATGCGGAACAGTGTGGTCTGCGCCAGCTCATTTTCACCGACAAGAACGATACGGTCGCCGCGGTTCATGGTGAAACTGACATGGTCAAGCAGCTTTACGCCGTCTATCGTTTTGGAAATATTGTCAACGGTCAGGATATCCTTACCAGGCTCACGGTCCGGCTTGAAGCTGACAAAGGGATAACGACGGGAGGAAGCGGGCATTTCTTCTACGCTGAGCTTATCCAGAAGCTTGCGGCGGGAGGTTGCCTGCTTGGATTTGGACTTGTTGGCGGAGAAGCGCGCGATGAACTCCTGCAGTTCTTTGATCTTTTCTTCATTGCGCTTGTTCTGGTTGCGGATCAGAGACTGTACCAGCTGGCTGGATTCATACCAGAAGTCATAGTTGCCAACATACATTTTGATTTTACCGTAGTCAATATCCACAATGTGCGTACAGACTGTGTTGAGAAAGTGTCGGTCATGGCTGACCACAATTACCATGCCGGGAAAGTCCAGCAGAAAATCTTCCAGCCATTCCGTGGATTCAATATCCAGATTATTGGTGGGCTCATCGAGCATGACGATGTCGGGATTGCCGAAAAGTGCCTGTGCCAACAGAACTTTGAGTTTCAACCGGCTGTCAGTATCGCCCATTTTGTCATAGTGCATACTGACTGGAATTCCAAGCCCCTGCAGCAGTTGGCTGGCATCCGATTCTGCTTCCCAGCCGTTCAGGTCTGCAAACTCCGCCTCCAATTCGGCAGCCAGAATTCCGTCTTCATCGGTAAAATCTGCCTTCTCGTAGAGAGCGTCTTTCTGCTTCATAATGTCGTACAGATGCTGGTTGCCCATGATGACGGTATCCATAACCGTGTAGTTGTCATACTGGAACTGATCCTGCTTTAGCACCGACATCCGGACGCCAGGCTTGACGACGACTTCGCCGCTGGTGGAATCCAATTCGCCGGAGAGAATTTTCAAAAAAGTTGATTTACCAGCACCGTTGGCACCAATGATGCCGTAGCAATTGCCGCCGGTAAATTGGAGATCGACATGCTGAAACAGAACGGTACCGCCGTATTGCACGCCGAGATTGTTTACGCTAATCATAAAATCCATCCTTTTACCAAATTACTGCTATTCTAACATAGGAATCTTGATAAAGAAAGTAATAGAGTATGAAAATTATTTGTGCTATAATAGCAAAATCGAAATGTTGAAAAACGGAATCATTGCAAAATGGTGAATTGCAGTGATGAATTTGGAGTGGTGAAGATGAATCCGTTGGAACTGAAACTGCGCTCTTTAAGTGTGTTTCGCAATTTATTGACACTTCCGGCACTTGCCAGTCTGCAGAAATTGCTGCAGCAGATGGAGAATGGGCAGCCGGAAATGGTAGAATCCTATGCTGAATTGCTCTATGCGGTGCGGAAGGAATCGTGCGCAACGCTGCAGAATTATTTGGATCAGCACCTGCGTTATGACGACACGGCATTTGGCCGCGCGGTTGCGGCCGGTACTGTGACGGAGACAGAGCTGGATGCAGCGCACTATGACCTGGAAGTGCTCTCTCAGGCGGCTGCGCTGGATTTTCAAACGCTGAAAACACAGATGGTGACCCAGGTTGATGCGCAAACTGCGGCGGTGATTGCGGCACTGCCGGTTCTGCCGGTTGGCGGTATGCTCAATCTTACCGATCTGATGGAGAGCTGGAAAAAGAATGGTGTGGGCCTGTTCGCCCGCGGCAGAGCATTCCATTGGGAAAAGGGAACGCTGACGATGGTTCGCAATCCGGATCCAATTGATTATTGTGATATGATTGGCTATACCTGGCAGCGGGAAGAGGTTGTACGAAACACTAGGTGTCTGCATGAAGGCAGACCCTGCAATAATATGCTGCTGCATGGAGACAGCGGCACGGGAAAGTCCGCGACAATTAAAAGCCTGATCAATATGCCGGAATTTTATAACCTGCGGATTATTGAAGTGTCAAAAAACAGTTTGGATGAATTGACCGCGGTATCCCGCATGGTTTCTACCCATACGCAGAAGTTTATCCTCTACATTGATGATCTCGCCTTTGAGCAGAGCGACGCAGGATTTTCCGCGCTGAAAACAGCGTTAGAGGGCGGACTGGAGCTGCGGCCGGAAAATGTGGCAATCTATGCGACTTCCAACCGCCGTCATCTGATCCGAGAGGATTTTGCGGACCGCATTGGTTCGGATATTCACCGGGATGAGACAATTCAGGAGCGTACAAGCCTGTCGGAGCGCTTTGGCCTGCGGATTCCTTATCTCTCGCTCGGCAAACCGGAATTCCTGGAAACGGTTGAAAAGCTGGCGGCGCATAAAGGATTGCAGATTGATCGCGACCGGCTGGTACGCGAGGCAAATATGTGGGAAATTCAACACGGCGGCCGAACGCCGCGGACAGCAAAGCAATTTGTAGACTACCTCTACATGCAGGAATAAGCGGGTGGTTTGATGGGCTTTGCAACAATCCTTCTGACGGTTTTGGCGACGGTGTTTATTGCAGAGATGGGCGATAAAACCCAGCTTCTACTCGTCGCAATGGCTGGAAAATACAAGGTGTCGCATATTTTGATTGGCACCTGGACCGCTACGGCGGTCTTAAATTTGCTGGCAGTATCGGTGGGGGCGGCGCTGAGTGAATACCTGGACATGCGCTTTGTCAAGATCGTGGCGGCAGTGGCGTTTCTCTGGTTTGCTTACAGTACATTGAACGGCGATGAGGAAGAAGAAACGGAGCACCAATTTCGGCGAAAACTGCACCCGGTGTTTGCAATCTTCGGATCCTTTTTTATTGGTGAACTGGGCGATAAGACGCAACTCTCGGCGATTACATTGGCAGCGACTTATACGCAGCATTCGATTCCCAATGCGGCCGCGGTGTTTTTTGGCAGCACGGTGGGGTTAATCTTGGCTGATTTGATTGGTCTTGTTGTGGGCGTGGTCTTGCGCAGCAAAATGCCGACAAAGGGGTTGAAGTGGCTCTCTTTTGCAATTTTTGCGGTCTTTGGCGCGGTAAATTGTTATGCTGCGGTCAAACTGATCGCGCCGTCAGCGTCGTTGGCGATGCCGGTTACAGCGTTGGTGATGGCCGCATTTTCGATTCTGTGCCAAGTAACGGCGAAAAAATGTAAATAATTTGTGTACAGACTTGCAAAATTTTGCAGGTGCATTATAATAAGCTTAGCACTCACGGATAAAGAGTGCTAAGCTTATTATTTTTCAGGATGTGAATGATCATGGCAAAGAAACAGTTTAAGGCGGAGTCCAAGCGACTGCTGGACTTGATGATCAACTCAATTTATACGCACAAGGAGATTTTTCTCCGTGAAATTATTTCAAATGCCTCAGATGCAATTGACAAGCTGGCATATCTGGCTTTGACGGATGACAAGGTAGGGTTGTCTCGCAGTGATTTTGCAATCCAGCTGACAGTGGACGAAAAGAACCGGATGCTGACGGTGTCGGATAACGGCATCGGTATGAGCAAAGAGGAAATGGAAAACAACCTTGGCACTATCGCAAAGTCCGGCTCCTACCAGTTCAAGCAGGAAATGGATAAAAAGGAAGATGTCGATATTATCGGACAGTTTGGCGTGGGCTTCTACTCTGCGTTTATGGTGGCGGAGACGGTTACGGTCATTTCCAAGAAGTATGGCTCTGACGAGGCATGGATGTGGCAGTCCTCCGGTGCAGATGGATATACGATGACGGCCTGCGAAAAGGATGCGCCGGGCACTGATATTATTATGAAGCTCAAGGCAGATACGGAAGATGAGAATTATTCGGAGTATCTGCAGCAGTACCGCCTGCAGTCACTGGTGGAGAAATACTCCAACTATATCCGCTATCCGATCAAGATGGAAATAGAGAAGCGTGTACCGAAAGAAGGCGGCGATCCGGAAAAGCCGGAGATGGAGACGGTTGTGGAGAACAAGACCCTGAACTCCATGGTGCCGATTTGGCAGCGTGCCAAGAGCGAACTGACAGACGCGGACTATAACGCGTTTTATAAGAATACTTTTTATGATACGGAAGATCCGGTGGCGCATCTGCATATCAGCGTTGAGGGTGCGGTCAGCTACAACGCGTTGCTGTTTATCCCGTCTAAGGCGTCGGTAGATTACTATACAAAGGACTACCAGCGTGGTTTGCAGCTGTACTCTTCCGGCGTTATGATTATGGAGCACTGCAAAGATTTGCTGCCGGAGCATTTCCAGTTTGTCCGCGGCGTTGTGGATTCGCAGGATCTGAGCCTGAACATTTCCAGAGAAATGCTGCAGCATGACCGGCAGCTGCAGCGGATTGCCGCAAATCTGGAAAAGAAAATCAAGGCGGAATTGGTGCGCCTGATGGAGCATGACCGGGAGAAATATGAGAAATTCTATGACGCCTTTGGCCTGCAGCTCAAATATGGTGTGATTTCGGATTTTGGTCAGCACAAGGATTTGCTGCAGGATCTGCTGCTGTTCTGGTCGGCAAAGCAGGAGAAACTGGTGTCGCTTAAGGAATATGTAGCGTCCATGGGGGAGGATCAGAAATATATTTATCTGGCCTCCGGCGACAGCCGCAGCCGCCTTTCCAAATTGCCGCAGACCGAGCTGGTGATGAGCAAGGGCTTTGATGTGCTGTTCCTGACCGACGAGATCGACGAGTTCGATACGCAGACGATTAGCGCCTATCAGGAGAAGCCGTTCAAGAGTGTGATGGCTGGTGATCTGGAGCTGCCGGGTGGCGAAACGGAAAAACCGGATGAAACACCCTATAAGACAACGCTGGATTTCCTGAAAGAAACACTGGGCGATAAGATCAAGGAAGCGCGTCTCAGCGCGAATCTGGGAGATCATCCGGTCTGTTTGGCGCCGGATGCAGATCTCAGTTTTGAGATGGAAAAATATCTGCAGCGGATGGGAAATCAGTTTAACATGAAGGCAGGGCGTATTTTGGAGTTGAATGCGAACCATCCGGCATTTCAGGCACTACAGCTTGCTGTGGCGCAGGATCAGGAAAAGGCAAAGAAATATGCGGAGTTGCTTTACGATCAGGCCGTACTGGTGGCAGGTTTGACACTGGAAGACCCGACAGCCTATACGGATTTGGTCTGCAGTCTGATGCAGTAAAAAACCAAAGCTCCCGCCCGGATGCTACAGGGCGGGAGCTTTTTGCGTAATTTGGAAGAAAATCCGCAGATGCCCCTTGACAAGCAACGGAAAATCTTATATTATATATAAGCTGTCTGGCTGGATATGACAGGTCGACGGTGCCATTTTTGGAGAGATGGCTGAGCTGGTCGAAGGCGCACGATTGGAAATCGTGTAGGCGTTGATAGCGTCTCAAGGGTTCGAATCCCTTTCTCTCCGCCAATCCCGGAACCATCTGGTTCCGGGATTTTTTGCAACTGTAGGCGTTTCTTGCTGCAATAAAGGGGCTCGGCGGATGAAATCATCTGCCGGGCCCCTTTGGCGTGTTATACAAGTGCTTTAATCAATCCTAGAGTTAGAAGGTGAACGGGATAAAATGCATAATAAACAGTTTGCAGCACTTTATTATGCGGACCCTGTTTGCCGTGGTATAGCCAGATTGGAATCAATGCCAGCAATGCGAAGCCTTGATAGGCGAATTCCACGGTATGCCCGAAGATTTGAAATTGATATAGATAGCCGCCGAGCAATTCAAGGTTGATGTAGGTCAGGCAGAAAAACTGTGCGACATAGCTCCACCATTTCCGCTGACGGAAAAAGTAAAAGACCAATACAGTCAGGACGCCGGCCTGGTAATAGTCAGCCATAGTGGCCAATCCCAGAAAAGAGCCGAGCAGAATCGTAGCAATGCCGACCAGAATTTGCCGCCACATTTTACCCTTTGCCTTTTCGTTCCAATGGATCATTACAATTGCAATCAAAAAAGTCCAGAGAACATTTTGATGTACAGGGTAGAAAATGGTGCCGCCCATGACAAGGTCAAAGGGAATTTCAGAGAGAACCGCGCACAAAAACAACCGGCCGAGATACTTTTTCAGATTCTTGGTGTGAAAGTACCCCTCAACCAGTAAAAAGGCATAAATGGGAAAGGTGAGACGGCCAATACAGGTCAACCAGTCATTTCCGGGAACCAGTGTTCCCCACAGATGGTCACACAGCATAAAACACATGGCCATCACATGCAAGGACATGGAGGTTGTTTCCAGGCGAAAATGCTTTTCCATGTGGTATGCCTCCTTTTTTGCGCAGTTCGTTGGTGATGTCTGAATTCAATATACCACAGAAACTGACAAAAAGGGATGAAGATTTCTTAAGTTCCCAATAGTTCTCACTGCGACCGGTCGGGAAGAAAACCTAGTACTGCAAGGGATACTTCCTTTCGGCTTTTATGCTCTTTTTGTCAGCAGGATAAAAGGAAAATTACATAGCTATAGTCAATAGCGGTGCGGGATGTTTTTGTGCTTTTCGTCCATTGGGAACCTCCGGGTGCAAACCGGTTGCGTTTTGTGTGATCCGGAGCCGTTCTGACTGTCTCCGATGCGCTGTTGGCGGAAATCAAATTCCGTAGAACGGTACCGATGCCTGACACAATAGAATTGACAAGCTCCTGAAAATGAGCTATGCTTAAAAACAATTTCAGGAGAGGCGAGGCAGACGCAATGGACGAACTGATGGCAATGATGATGGGCTTTGGCGATTTTGGAGCGCCGAATTACGAGCCGGATCTGGACTTTGACTCGATGCGCGAAAGCCTGAGCGGTATGAATTCCGCGGCTGCCGGCCGGATGGAATCTTACATTGACAATCTGGAATTTCTGCAGCTGCAGGACAGCTATGCACAGTGGTACCAGAGTGCGGATTATGATGAGGAAGATGACGATTAAAGAAAAAATCGGCGCCCGAATGTTCTGGACGCCGATTTTTTTCTTGTAAATCCACATGAATATGATATCCTGATGTTGGAAATGATGAAGGGAGGCGCGCACATGGATGCGGAGAATTTAAGACAGGAGCAGCATCGGATGCATGGAAGACTGCTGCTGCGTGCTGCTGTTATTTTGGCCATTGCCATTCTGATTAAGTATGGCGGAAGCGTGATTTTTGCTATTTTGCTCCCATTTGTGGCCGCCTATCTGGTGGCGGCGATTTTGAATGTACCGATCCGCTGGTTGGAGCGCCGCTTCGGTGCCACGCGTAATGCAGGATCCATTGTGATTTCTGTGATTCTGGTCGGTCTGGTGGCGGCAATCGCATGGAGAGGCGTTTCCAGCATCCTTCAAGAAGCGGAGCGCTTTATTGCTTCCTGGGATACAATGGAGCTGGATGTGGTGGCAATGCTGCAGGATGCAGGTGTGCAGCTGGCACGCTTGCTTGGAAAACAGGATCCGGCTTTTTTAGAGACCATGCAGGTGCGCATTGAGCAGGTCGTTCTGTGGGCTGTCGGTTGGCTGGCTGATCAGGCAAAGCACTGGACTTTACCGGCAGAGCGTGCCGGGGATGTCCTCTCCGGTATTGCGAACCTGGTGATTTCGGTAACGGTATTTTTGCTGGCTGCATTTTATTTGATGACGGATTATCCGAAAATGCATCAGGTGGCACGGCGATATTTGCCGCAGGTTGTTCTGGACAAGCTGCGCATTTTGCGCGGTGCAGCTGCACGCTCCTTTGGTGGGTATTTTAAGGCGGAATTTCTCCTTTCTGCAGGGGCGGGCGTCATTACAAGCATCAGCTTGATGATTTATGGACAATCCTTTGCAATTTTGCTTGGCATTGTAGTCTGCATTGTGGATTTCATTCCGATCCTTGGAAGCAGTGTGATTTTGATGCCCTGGGCCTGTGTACTGCTGTTGACTGGGAATCTATATAAGGCAATCTTCCTGACAGTCTTATGCACTGGGATCTTCCTGCTGCGCAGACTGCTGGAGCCCAAAGTGGTTGGAAATCAAACAGGACTGCCGACCCTGCTGTCGCTTTTGTGTATCTATGTTGGTATGGTTTGGGGCGGGATTCTTGGCATGGTTTTTGTGCCGTCACTTTGCCTGATGGTGATTGATATGAAACAGAATGGTTTTTTTGATGGAACGATTTCGGATCTGAAACAGCTGTTTCGGGAAGTGAGTACAATTCTTCACGGTGCGAAATTTTAAATTCGTTATGATTTTGGTCATATTTCTGACATAATTGCAATTTATGATTAGGACATGAAAACAAGATGACGGAGGGGTCATAATGGATTACGAGTTTGATTATCAAAATTCTAATATGGAGCAGCCGCAACAGGACGCTGTTCAGCCGGATGCCACAGCGCCGGTACAGCCTGAGGAACCGCAGGTAGCAACAAAGAAAAAACGCCGTGTTCCGTTGGCAGTAAAGGTGACGGCATTGGGGCTGTGCTGTGCATTGGTTGGCGGTTTGGGCGGCAGTGCCCTGATGGCGGCGATAATGCACCACGGAGACAACGCATCACAGAATGTTCCGGCCATGAGCGAGGTAACGGATAACAACAGTACGCCGCTAACAGTTGGAAGCGCCAACAAGACGAAACAGCTGACGCCGAGTGAGGTTTATGAAAATAATGTCGCCAGCGTAGTAGGTGTTAACACCACGAAAAACAGCGTGAATGTTTTCGGACAGGTGACCTCCAGTGCAGCGTCCGGTTCCGGTTTTGTCCTGACAGAGGACGGATACATTGTCACGAATTGCCATGTTATTTCCGGTGGCAGCGACATTCAGGTTTCCATGTATGATGGTTCTACCTACAGCGCAACCGTGGTTGGACAGGATGAGACCAACGATGTAGCGCTGCTGAAGATCGATGTAACGGGTCTGCAGCCGGTTTCGATCGGCGATTCGGATTCCCTGCAGGTTGGCGAAATGGTTTTTGCAATCGGTAACCCGCTTGGCGAGCTGACCTATACGCAGACGATTGGTTATGTCAGCGCATTGGATAGAACCATCAATACAGATGGTAACCCGATCAATATGCTGCAGACCGACGCGGCAATCAATCCGGGTAACTCCGGTGGCCCGCTGCTGGATTCTTATGGCAATGTAATCGGCATTACGACGGCAAAATACGCGAGTGATGAAATTGAAGGCCTTGGTTTTGCAATTCCGATTAACGATGCAATGAAGATTGTCTATGATCTGCAGCAGTATGGTTATGTAAAGGGCCGTGCCGGCTTGGGTATCACCGTAAAGACGCTGGATCAGACAGCGGCTACTGCATATAATCTGCCGATGGGCCTGCTGGTGAACAGCGTGAATGATGGTAGCTGCTCCGAGAAAGCAGGAATGCAGCAGGGCGACATTATTACTGCAATCAACGACGAAGCTGTGCTCTCTTATGCAGATCTGGTGGAAAAATTGAATGGGCTGAGTGCCGGCGATAAAATTACCCTGACCGTTTATCGCAACGGAAAATATCAGGATTTGAAGATTACGCTGGATGAAAAGCAGCCGGTTTCGGAAACGGAGCAGACAGAGACGACGCAGTCGAGCGAATCGGAACAAGCGCAGGGGAATAGTGGCACGACCGATTCCGTTGGTGGAATCTTCCCCTGGAGCTTTTTCGGTTACTAAATCGTAAAATTGAATAGACTTTCTGGTGGGATGCAGCTTGTGGCTGCATCCCGCTTTTATATTACAAACAGATTATAAATGTGCGTTCTAAAGATGAAAGCGCATGGCATTCATAAACTGTTCACAATTGTCTGGTAAAGTAGTGCCTAATTACAGGGAAAAGCGCAGATGGAGAGGAGCCTGATTTCGTGAAACACCGATTGATTTGCCTTGTTTTGGTAGTGGCCTGCCTGCTGGGAATGGGAACTGTGGCCTTTGCAGCAGACGCCATGCAGATCAGCACCGCAGGGATGCAGA
>CAKTFW010000006.1 GCA_934561175.1 uncultured Oscillospiraceae bacterium
GTCACAGCCCCAATGAAAATGCCGAGGACGACTGCGGCGAGGACATCACTTGGGAAGTGTACGAAGAGGTACAGCCGGGAGAAAGCAATCAGTGCGGCGAGCGGAATTGCGACATAGCCAAATCGTCGGTCGGTTTTTGTCAGGATTGTTGCGCTGATGGTAGAGGCCAGCGTGTGCCCTGAGGGAAATGAATAATCCGAGGGAACAGAAATTAACATGGGAATACTCTGATCCAGCCAGCAGGGGCGGGAGCGGGCAACCAGATGTTTGAGTGCTCCGTTTCCGACAATCACGCCGATGGCCAGACCGCACAGCAGCCAAATTCCCTGTTTCCTGTACTTTTTGCTGCAGATCATGCCGGCGGCGGCTACCAGCCAGATTAAGCCGCCGCTGCCCAGCATGGTAATCTTCGGCATCAGAAAGTCCAGAACGGGACAGGTCAGTGTGTTGTGAATCCAGTATAAAATGCTCCAATCAAAGTTCATGGCAGGGGTTCTCCTTTGGTGGTATGTGTGTTTTTGGCACCTTTTGTTCCATGGCTTTTTTCAAAAATTCCAGTGCCAGCAAAATGGCAACGCCGAACAGAAAAGCGAAGGGTTGGAAAGTTGCAATGTCCAGCGGCGGCAGTGGAGTGTCCAGGCTGGCAGGCCCGCTTAGAATGGCATAGAGCGAACCGATCATCAGACCGAGGATCAGCCAGACCATTTGACCGCGATATTTTCGTAGGGCGACGCGAATGGCGTGAATTGAAAGCCCGACACCCGCGATGATGCCGAGGCCCGGCGCGCATAGTCCCGGAATACCTGCAAATTGCAAGCGTAAGAAGCTGTGAATTGCCTGAATAGTTGGGAGGTATACACCGGCGATTAACAGAATCGACGAGCCGGAAATTCCCGGCAGTACCATGGCGGTAATGGCGACTGCGCCGGAAAGAAATAGATAAACAAATTGCAGCGGCGCAAGCTGTGCGTTGTTTACATTGCCGAGGGTTCCTGTACCGGTACGCAGCAGCGTTAATCCCACGACGATGGCAATTCCAAGCGGTGCAAACCATCCGTGGCGCAGCGGATGACGCAGTGCAGTGTGCTCAGCAGAAACAATAAAGGGAATTGAACAAACTGTCAACCCCAGAAACAGAGAACTCATAAAATAGATGTTTTTTACAAACAGGTCGGAAAGCAAAATGACACAGGCAACCATACCAATGCCCCAGCCCAAGCCCAACTTGAGCAAATAGAGAACAGCGTCCTTTCGTGCAGTGTGATTACCTCGAAACAAGTTGTGAAGTGCGTCCAGAAATCGCTCATAAAAGCCGAGAATAAATGCAATTGTTCCGCCGGAAACGCCGGGGACGCTGTCGGCCAGCGCCATGCAGAAGCTGTGAAATGCAGTTACAATCATAAAAGTTCCTACTTTCGATGGAGAATCATCTGGAGGGTGGACAAAAGTGCTGGCAGCCCCAGCAGAAGGAGGAGAAGAAGGCTTGCGGCCTGAACCAGAAGCCATCCAGGCCAGTGCAATAGCAGAACTGTAGTCTGAATCAGCAGCACGCTGATGCCAAAACATAGCTTTTTGCCGGAGAGTGGAAATGGAAGCAAGCATCGTGCGTTGACGAGCCGGATTAAGAACACGACCAGACAGCTGGCAAATGTGGCAATAGCTGCGCCCGCCAAAGAGGTCCAGAAAGAGGCGGCGCTTTTCTTTGTTACAACATAGACGCTGCCCATAAAGTTGGAAAATGCGGCGGCTGCCATGGAGAGTGTCAGCATGGGAATGAATTCCCATGCGCTGTAATACGATTCGTTAGCCAGGATGCGAATTAACAGTGGAGAGAGGGCGATAATGCCGCCTGCGCCGAGAAGTACGGTTGAGGCGAAAGCGTCTCAGATACTCCCATAATCCACCAGAAAATTGCAGCGGGGATCAGGGGGATGCAATAACGCAGCATCCGCCGCTGCAGGCTGCGGCGGGGCGAACAATGGATATAGCGCCACAGCTGCCCTTTCCAGACAAGCAGTACTGCAGTGATGAAGTTTGCAACGGTGGTAGAGAGAACATAGCCCGGAATGCCCCACTGGAATACCGCGAGGAACAGCACATTCAGCCCGATAAACAGGGCAGTGTTGAATAATCCCTGAAGAGAGAACAACGCCGTGTTGCCTTTGGCACGCACGAAGTGGGCGCAGAGTCCGTGGTAGCAGGAGGCAATGACAAAGGATGCCAACAGAAAGCCATAGGTGTGAACTGCGGGGATTTTTTGCAGGCAGGCGATTAACAGCAGCATTCCGGCAGAACCCAGGGTGATGATGCGCAGTCCCACAGAAAAAGTATCAGCCCGGCCATGTTGGCGGTTGGCGGCAAAGCGAAACACACCATCGGTAATATCCAGCGATACCAGCGGAATCAGTAAATTTGCTGTCTGCGTCATAAGATCAGCAATACCGCATTCCGCCGGTGTGAGGCAGCCGGTGTAAAATCGCACCATTAAAAACACCAGTAGCTTGGAGCCGAAGGTTCCGATGCTCATTAAAATGGTATTTGCAGCAAGTGTTTGATATTTATTCACGCAGCAAATCCCTTCACCATGACGCGCAGGCAGCGCAGATAGACCTGCAGGACGGATTGCGCAAAGCCTGTTTCTGTAAACTGTGTCTGGACAAGCGCCTTGCCTGCTGTGCCCATTTGGATTCTTGCGGCTGGAGACAGACGCTGCAGCGCGCTTGAGAACGCTTCGGCATTCTGGTAGAAAAAGCCGTATTCTGCGGGACGGAGAACTCCATCCAGACAATCGTCCTTGCGGCACAGAAGCGGAAGGCCGGAGAACATGGCTTCCAGGTAAGTCAACCCCTGCGTTTCGCTTTGAGAGACGCTGACAAAAACATCGCTGGCTCTGTAGTAATCTGCAACCTGGGATGGCGCAGCCATACCGGCAAAAACCACCCGGCCCTGCAGATTGTATTTTTGCACTTCCGCTTCCAATTCATTCCGGTAGGGTCCGTCGCCAACCAACAGAAGTTTGCAATTTTACGATGTTTTTGGGAGAAAGCGAAATAGTTCGCTGATATTTTTTCCTGCGCCAGCCGCCCGACAAAGACGAGGACAAGATCCTTTTCCTGGAAACCCAATTTTGCCCGCAACATATCACGCGGCAGCTGCGGTGTGGGCGTTAGGAAGGCATCCAGTTTTAACCCGGTTGGTACCATATAAATAGGGCGCGCAATACCGTAGCCTTGTAAGATTGACCAAATTTTTTCAGTAGGGACGATGACAGCGCTGGTTTGCGAGAGAATATGTTGGGAGAACCGCGCAGCGAGAAAGCGGCCGAAACGGATGCTCGGAGAAAAGTGTTGCGTAATATTTTCATAAACAGTGTGATAGGTGTGAACCAGCGGACAGCTGGAAGCGCGCGCAATGCGCCGTGCAAGGTCGAAGGTGGAAAACTCACATTGACTGTGTACACTGTCCGGCTTCCAGTCGATCAGCGATTGCACAAGCGCTTTGCCTGTTTCGCCAAGCGTTGGACACAGACGGGCGTCGGGATAGATGGTGCCGACACCAATGGAACCGATAAAGGTGACATTGTCTGCCCGATAGGAATGCAGAGTCCCGGAGAGCGTTAAGATTCGTACTTCATGTCCGAGAGCCTGCAGCCCATCTGCAAGATTGACGACGGAGGTGACGACGCCGTTAATGACTGGCCGGTACCAGTCTGTTGTGATCAGAACTTTCATGGCAAACCCCTTTCATTTCCACGGTGCGGAACAGACATTGCTGCAGCGTACCAAGGCGGAAATAATCCCAGGTGGAACGCAGGCCGGTTTCGTTCAGTTCTGCAATGCCGCGCATCAGAAAGCCAAAGGAATTTTCTGCATTGTGTCCGCGAAATTTTTCCCCATGCGGCATTCTGCGCAGATAGCTGAGCAGGTTGTGATCTGGTGCAATGCAACCGAGCAAGAATGCGCGACGATGGGATTGCAGCGGTGGATTCTGATGGCGTGCAAGCAGATACACGCCCAAGAGCAGGTGGTCAATGGTTTTCATAGCTGTACTTCCGTTCCATGCTTACTGCGCGGCCGACGGTATTGCCCGGCGTGGATTATCCCGGATAATCAGAAATGCAAAGACCGCCAGCAGATTGGTGAACATTCCCAGAATTGGCCAGAGCAATTTGTACATATGTTCCTGGACAGCGCTCTTATACAGCCACGCCATCACCAGCAGCTAGTAGTAGCAAAGCAGTGCAATCCAGAGCACGGCGGTTCCGCCGAGAATTGCGTAGTTGGCAGCGGAGAGTGGAGTGATTTGGCCTTTCTCCACCATTCCTCATGGTCGAATTCCTGGTGTGCGTCGTGTTTGTCATGCTGCAGCGCGGGCTGCGACGGCTCACTCTGCATAATCGCGGTCAGATCCTGAATCTGCTGAGAGAAACTCAGCGGAAGTGCAATTGCGCTGAAAACTGCCAGCAGTACAGCCAGTATGGCAAGGCGTTTGAAAGTTTTTGCATAATTTTTCTTCATCATAATTTCACGCATGATGATTTCCTCCGTTTCCAGGCACAAAAAATAGGTTCCTTTCAATGAACACTGTCATTGTAAAGGAACCTAAAAAAACATAGATAAAAGAATCTTAAACGAATCTTAAACAAGCATCAGCAGTGTGCCGGCCACAATACCGGCAAGGCCTAAGGCGGACTTTTTTGTCAGTTTTTCATGAAAAACCAGATAGGAGAAGAGGATGGTTACCAGAATGCTCAACTTGTCGATTGGGACGACCACGCTGGCAGGACCATCCTGCAGCGCCCGGTAGTAGCACAGCCAGCTTCCGCCGGTAGCAAGGCCGGAGAGACAGATGAAGCCCAGCTCCCGTTTGGAGATCCTGGGTAGCGCACTTTTTTTGCCGGTTACAAATACCATAATCCACGACATGATGAGCACGACGCCGGTACGAATTGCGGTGCCGAGATTAGACTCCACACCGGAAATACCAATTTTGCCCAGGATGGCAGTCAGACTGGCGAATACCGCGGAGCCTAGTGCATACCAGAGCCAGGCGGAACCTTTGGATTCTCCGCTGCTGGCTTTTTTTTCGATCATCAGATAGGTGCCGGCTGCAATCAGCAGCACACCGATACCTTTTGGCAAGCTGATACCCTCTTGCAAAAAGACGGCGGCCAGCAGAATGGTGAGGACGGTGCTTGACTTATCAATCGGTACGACCTTGTTGACATTACCCAACTGGAGCGCCTTGAAATAGCACAGCCAGCTTGCACCGGTTGCCAACCCGGAAAAAATCAAAAACAGCAGCGCTCTGCTGCTGATGGCCGAAATGGTCTGCTGTGAACCGACGACGAACACCATCAGCCATGAAAAGGCCAAAACAACAATGGTGCGGATTGCTGTGGCCACGGTCGAATCTGTTTTTCGAATTCCGCATTTTGCCAGAATAGAAGTCAGACCTGCAAACAGCGCGGAGCCGAATGCAAATAGCATCCACATAGTTTATCCTTCTCCTTTGCTCAGACGGTATCCAACACCCCATACCGTTTGCAACAGCTTGGGGTGTGAAGGATCGTCCTCAATTTTTTCCCGCAGGCGATTGATATGAACTGCAACGGTGACATTATCGCCCATTGACTCCAGCCCCCAGATCATCTCATACAGATCTTCACAGCTAAACACCTGACCTGCGTGGCGCATAAGAAACAATAACAACGCATATTCCTTGTTTTTAATGGCAGGGCAGTACCGTTTTTGAAAATTAGCCGCTGCTGCGGATCAGCGGTCAGTACGCCGACGGTCAAAGGCTGGGAAGCTTTTTCTATCGTGGGCTTCAGCCGGTGGTATTGTGCCAGATGCGCTTTGACCCGCGCCACCAGCACACTGGGCGAAAATGGCTTTTCGATGTAATCATCCGCGCTGAAGCCAAGACCTCGGATTTTATCCACATCCTTCCCCAATGCCGTAACCATCAGAATGGGAATATCTTTTTTTCGCGGACAGCGCGGCAGATGGTAAAGCCATCCGTCCCTGGAAGCGTCAGGTCGAGCAGCAGTAAATCATAGCTGTCGTCCAGTGCGGTTTGCAGGCCTGCGGTACCGTCTGCGCAGATTGTTACCGTATAACCGCTCAGTTCCAGATAGTCGCGTTCAATGGCGGCGATATCGGTGTCATCTTCAATAATTAAGATTTTCGGCATGGTTTTCCTCCTTGGGCCAGGGGCAATGTGAACTGAATGATCAGTCCGCCGGCGGGACGATTTTCCGCCCGAATACTGCCGTGCATTTCTCCCACGGCTTTTTTTACAATGGCAAGGCCGAGTCCGCTGCCGTTGCCTGGCGCGGTACGAGCGGCGTCCCCCCGGAAGAATATATCAAAGAGCTTGGAGAGCTGCTCTGCTGGAACGCCGACGCCATGATCGGAAAAAGTAATCTGTGCCATTTGGTTTGCGGCTTCTGCCGGATGCAAACCTGTGGTACTTCCGCTCCGGCGTATTTTTGACTGTTGCGAAGCAGGTTGGCGGTGATACGGCTCAAAAGCTCACGATCTGCCAGAACCTGCAGCTGGTCAGAAATCTCCAGCTCAATGTGCATCCCTGCAGTGGCCCATTCCTCGGTGAAAGCCTGCAGCGTTTCCACATGTATGGGATAGACACTGACATTCATTTTGGCAAATTCGAAAGGGTTGGTTGACCATATCCTCAATTTCGGTTTCTTTGGCGTGAATGGTCTGCAGATAGCGCTGTTTGGCAGCTTCATCTTTGGCTACGCCGTCCAGCAGTGCTTCCGTGTAAGCGAGGATGGAAGTCAGTGGACTCTTCAGATCGTGGGACATTCCCACGATTAGCTCCTGCCGTTTTTGCTGTTCAGTCTGCTGCTGTTCCAGCGAGACTTTCAGCCGCGTGGCCATTTCATCCACCGCATCGCAGGCAGGCTTAAACTCATCCGTTTCACCATAGGCGATAGGGATATCCAGATTTCCGTCGCGAATACGGGCAACACCTGCAGTTAAGATGTCCAATGGCTCGGAAATGTGACGGAACAGGTTGCGGGTCAGATAGACATTAGTCAGCACGATGGTGAGCAGCAGTGCAGTTCCCACAGCGCCGGCATAAACGCACAGAATGGTAGCGGAACTGGAGAGCAAATCTTCAAGGTATTCTCCGGTCTGGTGCAGATCCCGTAGCGTAATTCCGAGCCGTGGAAGCCAAACATGTTCCAGCAACGCATATGCAATGGTCATCCCAATCAGCAGCAGTACCGCTGCGACCAGTACCGGAATTACAAACATGGCAATATTAGAGCGCGCTAAACGCTTTTTTATCGTCATAAGCCCAACATCCCATCCAGAATCATATCCACATTATAGCACATTTGCGGTGTGGATCTTAAACAGAAGTTAAATCCATTGCACTGGCGATGTGTTGAAGAGAAAAATCAAAATAAGACTGCTGTAGTATATATGCGTAGCTACGACTGGAGTCTTATGAAAGGAGACAGGCATATGGACATCAAGCTGTTCGATTCGGAGTTAAAGGTGATGGATGTTCTTTGGAAAATGGGCGACACACCCGCGAAAGAAATTGCGAAGGTGTTGACCTGCGAATGTGGATGGAATGTCAACACGACTTATACCCTGATTAAGCGCTGTATCAAGAAGGGGGCGATTGCCCGTTCGGAGCCGGGCTTTTTGTGCCATGCACTGATTCCGAAAACCGCAGTACAGGAAGCGGAGACGGAGGAATTGATTAACAAGGTTTATGACGGCTCAGCGAATAAATTGTTTGCAGCGCTGCTTGGAAGAAAAAAGCTGTCTGCGGAACAGATTAAAAAACTGAAACAAATCGTTGGAGATTTGGAATGAGGGCGCAGATATGAGCTTTTTGCAAATGAGCTGTGCAGGAGCAGTCCTGATTTTGGCAGTTACGATGATGCGGGCATTGATGGTCAACCGGGTGCCGAAGAAGACCTTTCTGGTGCTTTGGGACATTGCATTGATTCGACTGCTGATTCCGTTTTCGGTTCCATCCGGTTGGAGCATTTATTCTCTGCTAGCGCGGGGGAAAACGCCAACGGCAATAGAGACTGTCAAAGTTCAGGTTGCACCGCTTGTGCCGGCAGCACAAACAGCCGCGCTGCCGCAGGCTGGTACGACCAGTGCGTCAACCGTACCGATGTGGGGTGTGATTTGGGCAGCAGGGGTGCTGCTCTGTGCGGCTTTTTTTGCTGTGACCTATTGGCGATGCGTGCGGGAATTTCAGATGTCGCTACCGGTGGAGAATGCCTTTACCTGGCAGTGGCTGCAGACGCATCCACTGCTCCGGACAATTTCTATCCGACAATCGGACTGCGTTTCGTCACCGCTTACTTTCGGCATGGTATCTCCCGTAATTTTAATGCCGAAGAATACGGACTGGGAAAATGAAAGTGCACTGCAATATATTTTTGAGCATGCGGAATATATTTCCGCCGGAATCACAGAGCAGAAAAATCAGTGGTACTATCAGCAAAAGATCATCGCTGCACTCTATGACGACAACGGTGGTATTTACATGAATAGCGAGGCTGAGAATGGGATTTATTTGAATATCAAGCGAGACAGTCAAGGCGGGATTACCGATGTGGGTGTCACCACCGAAAAGCAGTTCCGGGAGTTGGCGAATCGTCATATGAACAAAACAACAGTGGAATCTACTGTTGAGGAAGAATCGGTCGTGTCCTATGTAAATCCGGATGATGGTAAAACCTACTACAGCTTTGATGACGGTAAGACCTTTGAACCGCTGACCGATGCGGAATTTGAAGCGCGTTATCCAACACCGGACATCGAGTGGTGGACCTATGATGCGTACAAGGCGTGGCTGGATCAGGAAAAGGTGCAGCTGCAGAGTATGCTGGGGGAAAAGGCGTGGACAAACAGTGATGGTGCGTTTGTCTGGACGCAGGAAAAGATCGATGAAACGATTGCGCTGTATGAGGAAATTCTGGCGGACATCAAAAATGGTGTGTTGTACTCCAAAACGGTGGATGGCCAGGAGGATGTAATGATGAGCTGCAATCCCCTTGATTAGGCAATGGGGACATCGACGGATGCCAAAGAGCTGTATATCAAGCTTGACAATGGGGAAGTGCGAACCTTTGGACCCTATGAAACAGACACAGCGCTGCTGCGGGAGGTCAAGCCCTTCTGCGAGGAACAGGTCAAGCTGGGGAATATGAGTCAGCGTGAAGCAGATGAAATTTTGGCCCGATATACCGCGTCGTGAAAATCGGCGTGCAAAATTCTGGTTAGTGGTGAGAACGGGTAAGGGATAAAACAGTCCCACGATTTCCATCGACTGCAAGGGAGAAAAAGAGTGGGGCGAGTACGGCGGCAAAATAGCCATGCGCTTCCCAATCGGCGGCGTACCGTTCCTGAACCAGTGCAAGCGTCTCCTGCAGCTGCAGCAGCGCAGCAACCTCATGCTTGCAGTGGAATCCGCAGGGACAGTCGCAGGAGAGCGTGGTAATCATCCCGTTATCGCAGTGGAATGCAACTTCATAAGGATGCGTTCCGTCTACAATGGCGTTGCCCTCCACGCCATCCAGACACAGATATTGCACGTGATAATCCCGGTAATAATCAACGCCGCGCTGGACAATGCTGGTGTCAATCGGCCAACTGCTCGGCTGGTTCAAGTCCGTTGCTTTTTCATCAAAGCTGACAAAATATTCTGTGTCGTCCGTTTTGGGCGGCAGAACCCAACTGCGGAACTGGCGATACGGAAGGGCGGCACGGTCAAAGGTGACCAGGTGTGAACCGGCGCTGCAGAATTGACCGCAGACATCGGTGTCAGCGAGACCGATCACATGCTTGTAGTCATCTGCTTTGATTTTGAAATGTTTGCTGACTGCGACGATGCGGCCGCGTTGACCGGCCAGTTTTCCATCGACAAAGACCAGATCACCGGGGGTTAGATCGAATTTATCGTTGAAATAATCAAGCTCCCGGCTGCTGGAGCCAAATCTGACCCGCACGACGGATGGGATGGCGGCTTGCGCCGCGTGAGATGCGTCTGAACAGGTGCTGGCGGATGTGGGATGAATCAGATGTTCCTTTGCAAATCCGATGGGATTCATGCAATGACCTCCTTTAAAATTTGGACCTTTTGTGATATGAAATGTAGAGCATATGCTGTCCGATAATATGGACAATTTTCCTGGAATATGGGGAGATTGGCCATGCGAATAAGCAAATGGAGGACGCGGCAGCGGTCGAACGACCGCTGCCGCGTCCTCCATTGATTTTTGCCTTGCAAGAAGCAGGTGTCGGCATTATAATACGACTGTAAAGAATGCTTTTCGCCGCAGTACGATGGCAGCCTGCAATGGAGTTCACAGGCTGCGAAAAGGCGGCTTTTTGAAAATAGAAAAGTTAGCAATCTCTAACCAATGCGATTGCAGTACAGATAGGGAGGTGCCCGGATGAAGGAAAGCTACCTTACAGCAGATTTTCGGGAGACAGTTATGCAGCGTTTTGGAGCGCAGGCGGCTTCGTTAAATGCTGCGTTCGCGGCACGGCTGCAGCAGCTTCGGGCAGAGAATGCCAGCGCATCCAAAGAAAAACAGCGTCATCTGGAACGCCAGATTTTGCCGGGGATTGCTGTCTATGAAGCGCTGCAGCTGGTAATGTCGAAGGATGAAGCTTTGCAGACTGTCCATTACTATGTGGAGCGGCATGCGCGGCAGCTGAAAAAGATATTCTGCAGGCTGATGCGAATACCGGGGCTTTACCGGCTGGTGCCGGGTATTTTTGCAAAACAGACACCAAAGCATTTTGGAGAAGCGGCGGGTTTTGCGGCGACAGCGTTTCAGACTGGCGGGGGTGTTTGGCGTATCGATATGACGCAATGCCCCTATCACGATGTCTGTGTGCAGTATCATTGCCCGGAACTGTGTCATTGCTTTTGTGACAGTGATGATATTACCTATGATGGTTTGCATCCTAGACTCTATTGGCACAGGACAAAGACATTGGGGCGCGGCGATGACTGCTGCGATTTTTGTTTGAAGCTTATGGAAAGATAGCGCTGCTTTGACGGTGGGGGGACGGCGATGTTTTGGGATCGCGTTGCATGGGCGTACGATTTCTTTGCAAATGGAATCAACCGGCGTGCGAAAAAGAAGTACGGAAAAAATCGGAAGATCCGTTTTGAGCAGGCGAATATTTTACAGCTGCCCTATCCGGATGCGTGTTTTGATGCAGTGGTTGCCGCAAATGTCATTCATCTGCTGGATGAGCCATACAGAGCGTTGCGGGAACTTGACCGGGTTTGCAGGTTGGGCGGCAGGTTGATTCTTCCAACCTATTTGAATCGAACGGACACGGGAACGGCCAACCACATTTCCCAGGTTATTGGAAAGGCGGGCGCGGATTTCAAGCGCGCATTTACGATGGAATCCTATCGAAAATTTTTTGCAGATGCCGGATACTCGGATGTAAACTACACACTGTGTTCGGGGCGGATTCCCTGCGCAGTAGCTGTGCTGAAAAAGCGGGAAGTGTAAAAGAATATGAAAGTAGAAACCTTGGAAGCAGGCACAGTGCAGGAGATCGGGCACGCTTTTGGATATTATGATTATGGATCGGAACGGGGATTGCTGCACGCATTTCCGAGCCGTAATGTGGCTGCGGCATTTATTTGTACTTATGTGCAGCTGGTGCAGCAGAGTGGTATGCTTTATACCACGAGCGAGAATGGTGAGGGCTATCTGGCTTATCGGCGCCCCGGTGAACGATTTCCGCTGAAAGCGGAGCTGCAGCTGGCAAAGGCGCTGCACAGTGCGATGAAGCCCAAAGATTTTAATCGTTTGGTTCAGTTGTTTACAAAAAGCGGCGGAGGAGTGAGCAAACAGCTTGCACAGAAAAAGAAGCCCTATCTTTTGATCGGACTTGTCTGTGTACGGGAGCGCTATCAGGGACAGGGATATATGCGCAAGCTGATGGAACTGGCATTTTTGGAGGGAAACCGCCTGGGGGTGCCGGTGCTCCTGACAACGGATGCCGGCTCCAAGCGTGACAAGTATCTGCATCTTGGTATGAAGCTTGCCGGAACACGGGACTGCGGCCCATATGGAGTGCTGTATGATTTGATTAAATATCCAGATGTAACAGAACCAATAAAAGTGCGTTGATACAAATTTTGTTCAGAGAAAAGGTGGAGAACATATGCTCTATTCAGAAAAGCTGAAACTTTTTGCGGCAGTGCATCCATGTGAGACGGTAACGATCGGCGGCGCAGAGTTCCGATATGTGCGAAGCGGCAAAGAGACTGGAAAAACGCTGGTGTTTCTCAATGGCGGTATGAACACACTGGAAATGTGGATGGATTATGTGGATGCGTGCGCAGAAGATGGTATGGTTTTGCTGTTTGATTATCCGCAGGAGCTGCGTACCAATTAGGCCCTGGTAGTGGGGATGCACACCTTTTTTGACAAGCTCGGTATTAAAAAGCCGATTTTTGTTGGTGCCAGTGACGGCGGTATGGTTGCACAGATTTATGTTCAGCGCTATCCGGGGGAAGCCGCTGGGCTGATTTTGATCTCCACCGGCGGTGTATGGACGAAAAAAACCTGAAAACGCTGAAAAAGAAATATTGTCTTGCGCCGTTTATGCTGTGGTATTTGAAACACTGCAACTATGAAAAGCTGAAGCCAAAACTCATCGCGTCTGGAATGCGGCATATCCGAGATGAGAACGAGGAAGAGATTGCCTATGCGCAGGAGATGTTTGAAACAATTTTTCGGGATTACAAACAGGAAAAAGATGTACACATTTCTGGACTGTTAGCAGATCTAATGAATCAGACACCGGTCACAGCGCAGGATTTTCCGGCATTGAAGGGAAAAATCCTTTTAATTCTGCCGAATCAGGACTTTTTCTCCGGAGAGATGCAGAAAAATCTTGTCAAATTGATGCACGAACCGAAAATTGTCTATATTTCTGGCGGGCATTTGTCCACGGTACTGAAAGCGGGAGACTACATTCAGGCGATTCACGAATTTTTAACCCAGTGAACCGATGAATGGAGGAAAGATGAAAAAATTCCATTATACCGGAAATCATAAGCAGACGAGGCATATATGGCAAAAATGTGCCATGCGGGCTGGGCGGCGACGGGGCTGATAGAGGGCGTCTGGACTTTTGTGCCATGCAGTCCGGATCAGTACAGGTTCCGCGTGTGCTATCTGCGGGGAAAGAGAAAAGCGGAAGTCGAGGCACTGAAGCGGACGCTTGTCGCGCAGGGAATTGAATTTGTTTCCCGCTATGCTTTTTGGGCGATTTTCCGCAGTATGCATGAGTTCCAATTGTATACACCGGAAGAAGCATATCGGATTTGTGCGGACATCCGTCGGCCAATGCTGCTTGGAAGTGTGCTGAGCTGGCTGGGAACGGCTGCGATGCTGGTGCTTGCGAAGCGATTTAGCATATGGCTCTTAGTAACGGGAATTTTTTTGGCCTGTATGCAGGCATCTGCACCTGGCTTGGATTTTCCTACACCAGATTGCTTCGCGCGTTGAGCAAAAAGTAAAAAATGTCGGAGCGTTATTTGGCGTTGATCCTTGCGTTAGAAGCGCAAGTAGAAAGTTTTATCATGGTGGCGCTCAGACGGTAATGCTGCAAAAAGTTGAAATCCAAATGTATAGATGAACTATAAATTTGCCGAAACTGGAGTGTGGAAATGATGATTTTTCTTTGTTATCCCCAATGTACAACCTGCCAAAAGGCGAGAAAATGGCTGGATGAGAACCAGATTGTCTATGAACTGCGAAATATTAAAACGGAGAATCCCACTGCTGCAGAGTTAGCTGCATGGTATAGGCGCAGCGGTTTGCCGCTGAAGAAATTTTTCAATACCAGCGGCCTGCTTTATAGATCTATGGGATTGAAAGATAAACTGCCCACGATGTGTGAAGACGACATGTTGAAGCTCCTTGCCGCAGATGGAATGTTGGTCAAGCGCCCGCTTTTGGTTGGTGAGGATTTTATCCTGGTGGGTTTCAAAGAGGCCACATGGGCGAGTTGTCTGAAAAATAAATAAGGCGAAGCGTGGATTTTTTACCTGGTGCATTGCATTACAAATCGAGTTGCAAGACGCACCTTTTGAATTTTTAATCTTAGATAGAAAAACCTAGCTGCTGAGTGGGAAAATTGACACGATCCGATAGCAGTGCTATAATTTTTGTAGAAAGGTGCACGCAGAAAATTGCGAGAGATTGGGGATTGTGCGGAAGAAACTGTGTAGTGATCTGCAGCATTTCTGGTGGGCTTTTTATGATTTCTAATATCAATAAGGAGGCAAAACAACATGGGGTTTCTAACTGGTAAAACGGTACTGATTACCGGCGCTGGCAGAGCGGTGCTTTCTAATGGAAAACCTGGGTCCATTGGCTATGGTATTGCGACTGCCTATGCAAAGGAAGGCGCAAATATTGTCATCACTGGGCGGAATCTGCAGAAGCTGCAGGATGCCAAAGAAGAGCTGGAGCGCCTTTATGGTATTAAGGTGCTGGCGGTACAGGCAGATATTTCCAACGGTTCGGACAATGCGGCGACTGCGCGTTCCGTAGTGGAGAAGGCGGTTGCAGAATTTGGCGGCATTGATGTGCTGATTAACAACGCACAGGCTTCCGCTTCCGGTGTAACGCTGAGCGACCACACAACGGAACAGTTTGATCTGGCAATCTATTCCGGCCTGTATGCAGCATTCCACTATATGCAGGCATGTTATCCGTACCTGGCAAAGGCCAAGGGCAGCGTGATTAATTTTGCCTCCGGCGCAGGCCTGTTTGGTAACTATGGCCAGTGCGCCTATGCAGCAGCAAAGGAAGGCATCCGTGGCTTGACCCGTGTAGCAGCCAACGAGTGGAGCAAGGACGGCATCAATGTCAATATTATTTGTCCGTTGGCTTGGACGGCACAGCTGGAGAATTTCCAGAAGGCCTATCCGGAGGCATTTGAGAAAAATGTCCACACACCGCCGATGGGCTACTTCGGCGATCCCGAAGAAAACATTGGCAGAGTTTGCGTCCAGTTGGCGCATCCGGACTTTAAGTATATGACCGGTGAGACCCTGACGCTGGAGGGCGGTTTGGGCCTGCGCCCCTGAGTGTAAGAAAAAGAGTGGGAGCTGAAAATCAGCTCCCACTCTTTTTTACGAAACTTGTTCAGGTCCATAGATCTTCGCCGGAGAAACAATCCATTCCTTCTGGACGGGCGGTACAGAGCAGCGTGACATGGTGCTGCCGCAAGCGCGACCGCTTTGTCGGTCGGGACTGCATTACTGATCAGGACAGGAACACGGGCGCGGATGATTTTTCGCATGATTTCGGTTGGAACCCGACCGCTGGTAAAGAGAACACTCTCGTCCAATGGAATCCCCTGCAGCAGTGCATATCCAATCGCCTTGTCCATGGCGTTATGGCGACCGAGATCTTCAAAACAGGCGCGCAGCCGACCGTCGTGCATCAGAAAACAGCTGTGAATTCCGTGTGTTGCCTGATACAGAGGCGCACCGGCTTGAAAAGCGTGAATCAGTGTGAAAATCCACTCCATTTTCCAAGGGAAGGGCACCAATGGTGCATCATTGGCGGGGTCGTTTGCAGAAGGTGTCTGCGTAACGACCCGTGCTTCTGTTTCACTGATTGTCATGGAAATGATTTCGTTGGGATTGGACAGAAAACCCTCAACAAAAAGCCGGCCGAGGATCAATTCCGGCAGCGCCTGCGGTGTGCATACCAGCTGCAAAATTTGCGTGCCATTGAGAATTATGGGCAGATGGACTTCCTGCAAAATTGTGCGTGTTTCTGCAACTTTTTTTCCATCTGCAGAGAGACGGATGATTTGCTGTACGGTATAGCCCAGCTGTTCTGCGCGAAGATTGGTAATGTGCATTATAAAACCTCACTGATCTGGAACTGTTAAAATAAACCCCCGTTGCCGGTCATGCGGCAGCGGGGGTTGGTGATTTGGTTAGCCCATCATGCAGGCGCCGCCGTCCACAACGAAGTGCGCGCCGGTTACCCAAGTCGCTTCATCCGAGCACAGATAGGTTGCACAATAGGCAATATCATCAGGCTCACCAAGACGACCGATGGAGCAAACATTCTTGCACATCTCGGCCTGAATTTCCGGACTTTCCCGAACTTCCTTCGGTGTCAGGTTTGTGTTAACAGGGCCGGGGCAAATGACATTCAGACGAACGCCGAGCGGGCTGAATTCACGGGACAGGTTACGGGTTGTCAGGTCGATGAAGGCCTTGAAACCGCCATAATAATAGGCATCGCTCTCAGGCTTGATGGAAGAGATGGATGCGATATTGACGACAGAGTTCTTGCCATGGGAGTTTTCTTTCGTCATTACAGGGAGGAATTTCTGCATCATCCAGAGATAGCCGCGGCAGTTGGTCTCGGAAACCTTTGCATAATCTTCGTCCGTATGATCCAGGAAGTGCGCATGGACCAGAACGCCGGCGCAGTTGGCAAGTGTGGTCAGTGTGCCATACTTTTCCATCACAACATTGTAGACTTTATCAATATCTTCCTTTTTGCGGACATTGCACTCTACAAAAGTGGCTTCGCCGCCGGCAGCATTGATTTCGTCAATGGTTTTTTTACCGTTTACCGGATCAAAATCGGCACCGATAACTTTGGCGCCTTCTTTTGCAAACATTTTGATTATTGCGCGACCGATACCGGAGCTGACGCCAGTAACCAGTGCGATTTTGCCTTCCATTCTTCCCATAGTGGTAACCTCCTATATAATTGATATGTTTATAAGATTATCAGATCGATAATGATATACGATTTTTATTCGCCGCGCAGCTTCTTTGCCAGCGCGCCCTTCTCGCCAAGCTCTGGCATGATAATGCCACCGACGATGGCGATGATTACCAGGAAAATTGCCATGATTGTAAAGATTGCGGTATAGTTATTGCCAACAAAGGTTGCGATGATGACGGGGATCACAAAGGCGCAGACGCCGACTGCGGTGTTGCACATGCCGCCGGCAGCGCCGATGTCCTCAGGGCCGAACTCACCGGTCATGGGCAGCAGCGGAATTCGGGACATGTTTACACCGATGGAACCAGCGACGACGATGCCGCCGACTGCGACCAAAACATAGGTAAAGCCGCTGATAGGCAGCAGATAAGCCAGCAGATAGAGCACAGCGCCGCCAATGCAGATTACAATGTAGGGAAGGTTATAACGGCCGACCTTGGAGACGACAATGCCGGACAAAATACTGCCGATCAACAGGCAGACATTTAACAATGTTGCGATACCGCTGGCGGCAGTGGGATCCAGTCCCTTGCCGATAAAGGCGTTGATAATGTAAGAGTTCAGCAGCAGTGCTGCACCAACGGCCAGACCACCGCAGATCATAACCATCCACATGGACTTGCTCTTGAAGACTTTACTCAGGTTCCCCTTGGGCATTTCAGGGGCGGGACCGGCAGCGGCGTTAGAGGGCATGCTGATAAAGACAAACCAGAGAATGGTAACAATAACATAACCGACAGCAATTGCAGTGAAAGCGGACTGAATGGTGGGGAAGAGACCGCCGAAAGCAAAAGCCAGAGTGGTTCCGATACCGGCGCCTGCACCGTAGATACCCATTGCAAAGCCCATCTGTTCCCGGCTGAACCACGCACCCAGCAGTTTTCCCTGCAGAATCTGCGTCGGCAGGAACAATGCGCCGGCACAGAAGGTGATAATCATCAGCGAAATGAAGTCGCCGGCGAAAATACGCCAGATCTGACAGGCGGCAGCCAGTGCCAGCAGCACGCCGGGCAGCCATCTGACGCCCTTTTTGTCAACCAGATGTCCCAGATAGACACTCAAAAAAGCACCGGGAAGCTGACCAACTGTGGAGATTGCGGTCAACTGCGCCTGACTCAGATTGAATTGTGCCATTACATCGACAGGACGGGATGCAAAGATCAGGTTAGAGAAGTTCAGCATTGCGGTGCCCAGTGTCAGAATGAACAGGATCACCCAGCGCAGGGAAGAACTCTTTTGTTGCATACGATTCACTCGCTTTCTTCTTCTACTACAATTTCTACACCGGACTCCGGTATTGCCGGAGCACTGTGCATCGCTGCAGATATGCCGAGGAGCGTCCCAACACCCTGCTGCAATCTTTGCAGCTTAAGCTCAGTGTATGGACGAAACTGCGGAATGTAAAATAAGAAAAAGTAATAGAACAAGCAGAAATAGCAATTGTTAAAACAATGACAGGATTGTTGCGTATTTAACAATAACTATTTTGAATTATTGAACGAATTTGTTAAATTTGTCACATATGCACGCGAGTCGAAAAAGAATGTGCGTCAGCCGAGAATATCAGTAATCCATGGGGATCCGACTGTCCCGCAGTACATCCAGCGCCAGGTGAAGGGCCGGATTGGTGTTGGTATTCAGGTATCCGGCACCCATTTGAAACATTGGCGGTGTGGGACTATCGAATTCCAGAATGGATAAGGCATTGGCAAGGATGTTGTTCCGGACGAATTCCGGGACGATGGCCACGACATTATCAATGCTGACCGCCAGCAAAAGCTCTTCCATTCGGTTAACATGATCAAAAGAAGGAAGCGTGGGCGGAACGAGATTTAACTGTTTCCAGTCACGGTACATGACGCGCTGCGTGGCAGGCATACCGCTGAGATCGACCATGGCGATTCGTTCTCCCTGCAGCTGCTTTAGTGTTACCGATTTGCATCCGCTCAGCGGATGCTGGCGGGAACAGATCAGATTTCCTTTAAATTCGGCCAGTGTTTGGACGGAAATATTGTCATCTGCAGCCATATCATAGGGCCAGCAGACAGCAATATCCGTTTCACCGCGCTTGAGTTGTTCCAGCATATAACGGGGAGAGGCAATCTTGACGGAGAGATTGATGGTTGGATAATGACTTTTGAAATGACGCAGACGGGAAATGAAGACCAATCCCTCAATGCAGCTGGGGAAGGTAATGACAATGCTGCCCTCACCGCCCTGGGACATGTTCTGACCATGCCGGACGGCGTTATTATAGTTGTGCATGAGCAGTTTCATTTGCTCGTAAAAATCCCGCCCGGCCGTCGTCAGCTGCACATTGCGATTGTTGCGGGAGAACAGCTGAAATCCAAGCTCCTTTTCCATATTGGCAATATGCTGACTCATGGCCGTCTGCGTGATAAAGCATTCTTTTGCAGCTTTTGTGAAGTTCAGACACTCCGCCAGGCAGATAAAATAGCGAATTCCGCGCATGTCCATAGATGACGCCTCCTTGAGATCAATTTTTTTGATATAAAGTATTTGCGCTGATTATGGTATCAGTGTAACACAAACAGAGATAAAATGGCAATATGCTCAAAAAATGGAGATTTTGGAAAAGCTTTTAGACGAAATAGATGAGATAAAAATAAATGATAAATTTTTTTGATCGTTACAAAACGGAAACAGAGGTAAAACAAGAAGAAAAACGATTTATTATATTCGATTAATTGATAACTTTGAGAAATGGAAATTGACGACGGCGATCGGATTCGTTATATTAAGAAGCAGGATTACAAGGTATCTGGGCGAAGCATCACTGGGCAAGCTGAATGATATGGAAGAGGGCACATGGCATGGTAAAGGATCTGACACAGGGGACCCCCTGGAAACAGATTTCAGTTTTGGCAATTCCGCTGCTGCTGGGGAACATCTTTCAGGCGTCTTATAATTTGGCGGATACGGTCATCATTGGCCGTTTTGCCGGGCCCCATGCGCTGGCCGGCGTTGGAATTGCATCACCGATCTTCAATTTGATCAATGCGCTCCTGATTGGGCTGTCGGCCGGCACCTCAATTGTTGTTTCCCAACTGTTTGGTGCAGGGCGGCGGGAGGAATTACCCAGGGCAGTTTCCACAACGCTGTGGACCTCGGCGCTGCTGTCGATCCTGTTGACAGTACTGGGGCAGCTGTTGGTGCGGCCGCTATTGTCTGTTCTGCAGACACCGGCAGAAGATTTTGCCGCGGCAGAAACTTATCTGCGTGTGATTCTATGCGGCCTGATTTGCAGCGTATTTTATAATCAGCTTACAGGCTTGCTCCGCGGATTGGGGAATACCAGAACGCCGCTGTATATTCTGATTTTTTCCTGCTGTGTCAATGTGCTGATGGATCTGCTTCTGGTCTGTGAATTCGGCTATGGTGTTGCGGGAGCCGCGGCGGCGACCATTCTTGCTGAGGGACTCTCCGCTGCGCTGACAGGAATTTATATCTGGCGGGCTGTTCCGTTGCTGCATGCACGGGGAAACCACGGAATCGACCGGATGATGCTGGGGACGGTAGTTCGGTTTGGCTTCCCGATGGGGCTGCAGCAGGCAAGTATTTCTCTGGGGCATGTGCTGATGCAGTCGATCATCAATCCCTTTGGCACGGCACTGATTGCAGGTTACACGGCAGCCACAAAGGTGGATATGTTTGCAGTGATGCCAATCATCGCGCTGGGATCGGCACTTTCCACTTTTTCTGCGCAGAATGCAGGCGCGGGAAGGTATGACCGTGTCCGGGCCGGTTATCACACCGGTGTCGGGATGACGGTTATCATTTGTATTGGATTGGCTCTGCTGGTTACACCGTTGCGGCGTTTCTGGATGTCGCTGTTTGTCTCTAAGGCATATGAGCCGGAGCTGGCGGCAGAAGTTATTCTGCTGGGTGCTGGAATGCTGGCGGTTACACCGCCGTTTTATTGGGTGTTGGGGCTGATTCATGCGGCCCTTAATACGATGGCTGGCGCAGGTGCGACGATGTTCTCCATGGTATCCATGGTGGCAATGATGCTGCTTCGGGTGGCGATTGCATGGGGATTGATTCATTTTGCTGGTATGGACCAGCGGGGAATCTGGGCAGCGTTTGTACTGTCCTGGATTGTAACACTGTGTTTTGTGCAGGTTCGGTATTGTTCTGGATCTTGGATGAAAAAAGCATTGAGAAAATAGAAAATCGGCGATGGAAAATCGCGTTTTCAATTGTTTTGTAGTGGTGAAATAAAATTAAGGAAGGTGTTGGAATATGGCAGAGAAAGCATATGTCCCAGAACCTGCCACCGAAGAACAGCTGAAGGAGTATGGCAACCATGTGGTGCAGTATTCCCCGGAGTATTCTTTTTGTACGGGGTGCGAAACCTGCATGATTATGTGCGGCCTGACGCACAACGGTCTGACTGGGCCATGCAACAGCGGCATTCGGATTAACCTGGGGACCCGATCTTTAGTCCATCATGCGTTGACCTGCTTGCAATGCAAGGATCATCCCTGCTATGAAGCCTGCCCGAAAAAAGGTTCGGCAATGAAGATTGATGAGGATACCGGCATCGTCTATATTGAGCGGGATGCCTGTATCGGCTGCGGTCTATGCGCCAAGCACTGTAAGTTTGACCCACCCAGGATTATGATCTGGAAGAATAAGGAACGGAAGAAGTGGAAAGCGGTCAAATGTGACCTCTGTCGTGGAAATCCGGAGGGACCGCAGTGCATCAAGTGGTGTCCGGTTCGCTGTATCGGCCTGAGCGATGACGCAATTTTCTCCGCTGACGGCGCCAAACCGATCGGCTTGGATGAGCAGTAAGGAGGAACATTATGCCAAATTATACCATTTCTGATATTTTGGACAATCCGGAAAATCCCCAGAAGCTGTATGGTTATTGTGGAAAAATTGCCCGGATCAATTTGACGACAAAGGAAATCTCGTTTCTCAGTACTTATAAATATGTCCCGAAGTATGTTGGCGGCCGGATGTTGATCAACCGGATTTTCTGGGATGAGGTTCAGCCGGGAACCGGCGCCTTTGACGAAGAAAATAAGTTTATTTATATGACAGGGCCGACGACCGGTACCGGAATTCCCGCCGGAGGCCGCAGTGCGGCCTGCGCGATTGGCCCCAGCGTGCTGCCGGAGCAGTTTACTTTCGGCAATATTGGCGGCTGGTTTGCGACGGAACTGAAATATGCCGGCTACGATGGACTGATTATAGAGGGCAAATCGGAGACGCCGGTACATATTAAAATTGAGGATGACAAAATTGAAATCCTGCCGGCAGAAGATCTCTGGGGGCTTCGGGTGCATCCGACCCAGAAGGCATTGGAAGAGAAATATGGCCATGAGTTTAAGTCCATGGTTACTGGCCCTGCCGGTGAAAATCTGGTCCGGATTGCGTCGCTTACCACATCCAATGATTGCGTATTTGCAAAGGGCGGCTTTGGCGCGGTGTGGGGCAGTAAAAAGCTGAAGGCGATTACCGTACATGGCTCTGGCTGTATTGCGCCGGCAGATCTGAAAAAACTGAAATACCTTCGTCTGAATATGAATCACCCCAGTATGCGGCCTTCGCCGATTCTGCATCTGGATCAGCTCGGTGTACCAGGCGGAGAATTTGAAGTCAAATATGACCGCGGCAATGTGGCCTGCAGTCCTGGCTGCAACCAGCGCTGCAATGCGTTGCTGATGAATGGTGTCAGCGCCTTTGAGGATGAACCGGTCAACCATATTGAAAAGTGTGTCAGCGCCAGTACCTTTGGCTATAAGGCGGATATTCCTACACAGGTTGGCATGTTCTGGCCGACGAAGCAGAACTATTGCGCTCCTTGTAAGTTACTGGGCCGTGATTTCCCAACACCGGATTTTACAGATCCGGATTTTGAGGCCCAGGGTCAGGTGATTCTGCCGGATACCTATGATCTTTGGGAACCCGACTATGAGCGCGGTACGATTGTCAATGACATGTGCAACGATTATGGCATTGACAAATGGGAAATCGATGTGTGGCTGCAGACCTGGCTGAGCATGGGCAAAAAAGAGCACCTGTTTGACGGAATAGATTTGGGTACCGGGATGGAAGTGGATGTGGAGAACACTGCGTTCATTCGTACCTTTATTGACAATCTGGTCTATCGCCGGGGCTATTATGGCAATCTGTTCGCAGAGGGCATGGCACGGGCGATTCTGGAGATGGGCTATGACAAATATAGCGAGACGATTTACCATGGCCGCCATTCTCAGATGCTGGGTGGTAAACGCCTGAACATTCCGGTCAGCCTGGAAGGCGGTTGGGGGCAGAGTGTTCACTGGCAGGGACGCGGCTACGAAGGCGGTGTGGAAAAACCGACTTGGCTTGCTGCCTGCATTATTCGGATGCAGTCCACTCGCGATGCGAATACGGTTGAGCACTTCCACAGCGAATTTGAACATCATGCGGAGGCAATGGCGGATCCCTATCATAGCCCGAATCTGATCCGTGCCATTATCAATGTGCAGAACAACGCCGAAATTAAAGACTCGGTAATGAGCTGCGAATGGCAGAGCCCGGATCCCTGGTGGCCGACGATGGAGGCCGAGATGTATGCGACTGCGACGGGCTATCCGATGACGGCGAAGGAACTGCACGATGCGGCCTACCGGTCAAAGCTTTTGATGCGCGCTGTGCTGATCCGCAACCATGGACGCAACCGCCGGATGGAGATTGAACAGGTTTGGCGTACTATGGCGATTCCGGATTCCTGGGGTGAGGTGGCAGATTGGCAGCAGTGGAATGAAATGGTGGATCTGTGCTACGAAGCACGCGGCTGGGATTTGGAAACCGGCTGGCCCTATCGGGAGACCTATGAAAAATATGGCCTTAAAGATGTCGCCGACGAGATGGAAAAGCTGGGATATTTGCCGGAACATCCTGCTGAGCGGTGGCATGACTACGGCGAACCGCCCTATGTGCAGTTTGTGGAAAACTGTAAATTGGAGCCGGACTATGAACTGCCAAAATCTTAAATAAAAAGGAGAATGGGCGCAGGGCTTCCCGCTGCCTGTCATTAAAAAATGAATCAAGAATTCGTCTTCGAGCCGTTATTCCTACTGCGTCTGCAACGGAATTGCGGCCGCGCCGTCACAAGTCGGTGCAGGGCCGTTTGGGAAACGAAACGACCTTCCGTGTTTGAAAAGAAGACGGAGCGAATTGTTATGCCGCCGGGGTGTTGGTATGGTTTTGTTCCGTTTTCTTATGTATATAATTTGCAAAAAATGGAGGAAAACTGTAATGACACGAAAGAAAAGAATGATTGCGCTTCTAATGGCCTGCATGATGCTGGTCGGCTTGCTGGCTGGCTGCGGCAATTCTGCAACGGATACAAATGCAGATGCACAGACTGATACAGAGCCGCAGGCAACGCCGACGGACGCGGACACAACGACTGACGAAGAGCCAGTTACACTGATTGTATTTGCAGCAGCATCTATGACGGAAACGCTGAACCAGATCAAAGAGCTTTACGAGCAGCAGAATCCGAATGTAACGATTTCTTACAATTTTGACTCCTCTGGCAAGCTCAAGACGCAGATTGAAGAGGGCGCTGCCTGTGACCTGTTTATCTCTGCATCGCCTAAGCAGATGAATCAGCTGGATCTGACAGCAGATGCCGCAGTGAATACCGACGGCCTGGACTTTGTAGATGCTGATACCCGTGTGGATCTGTTGGAGAACAAGGTGGCCCTTGCTGTGCCGGAGGGCAACCCCGCAGGGCTGAACTCTTACGATGATCTGGCGGCAGCACTCGAGGAAGGAACGGTCATGCTGGCAATGGGCAATGAGGATGTGCCGGTTGGCCAGTACACCCAGAAAATTCTGGCTTACTATGAGCTGGACGAGCAGGCACTGGCAGATGCAGGCTGCATTACCTATGGCTCCAATGTTAAGGAGGTCACAAGTCAGGTTGCAGAAGCGGTTGTAGACTGCGGCATTATCTATGCTACCGACGCATATTCGGCGGGGTTGGAGACGGTAGATACGGCAACGCCGGAGATGTGCGGCCAGGTCATTTACCCGGCAGCTGTGCTGAAGATCAGCGAGCATCCAGAGCAGGCGCAGGCATTCCTGGACTATCTGCGCGGTGACGAAGCTGGCGAGATTTTTGCGTCCGTGGGATTTAGCCCCCTGGCGTAATAAAAAACAGGCGAACGGCTTTGGCCGTCCGCCTGTTTTCGATGCAATGAAGGAGGGGCTGAAGCTGTGGACTGGTTTCCATTACTCAACTCGCTGCGGATTGCACTGATCAGCACGGTGATCGTGTTCTTTGTCGGAATTTTCGTAGCTTACTATCTCGCAAAGCTTCCACGATTGATCAAGGGAATCCTGGATGTGATTCTGACATTACCGTTGGTGCTGCCGCCCACGGTTGTTGGCTATCTGTTACTGCGGGTACTTGGGCCAAAGCGCGTTATTGGTGCGTGGGTGCTGCGGGTTTTTGGCATTCGGATGACGATGACCTGGTGGTCGGCAATTTTTGCCACAACGATTGTGATTTTTCCGTTGCTTTATCGAACGGCGCGGGGGGCCTTTGAGGCATTTGATGAGACATTGGCCGCGGCCGGCAGAACGCTTGGACACAGCGGAAGCTGGATTTTCTGGCGGGTGCGGATGCCCTGCTGCCGGCAGGGCATCCTGGCCGGAACAGTGTTGGCTTTTGCCCGTGCATTAGGCGAATATGGCGCAACCAGCATGGTTTCCGGCTATACGCCGGGGCGTACAGCGACAATTTCTACCACTGTGTATCAGCTTTGGCAGATCAACGATGATGCGCTGGCGCTGAAGTGGGTTCTGGTCAACCTGGCCATTTCGACGGTGGTTATGCTGGCAGTTAACCTGATGGAACGAAAAGATCAGAAGGGAGGCGCAAGACGGCATGTCGCTTTCCGTAACAATTGAAAAAAGACTTGGAAATTTCCACCTTTCCACCGCTTTTACGGCCGAGAATGAGACACTGGCGCTGCTGGGGGCGTCTGGCAGCGGCAAGAGTATGACCCTCAAGTGTATTGCGGGAATCGAGCGACCGGATGCCGGAAGAATTGTTCTGGATGGTGTGACTTTATTTGATTCGGCGGCGGGGATCAACCTGCCGACCCAGAAGCGCGGCGTTGGGTATCTTTTTCAGCAGTATGCGCTCTTTCCGAATATGACGGTGTACCAGAACATTGCTGCCGGTTTGCTGGAAAAGCGGGACCGGGCGGCGCGGGTTGCACAGATGATTCACGCGATGCGACTGGACGGGCTGGAACGCCGCCGTCCGCATCAGCTTTCCGGCGGACAGCAGCAGCGAACGGCGCTGGCCCGGCTTCTGATCAGTGAACCGAAAATCTTACTGCTGGACGAACCGTTTTCGGCGCTGGACAGCCATCTGCGGTTCCAGATGGAACGGGAATTGCGCACGGTGATCCACGACTTCGGAAAGACGGTTTTACTGGTTTCGCATGACCGTGACGAAGTGTTCCGTCTTTCGGATTCGATTGCAGTGGTTTCACATGGGTATATTACAGCACAGGGCAGTCGGGAAGCGATTTTTTCAGACCCGAAAACCGTAAATGGTGCGTTGCTGACCGGGTGCAAGAATCTCTCAGCAATCGAAAAGCTGGATGAATATCATGTCCACGCGTTGGACTGGGGTGTGACACTTACCATTGACCGCCCGGTTGGAGAGGCTGACCATATTGGTGTGCGGATGCACAGTATTACGCCGGATAGCAATGAAAATCGTGTAGTATATCAGGTTGTGGAGGAGTTGGAAAATCCGTTTTCCTACACGCTGATGCTGCGCCCCGTGGGGCAGCCATTGGGCCGACTGATTGGCTGGGAAACAGAAAAACAGCAATGGAATCAGTGCAGAGGAGAAACCGTGGAACTTTCAATTCCGCCGTCGTCGATTTTGTTGTTGAAGGAGGAAGCAGAATGTTAAATCATCCGGATTTTGGAACGGCGCGTGCCCTGCTGGTGCGCAGTGTGCAGCCGGTACAGACGGAGCAGGTTGCGTTGGAGCACAGCTTCGGAAGAGTTTTGGCAGCACCGCTGACCGCGCGGGAAAATGTACCGGCGTTTGACAGATCTCCCTATGATGGCTATGCATTCCGCGCTGCGGACACTGCTGCGGCAACGCCTGCAGCGCCGGTCTCTCTGCAAATTTTGGAAGAAATTCCCGCTGGCGGCGTGCCGACAAAAGCTGTTACAGCAGGCACGGCGTCCAAGGTCTTAACGGGTGCGCCGATTCCAGCCGGCGCAGATGCTGTTGTCAAGTTTGAAGACACCCGGTTTTCGGCGCACACGGTGGAACTCATGAAACCGGCCAGATGCGGCGATAACATTGTGCGCGCTGGGGAGGATGTTGCTGCCGGGACAGCGTTGGCAGCCTGCGGACAGACGATTGATGCAGGGATTGCTGGAATGCTGGCGGCGGAGGGAATCGTACAGCCGCTGGTTTACCGGCGGCCCAAGGTTGGCGTGATTTCCACGGGAAATGAGGTCTGTGATGCGGCGACTGTGCCGGAACCCGGAAAAATTCGGGATACCAATCGGTTCGCGCTATCCGCGGCGTTGCAGCGCTCCGGAATGGAACCCGTGTTTTGTGGTTATGCAACAGACCGGATTGACGCGATTGCAGCGTTGCTGGAAACAGCACTTGTGCGCTGTGACGCGGTGGTATTGACCGGCGGTGTGTCGGTTGGAGATTATGATTGCACCCCCGCTGCTATGGTGAAAATTGGTGCGGAAATGCTCCTGCGCGGTGTGGATTTGAAGCCCGGCATGGCCTGCGCTTATGCGATGCGGGATGGAAAACTGCTTTGCGGACTGTCTGGAAATCCGGCTTCTGCAATGACGAATTTCTACGCAGTTGCGCTGCCGGCGCTAAAACGCCTGGCAGGACATCTGGATGCCATTCCGCAAGAGGTCGCACTGACTCTGAAAAATGGTTTTCGGAAAAAAAGTCCGACGACCCGGCTGCTGCGTGGGCGGCTGGATCTGTGCAATGGAATGGCGGAGATTGTGCTGCCAAAGGATCAGGGAAATGTGGTGCTCAGCAGCACCATTGGCTGCGATGTGATGGCGGTTGTGCCGGCTGGAAGCGGTGCGCTGGAAGCTGGGACACGCTTAAAGGGGTTTTTACTGTGAAGAAGATTCGCGTGGAAGATGCGGTTGGGCAGATATTGTGTCATGATATTACAGCAATGCGCGAGGGCTTTAAAGGTGCTGCTTTTCGCCGCGGTCATGTGATTTGCAAGGAGGATATCCCCAAGCTGCTCGATCTTGGTAAGCGGACGGTGTTTGTTTGGGAGCCGGCGGCGGGAGAAATCCATGAGGAAGATGCGGCGCTGCGGATGGCGGCAATGGCGCCCGTGACAGGTGCACATTATACAGGATCGTCGGAAGGAAAGGTACTTCTGATGGCAGATCAGGCAGGTATGTTCCGCGTCCATACCGCGCTGCTTGCTGAACTCAATGCAATTGGAGATATTACGATTTCAACGCTGCCGGATCACTATCATGTGGAGCCGGGGGCACGGCTGGCGTCTATGCGCATTGTGCCGCTGGTGACGCAGGAATGGCAGATTGCGAAGGCAGAGGAATTGTGCCGCACAGAAAAGCTGCTGGAATTGTTGCCGTTCCGGTCGAAAAAGGCGGGGGTGATTGTCACCGGATCTGAAGTTTACACGGGCCGGATTCAGGATTGTTTTGAACCGGTGGTGCGGGAAAAACTGGCGCAGTATCCGGCGGAGATTCTGGGCGTTACAATCTGCGATGATGATCTGGATATGATCGTTGCAGCGGCGCAGGCATATTTGCGCAAAGGGGCGGACTTTTTGATTTTTACTGGCGGAATGTCGGTCGATCCGGATGATCTTACGCCATCTGCGATTCGCCAACTGGGTGCGGAAATTATCAGCCACGGCGTACCGGCACAACCGGGAAACATGACGCTGGTGGCATACCTTGGCGATATTCCGATTCTCGGCGTCCCCGGCGCGGCAATCAATTTGCCAACCACGATTTTTGATGTGCTGCTGCCGCAGATTTTTACGGAATTGCCGATTACGAAAGCGGATTTGATTCATTTGGGAGACGGCGGGCTGTGCCAGATGTGCCGGCCATGCCATTATCCTCAGTGTACTTTTGGAAGATATTGAAATGCAGGATCAATTCGGAAGAGAAATCACCTACTTACGGCTGTCGGTGACGGAGTTGTGCAATCTCCGCTGTCGGTACTGTATGCCGGAAGAAGGCGTCTGCAAACGACGCCATGATGAGATGCTGACCGAGGAAGAAATGGTGCAGGCGATTCAAGCTGCTGCAGCGCTCGGTATCTGGAAGGTTCGTATTACAGGTGGGGAACCGTTGGTAAAGCCCAATGTTCTCTCGATCTGTCAAAAGACTGCGGCAGTGCCGGGGATCCGGGAGGTCTGCCTTACAACGAACGGGACATTGCTGCCGCAGATGGCAGATGCGCTGCGCCGGGCGGGGGTGGACCGGGTGAATCTGAGTCTTGATACGCTGAATCCACAAAAATATCTGAGGCTTACCAGGCGGGACGAGTTGCCGGCAGCGCTGCGCGGATTGGAAGCCGCACTGGCAGCTGGGTTCAAAAGGGTGAAAATCAATACTGTTTTGATTGGCGGCTTTAATGATGATGAGATTGTGCCGCTAGCGGAGCTGACACGGCGCTATCCTGTAGACTTGCGATTTATTGAGCTGATGCCGATGGCAGAAGATGGATTTGGCCCGGAAGCTTACTTGTCGGCAGATGCTGTGCTTGCATGCCTGCCGGATGCAGTTCCGGTACCGGGAGACGGCGTGGCACAATGCTACCGATTGCCGGGGGCGCAGGGAAATCTTGGATTGATTCGGCCGGTCAGCAGTCATTTCTGCGGCAGTTGTAACCGAATCCGTGTCACGGCGGACGGATTTGTAAAACCCTGTTTGCACGGCGGACAGGAGTATCCGATCAAGGGAATGAATCTGGAGCAGATGAAGGCACAGCTGCGTTGTGCAATTGCGGGAAAACCAGAGTGTCATGGCCAGCTCTCTGCGGAAGTTCACAGCAGCGCTGGGCGGACAATGAATCGGATTGGGGGATGATGGAATGCGGGTTCTGGCGTTTTCCGGTTATTCGGGCAGCGGAAAGACAACTTTCATTGAGCAGTTGGTACCGCGGCTGCTGCGCCGGGGCTTGCGCGTTGCGGTCATCAAACATGACGGGCATGATTTTGAGATCGATCATCCCGGAAAAGATACTTGGCGCTTTACCCAGGCAGGTGCGGAGACGGTTGTAATCAACTCTGCTTCCAAAAGTGCAATGATTAGCCAGAAGCCGATGTCCTTTCCGGAACTGTTGACATTGGTCAGCGATGCGGATTTGGTATTGATAGAGGGTTGGAAGCTGGAAAAACTTCCACGGATTGGTGTGAGCCGCCGGGCCACGGGAAAAGGCCTTCCAATGGCGCCGGAGGCTTATCTCGCCGTGGTAACGGATGAAGTGTTTCCGCAGACGAAAGTACCTTGTTTTGGATTGAATGATTATGAAAAGGTGGCGGCGTTTATCATGGAACAGGATTTTACGCATTTTGACGAACAGGGACGGGCGCGTATGGTGGATGTTGGCGAAAAGACGATCACCCACCGCACTGCAGTGGCAGAAGCCTTGGTCCTGGTAAACAGCGCCACTTTTGCGTTGATCCGCAGTGGCGGCATAAAAAAGGGAGATGTCCTGACAGTAGCACAGATTGCCGGAATTATGGGCGCAAAGCGCACTGCAGAGCTGATCCCGATGTGTCACCCGGTACAGATTTCGGGTGTAGATTTATCATTGACACTGGACGAACAGCGCACGGCAGTGCGGATTCGGGCAGCAGTGCGCTGTGATGGCCGTACCGGCGTGGAGATGGAGGCACTGACTGCCGTTTCTACAGCGGCGCTGACGGTTTATGATATGTGTAAGGCGGTGCAGCGCGATATTGTGTTAACTGATATTCGCCTGCTGCAGAAAACGGGCGGAATCCATGGCGATTTTGTACGGGAGGAAACAAAATGAACAGGACGGCAGCGGTGATTACGGTCAGCGACAAGGGTGCGCGTGGGGAACGCGTAGATACCAGCGGACCGGCGTTGGTTGAGAGACTTAACGCTGCGGGCTGGACGGTGATTGACACAAAAATTGTACCGGATGAGATGGAACAGATTATTCAGGAGCTGTGTCACTGCGCAGACTCTCTCCGGGCAGCGCTGATCCTGACGACCGGCGGCACCGGGTTTTCTCCGCGGGATATTACGCCGGAGGCAACCAAACAGATCCTGGAACGGGAAACACCGGGAATCCCAGAGGCGATGCGGGCGGCCAGTATGCGTGTGACAAATCGCGGATGCCTGTCCCGCAGCGTAGCTGGAATTCGGGGACACAGCCTGATTGTTAATCTGCCGGGTAGTGAGAAAGCAGCGCGAGAAAATCTGGAAGCGGTGCTGGATCCAATTGCGCACGGTGTGGATATGCTGCAATCCGATGGTTCAGCGGATTGCGGCGCGCCGACCGGTGTGGTGCGGGCAGTGTGCGTGAGCCGTGAGAAAGGAACCCAAAAGCATAGGGTGGATATGGCCGAGCTGCGGGAGAATTGGGGCATTGTGGGCGACGCTCACGCGGGTACCTGGCACCGACAGTTGAGCTTGCTTGGCACGGCGAGTGTTGCGTCGCTGCAGAAAAAGGTGCCATTCCCGCTGGAACCGGGTGCATTTGGGGAAAATCTTCTGATTGACGGCATGAACCTCTATACGCTCCCGGTTGGCACGCGGCTAAGGGTTGGGTCCGTTTTGTGTGAGATTACACAAATCGGCAAACAGTGCCACAATGACTGCGCGATCCGGAAAGCAGCGGGCGACTGCGTGATGCCGCGGGAGGGGGTCTTTGCCCGCGTACTGCAGGGCGGTGTGCTGCGCAGTGGTGATCTTGTACAGGTGTTGTAAAAAGAATAAAAAAGCAGGAAGCAAGCATTGCTTCCTGCTTTTTTGCATTTGCACCCACCTGTCGGTGGAGATTCGTCGCGGTATTATTCAATTTCCAGTGTTTTTACACCGTGCGCCAGAATAATATTGATCAGCTCATTGCGGGAATAATTACTTTCTGAGGCAATGCGGTCCAGCTCTGCCAGAGTATCCTCTTTAATGCGAACAGAAATGATTTTACTGCCATCCTCACCGCGCCGTTTGATTACCAAAGGTTCGTTCTTCATAGCACAACACCTCTTATTCTATAATCATTCTACGATTGACGCGTCCTGTATTATATGCTATAATCAGAATGCTAATATGATAGCAAAATGTAATACAATAAGAGGGCGAAACGATGAAGAAACTTACAGCATTTCTTCTGGCGCTTGTGATGATCCTGGTGCTTTGCGCGTGCGGCGGTACACCAACAAGGGATCAAGACACGGATTCTGTAACCACCGACGGTTCCGCGGTACCGGAAACAATAGACCAGACGGACAATGGGGGAGAATCACAGAAATTGAGCTTTGCGGAAAAGAATACATTGGGCGAAGTTGACGAGCTGACGATTACCAACGCCTTTGCCAGCGATACTCTGGAACCGCCGATCACTTCCGGCATTTACACGACCTATTCTCCGGGAGATGGAAAGTGCTATGTAGTGCTTTGCAGCCAACTGACGAATTTGACCGATACCGGTGCGGATGTAGATGTGTTGCTCAAGGCAGAGATTGCAGAAAAGGGCAGCGATTCCTACACACCAGCTTCCTATTATACAGTTACAGAAGAAGGAACCGAACTGGAGCGTGTGCACAAAATTGATCCGCTGGCAACGCAGCAGCTCTATTTTGCGTTTGCGTTTTCCAAGGGCACAGAAGAAGCGGAATATACGCTGCAGGTGACGGACAAAGACGGCAATGTCTATACAGCGGAATTCGATCTGGCGCAGTTTGAAGCGGAGCAGCCGGGAGGCTACTATACCTACTATGAGGCGGAAAGCGGCAAGCTGTATTTGATTGTAAAGGTGTCCACTACCAATCTGAAAGGCAACGATCTGAAATATGATGCCATTGCCGGTGTTTCCTGTGTTTATAACGAGAAGTATAATTACAGCGCGTTCTGTGTACTGGAAAAGGATGGCGGCACAAATCTGAATGGTTATCCGAGCCAATATGCGATTTCTCCGCTTGACAGCGGCGTTTGCTATTACCTGATGGAAGTACCCGAAGTGGTGCAGCAGGGACCGGTTGTCATTACAGTATATGTGGGCGGTCAGTACTACACACTGAAGGTTTGAACATTTCTGTCAATTAGCGGTCTTTGCGAAAACAGCGAGCGGCGTACCAATTCCAATGCCGCGTATTTCCGAAAGGAGGAGCTTTAGCCCCTGATATCCCCTCTATACAAAACAAAAGAATGAGACATTTGTGTACCACTTAGTTAGCGAATGCTAACTATGCGACCGACAAAGAGAAAGGAGTCCATGATTGATAATGGAGCCAACACAGAAGGCAAGGGTGGCCGGTGCGCTGGCAGCGTTGATGCTGACTAACTGCATCGCGCCAACCGTATTGGCGCAGGATGTACCGGTATCGCTGCAAGCCGCACAGATCGCGCTGCAGGCAGTGGGAGACAGTGCAAATTTCGCCATAGAAAATGGTGTCCTCACGGCCTATACCGGCAGTGAGAAGAATGTGGTGATTCTGGATGAAAATGACTTCATTTTCTATCAGAGCGTGGATGAAGATTCCGGTGAATTTACATATTTTGCGTTCTCGCCGGACACGATGGAGACTACTTATCACCTGGAGTTCCGCTATGCGGAGGATTTGGACGATTTGCAGAGCTGGTACGAGGGCAACTACGCTTATTGGAACGCGGCGGCCATTGCCACGGATTATTCTGAGGAGACAATGGAGAATGTGATTGCCCTGTTTGCAACGGAAAATCTTTCTGACGCAGCATAACAATTGTCCTTTTTCTGGTTGGCAGCTGTGCGGCTGCGAATCGGTCAATCAAACAAGAAGGTGAAGACATTGAAGAAGCAATCCAATTTGAACCGCCTGATGGGCTACGCCGGGTCGTATCGCTGCTTGACCTATGCTTCCTGGCTGTTGGCAGCGATCAGTGCATTGACCGCGCTGGTACCGTTCTGGTATATCTGGAAGATTCTCCGGGATGTACTGGCGGTTGCCCCGAATTTTGATGTAGCGAAAAATCTGCCCCATTATGGTTGGATGGCGGTAGCCTTTGCCATCGCGTCGTTTTTGATCTACATCTGTGCGCTGATGTGTTCGCATCTGGCGGCATTCCGTGTGGCGACCAACCTGCGGTTGGCCGCGGTGGAGCATGTGGCCACGCTTCCGCTTGGCTTCGTGGACAGCTTCGGCAGCGGTGCGCTGCGGAAGATTATTCATGACAGCACCGGCGCAGCAGAAACCTATCTGGCGCATCAGTTGCCGGATAAGGCTGCTGCGATGGCAACACCTGTAGGACTGCTGGTGCTGCTGCTTGCGTTTGACTGGCGGCTGGGTCTGCTGAGTCTGGTGCCGGTGCTGTTGAGCTTTGTGATTATGATGACGATGACCGGCAAACGCATGGCAGAAAAAATGCGGCAGTATAATAATGCGCTTGTGGCCATGTCCAATGAAGCAGTGGAATATGTCCGTGGAATACCAGTTGTCAAAACCTTTGGACAGACGGTTTTTTCATTTAAGAAGTTCAAACAGACAATTGATGAATACGAAAAATAGGTGGTTGCCTATACCAAAGAGATGCGGACGCCCATGCTGTTTTACACCGCGGCCATCAATGGTGTATTTGCGTTTTTGATCGCCGGAGCGCTGCTGTTTACCAGAGGCGGCGTAACCAATGCATTTTTGCTGAATTTATTGTTTTATATCATCATCACGCCGGTGATTGCGTTGACACTGACAAAGATCATGTACATGAGCGAGAATAATCTGATTGTTACCGATGCGCTGGAACGGATTGACACGGTGCTGAATGCAAAACCGATGGAGACAGACATGGTGCCGCAGCATCCGCAGGACGCATCGGTGGAGCTGAAAGATGTTCACTTCAGCTATGATGGGAAAACAGAGGCGATCCGGGGGGGACTTTACGGATTGCACCGGGCCAGACGGTGGCGTTTGTGGGCCCATCTGGCGGCGGAAAATCCACGCTGGCCGGATTGATTTCCAGATTTTTTGATGTGCAAAGCGGCAGTATTCAGATTGGTGGAGTTGATGTCCGGAAGATTGCAAAGGATGAGTTGATGAATACAGTGTCCTTTGTTTTCCAGAACAGCAAACTGGTAAAGGCTTCCATTCTGGACAATGTAAAAATTGGGAAACCCGATGCTACCGAAGCTGAGGTTTTGGCTGCGCTAGAAGCGGCGCAATGTATGGACATCGTGGAAAAAATGCCAAATGGTATCCACACCATTCTTGGGACGAAGGGTGTGGATCTCTCAGGTGGTGAGCAGCAGCGGATTGCCATTGCCAGAGCGGTGCTGAAGGATGCGCCGATTTTGATTCTGGATGAGGCGACGGCTTTTGCTGATCCGGATAATGAAGCGAAAGTACAGGCAGCCTTTGCTGCACTGGCGAAAGGGAAAACCGTCATCATGATTGCGCACCGGTTGTCTACTGTGGCCAATGCTGACTGCATTTATGTGATTGAAAATGGAACAGTTGTGGAGTATGGCAATCAGGATGCGCTGTGCCAGAAAAACGGACTATTTGCAAAGATGCTTGCAGATTATCGGTCCTCCGTACAGTGGAAAGTGGCAAAGGAGGAGAAAGCATGATTGAACGAATTCAGCGGGCTGTCGCGTGCTCCAGAGAAGGCGCTGTTGGACTGATAAAAGGTGTCTTGGCCTGCGCATTTCAAAACATTGCCTTTATGCTGCCTACAACGGTGCTGTACTTTTTGGTAGCTGATCTGATGAATGGGCAGAATAGAAGAACAGCTTTTTATGTAATTGGCTGTATTCTCTGCTTTGCGGCGATTTTCCTCACCACATGGGTTCAGTATAATGATACTTTCTTTACGACTTATCGGGAAAGTGGCTGCCGGCGTTTGAATCTGGCAGAGCGGCTGCGCAGACTTCCACTGTCCTTTTTCGGAAAGAAGGATTTGGCGGATTTGACCAGTACGATTATGGCAGATTGTGAAGTGCTGGAGAAAACCTGCTCTCACTTTATTCCAGGCTTGTTTGGTTCTCTGATTTCCACGGTGCTGATTGCTTTAAGCCTGTTTGTGTTTGACTGGCGTATGGCTTTGGCAGCCTTGTGGGTGATTCCAGTGTCGATTTTTATTGTCCTGCTGAGCTATCGGGTGCAGGATCGGGCACAGGCGAAGACCATGGCGGCAAAGATGACCTGCGCAGATGGAATTCAGGAATATATTGAGACGCTTCGCGACCTGAAAGCCAACAATGCAGAAAAACAGTATTTGGAAGGCCTTTCACAGAAAATCCGGGGTATGGAAAAACAGCTGATTTCTGCAGAACTGACCACCGCCGCTTTTGTGACCTCAGCGGGTATGGTGTTGAAATTGGGTATCGCTTCCGTTGCGCTGATCGGCACGGTGCTGCTGACGCAGGGAAAATTGGATGTACTGACGCTGTTTTTGTTCTTGCTGGTTGCTTCCCGACTGTATGATCCCATGCAGGGAGCGCTGCAAAACCTTGCAGCGGTGAATTCCATGCGGACCAATGTGGGACGGATGAATGAAATTCTGGATTACCCGGTTCAGCAGGGCAGCGAGCAGCTGAATAACAAGGGCTGTGATATTGTATTTGATCATGTTGGATTTGCCTATAACAATGGAGAGACAGTTCTGCGCGATGTCTCCTTTACGGCCAAGCAGGGCGAAGTCACAGCGCTGGTAGGACCGTCCGGTGGTGGTAAGACAACAGTATCCCGTTTGGCGGTACGATTCTGGGATCATCAAACGGGAACCATTACCGTGGGCGGTATGGACATCTCGAAAATTGATCCGGAGAAACTGATGAGCTTGTATTCCATTGTGTTCCAGGATGTGACCTTGTTTGACAACACCATTTTGGAAAATATCCGGCTGGGCAAAAAGGATGCGACAGATGCGGAAGTTCTTGCTGCGGCCAAGTTGGCCAACTGCGACGAATTTGCAAAGAAGCTGCCGGATGGATGGAATACCAGTATTGGTGAAAATGGCTGTGCCCTGTCCGGCGGTGAACGGCAGCGGATTTCCATTGCGCGGGCATTTCTGAAAGATGCACCGATTATTTTGCTGGATGAGGCAACTGCGAGCCTGGATGTGGAAAATGAAACACTGATTCAGACAGCACTCTCCAGATTGATTCAGAATAAAACTGTGCTGGTCATTGCGCACCGGATGCGTATAGTGGAGGGAGCAGATCAGATTGTGGTGCTTTCCGGCGGTGTGGTCGCTGAGCAGGGAGCACCGGAAACACTTTATAAAGAAAATGGAATTTATACACATATGGTAGATTTGCAGACGAACAGTCAAAACTGGACGCTGGGCAATGCTGCCAGTGTATCATAAAATTTTGCGCGATCATGCAAAATGGCGGAGAACCCGGAACGGGCTCTCCGCCATTTTATCCTTCGGTCCTGTCAACCGAGCGCGATGTCCAGCACCATCATGATGCTGAAGCCGACAGCAAAAAAGAGTGTGCCAATATTGGAGTGCTGCCCCTGGGACATCTCCGGGATCAGCTCTTCTACGACGACATAGAGCATTGCCCCGGCTGCAAAGCTGAGAAGATAAGGCAGCGCCGGGACGATTAACTGCGCGGCGAGAATAGTCAATATTGCGCCGATGGGTTCTACAACACCGGAGAGAACACCGCCGAGAAATGCGCGGCCCTTTGGCATACCCTCTGCCCGCAGCGGCATGGAGATGATAGCGCCCTCCGGGAAATTCTGAATTGCAATGCCAATGGAAAGCGCCAGCGCACCTGCAGCTGTAATCTGTGCGCTGCCGGAACGGAAACCGGCGTATACAACACCGACAGCCATCCCTTCAGGGATGTTGTGAAGCGTTACGGCCAGTACCATCATGGTGGTGCGCTGCAGCTTGCTTTTCGGCCCCTCTACCTGTCCGCTTTTGAGATGCAGGTGCGGGATAACATGGTCTAATGTGAGCAGAAACAGAATGCCAATCCAGAAGCCGACCAGCGCAGGAAAAAAGGACAATCGCCCCAATGCTTCCGATTGCTCAATTGCAGGGCTGAGCAAACTCCAAATGGAAGCAGCTACCATGACACCGGCGGCAAACCCGGACAGGGCGCGCTGCACGGCGTCGGACAGGGAAGATTTCATAAAGAATACACAGGCTGCGCCCAGTGATGTGCCGAGAAATGGGATCAAAATGCCAAAAACAGTTTCCATCGCGTCAACTCCTTCGCTGATATCCGCAGTCACAATACGGTCCCCCGGAAGCGAGCATGTAGCAGCGGACAAAGTTGGTAACACCGCCTGCCTCGCTCATGGTATAGTCCAGGTGGCACAGGGCGAGGGTCAGGTCGTCAAGCTGTAGCTTTTGCATCAGGGTGTAGATGCCGCATTTGGTGAACCGCGCTTCGTAACCACTGCCGTCCGGATACTCGAAAAAATCCATATTCCAGGAATAAGGGTTGCGGTCGGCAGCCTTAAGGTTGGCGGCCTTTTTCATTGCGGCGATGTCTTTCGGGGTGTATTTTCGCTTGCCGCTTTGTTTGCAGAACCACTTCATCGGCGTTGTCATCATGGCTTTTGCATAATATTCGGTCAGTTCCACCACAGATGGACGGCGCGGCATTGAGAGAATAAAAGCGGCAACCATAGCGCAATTTACAAGATTCATTTTGAATCGATCTGCTTTTTCAAAGGACGGCAAATCGTGGATTAACCCTTGATAGGCAAGTTTTGCGTGTGCTGTAATGGACTTTGCTGTGTTGGCGTCGTAACCAAAGACTTGCGTCAGCTGTGTGCGAAATGAAGCAGAAAACAGTGCCCACATACCCAAAGGCATTCCGAGATAATGCATATCTATCCACACCTCATTTGCCAACGCCGCGTAAAAATCCAAGGACTGCGGATTCCTTGGTGTCGTCTGATTCATCATAGGCATCGTAAGGGGCTGCAGGATCTGGAACGCGCTTCTTGAAAGGGGAGCACAGCTGGTCTTTGTGGGCAAAGGCGAAAGTGAAGTTGTCCGTCCAGCCGGTATGGCCGGTGATAATCATTGGGTGCAGGTTGCGTGCTTGCAGTCGCTGCTCCAACGCGGCCAGCGACTGGACAGCCAGTCGGTTATCCTCAGCAAGGCCGCTGATAAAGCTGTATCCACCGTCCGCGCCGAACCAGATGGTATCGCCGGTGAAGAGATATTGGTTGTCGGTGAGGTATACCAGATGCCCCCAAGTGTGGCCGGGGACAAGAAAGCATTCAATTCGGATATCACCAATCGTTATAACTTGGCCATCTTGGAGAAGCTCGATTGGATTGTTGATGTGGACCTGCGGCAGCCGATAGAGCCGATAGACAACCTTGCGGCGTACTTGTCCGGTTAGATAGCGGTTTTCAATCTCGCCGATATAAAGTGTAGCGGATCGAAACAGACCGGGACTGTCATTTTCCACAGCGCCGATGTGGTCGGTATCCTGGTGCGTAATAAAGATATGCTGAATGCTGCCTGGATCAATCCCAAGCCAGCCCATTTTTTCTTTCAGGCGATCATAGTTGTACCCGGCGTCGATCATGATGGTGATGTCGCCCTTGCGATAGAAAAAAATATTTGCGACCCACTCGCGAACACAGGCAACTCGCGTATCAATCCAGCCGGTATTCAGCGGCTTAAAGATTTCTTTTCCCCGATACATCCGACTCATAGCTTTTTTCTGAAAATTTGTTGCTTGTTTAGACATTCCGTGCTGCCTCCCGCTTTACAGATTTTGAACCGGTTAGCTGAAACTAACTTATCATATTTTTGATGTAGGCGCAAGCATAAAGCATAAAAAAAGGTGCCCACATTTTATGTGGGCACCTTTGAAAGGTTCTTATGCTTCCAGCTGCTTGGCGGGTTCTTCTTTTTTCAGCAGATCTGTCATGCTGTCCAGGCTGATTCCCAAGGTGGAGGCGTTGTGCAGAAATGCAGAGGTTGTGGGCTGAATAATCCCTGCAATTCCCAGCGCGATGAGCAGGCAGTTAAAGCTTACGATAAAGCGATAATTCCGATGAATGCGCTCCATCAGCGCCTGGCTGATGTGCCGCAGAGTGACCAGTTCAAACAGATCTTCCGAAGAAATGGTCACATCGGCAATCTCCCGTGCAATCGCTGCGCCGGTGTTGATTGCAACGCCGACATCTGCTTCGGACAGGGCGGGTGTATCATTGACGCCGTCACCGATCATAATGACTTTTCGACCAGCAGCTTTTTCCTGTCGGATGAAGTTCGCTTTGTCCTCCGGCAGAACTTCAGCGTAGAAGGAATCCACGCCGACAGCTTTGGCGACGGCCTGTGCTGTCTTACGATTATCGCCAGTCATCATAACAACCTTGCTGACGCCACAGGCGTGAAGCGCTGCAATTGCATCCTTCGCCTCTTCCCGAAGCGGATCAGCAATGCAGATGACAGCTGCCAAGCGTCCTGCGATGCACAGGTAGAGGTGGGAATACTCCTCCGGCAGGGAATTGAACTTTTCCTCTTCGCCTTCCGGTACGATGCAGCCTTCGTCTTCAAAAACAAAATGCGCGCTGCCGATAATGACTTTTTCTTCCTCTACCGAACTGGAAATACCATGCGCGACAACATATTCCACTTTAGAATGGTATTCCTTGTGATCCAAGCCGAGGCGTTTGGCTTCTGCTACGACAGCATTTGCCATAGAATGCGGATAGTGCTCTTCCAGGCAAGCGGCCAACCGCAGCATTTCGCTGGTGTCGTGTCCATCGAAGGCGACGACCTGCGCAACGGTGGGCGTAGCGTGCGTCAATGTACCGGTTTTGTCAAATACAATGGTGTCAGCGTTTGCGACGGCTTCCATAAAGCGGCCGCCTTTGACCGAAATGTGATAACTTTGGCTCTCTCGCATGGCGGAAAGTACAGCAATCGGCATGGAGAGCTTCAGTGCACAGGAGAAGTCTACCATTAGAACAGCCAGTGCTTTGGTAGCGTTCCGGGTCAACAGATAGGTCAGTGCAGTACCACCCAGTGTGTAGGGGACCAGACGGTCTGCCAGACGAGATGCTTTATCCTCCGCAGTGGACTTCAGCTTTTCGGATTCTTCAATCATCCGGACAATACGGTCATAGCGACCGCTGCCAGCGGCTTTTTCCACCTGAATCACACAGGAGCCTTCTTCAGCCACGGTACCGGCATACACATAGCTGCCAGGTGTCTTTGGCACGGGCATGGATTCGCCTGTAATCGAAGCTTGGTTAACGGTAGCCTCGCCCGCTACAACTTTGCCGTCGAGCGGGATCATGCCGCCAGTGCGTACCACAATGCGGTCTCCGGCTTTTACCGTTTCGATGGAAACCAGTACCTCTGTATCATCGGTTTTCAGCCAGACCTTATCGACATTGAGAGACATGGCGCCTGCCAGATCTGCCACAGACTTTTTGTGGGTCCACTCTTCCAGAATTTCGCCCAGACGAAGCATGAACATGACGGAACCTGCGGTGTCGAAGTCGCCGCGGATCATAGAAACTGTGACCGCAGTGGCGTCCAGGACAGATACGGCCAGATGTCCCCGCAGCAGAGAAGTCAGGCCGGCACGGATATACTTGATGGAGCGGAAGATGGAAAGGCAAGTCCGAATCGGAACGGGCAGGAATAGCTTGCTGCCGATCCGACGCAGAACAGTGAATACCAGCTCATCTTGAAATTCCCGGTTCAGCTCCCGCGCACTATGTTCTGGCGCCAAAGCTTCTGCTTTGGCGTAAGAGAATGCAGCCAGAGACTGGATTACCGCATCCCGGCTGCCATCATAACAGATGACCGCGTCCGCAGTGCGGTCATAGACTTTGACGGCATTGACGCCATCAATTTTTGTCAGATATGCTTCCAGAATATCTGCTTGCCGCAGTGACATCGTGCCGCTTAGGGTATGGATCCGAATTCGGCCTGCAGACTCATGGAGAATTTTACACTTCATATCATTGCCTCCAAAAAAGAAGGAAAAGCCGCCAATTTTGGCGGCTTTTCCGTGAGCACCTGCTTATTCTGCGGCCTCAGCGGCAGTGTCCGCCTCAGCGGTGTCCTCCACCACTTCTGCCTCCGCTTCAGTAGCGCGCTGCTCGTTGATGTCCTTTGCATCGGCCAAAATGTCGCCTGCACCTTCCTGCACATTGGTGACAGTGGTCATAACACATTCCTTTGCCCGCAGGACAGCTGCAGTTGCAGCAGTATAGACCTTTTTGGCATCCTTGCTGGTGAGAATCTTGATACCGGCAGTGCCGAACAGCGTGCCAGCAGCAAACAGACCGAGCTTCTTAAAGTTCATCATAATTTAGTACCTCCTATTTTCCTGTACGCCGATCAATCGCGGCGCAGAAAGTGTTTGCAGCAATAGCTACAAACGCCCTCAATTTGATATTGGCACGATTCTAGCACACGCGATGATGAAATTCAAGAAAAGTCTGTAAACGAAATGTTAAAAAACAGCATTTTTTCGTAGAAAAAATCAAAAATGGCACAGTGAACAGAAAAAGCGGCGCATGGGTGCAAGGTTGCTTTCAGGTAACTTTGCACCCAGGAGGAAAAGAAATATTTGCGCCAATAAGCCGAAGGCATTTCTTTACAAATAAAGCGCGAGGCAGGTATAATTGGTTTAATCAGTGAGTTCCGGCAGACAATTACAGATACTGGATGAGAAATCATTTTTGATCCAATGTCCAGAAAACTGGGTACATATCACCGCAGCGGGATAAATTTATGTGTCGAAATGCCCGAAAAGCCTTGTATCAAGCGATTTTCGGGCATAGAAAAACGCCACCGTAATTCTATCAAAATTACGGTGGCATTATGGTCCGAGTAGTGCGGCTCGAACGCACGGTCTCCTGGTCCCAAACCAGGCGCGATACCAACTTCGCTATACCCGGATATTCAATTTCTGCCATTATACCACGGCGAGGGGGAAAATCAAAGATTTTTCTGTCTGTGGTCATTTATGTGGTCAAAGCCGCTTTTGTGCCGCTTTCGGCAATCGGGGAAAGTCCCGCAAACGCAGGCATCACAAGGCTTTGCGGCGTTTCGACTTGCCCTATCCCGGATACAGCCACGGCACTCCCAAAGCAGGCGCGATACCAACTTCGCTACACCCGGTTATTAAGTTAAATTATCCGGCTGGTCGTATTCTCCCAAACCAGGCGCGATACCAACTTCGCTATACCCGGATATTCAGCTTTTGCCATTATACCACGGCTAAGGAGAAAATAAAAGTGTTCTCTGTCTGCGTAAAAACTTTCAAAGCAGAGCGAGAAACGATTGAATTCCGTACAGCCATGGATTATGTACAAATGAAGCGACATCTATTATACAGAAGTGTGCAGAATTTTGCAAGGTTAATATTTACGGATTGGCAGTAAGTATGCTATAATTATAAAATAAAAAATTTTCGCCACAGATATGTGGAGAGAAGCGAGGATTATTGCATGAGAATGCGAAAAAAGCCCAATCTTGGCCCCAGAATGGAGCGGTGCGCGCCAGTATGGATTCGAGAGCCGGAAAAGCTGAGAGGAAATTGGCACAGCTTGATGCCGGAAGCGAAATCGTTACGCATTGAAGTAGGCTGCGGGAAAGGCAAGTTCACCGTGGAGACTGCGAAAGCGGAGCCAGATGTATTGCTGATTGCCATTGAACGAGTGCCGGAGGCGCTGGTGATGGCAATGGAAAAAGCGATGGCTGCAGATCTGCACAATGTATTTTTCCTGTCTGCAGATGTGGAGAGAATCACAGAATTGTTTGCACCGGACGAAGCGGATTTGCTTTATATCAATTTTTGTGACCCATGGCCACGCAACCGGACAGCAAAACGCCGGTTGACCTATCGTGGATTTCTGGAGAAATACCGGGAGATTTTAAAAATTGGTGGAGAGATCCATTTTAAGACGGATAATGCGCCGCTGTTTGAATTTTCACTGGAAGAATTCCAATTCTGCAAAATGCCGCTGAAAAATGTGACGCATGATCTCCACGCAAACGGACCGGTTGGCATTATGACTGGTTATGAGGAAAAATTTTATGAGCTGGGTACACCAATTTGTCGGCTTGAAGCAGTTATTGCGGATAAGACGCCGGTGGCAAAGAAAGAAAACCATGGAAAAGGAGACTATTACATGGATAAGATTCAGATGAAAACACCGCTTGTTGAGATGGACGGCGACGAAATGACCCGTGTTCTGTGGAAGCAGATCAAAGATGAACTGCTGCTACCGTATGTGGATCTGAAGACGGAGTATTATGATCTTGGTTTGCCAGAACGCGACAAGACCGGTGATCAGGTGACGATTGATGCGGCAGAAGCCACAAAAAAGTATGGCGTCGCGGTGAAATGCGCCACGATTACGCCGAATGTACAGCGAATGAGCGAGTACAATCTCCACGAAATGTGGAAAAGCCCCAATGGAACGATCCGGGCTATTTTGGATGGTACGGTATTCCGTGCACCGATTTTGGTGGATGGTATCAGCCCGATTGTCAAGAGTTGGAAAAAGCCGATTACCATTGCGCGTCATGCTTATGGCGATGTGTACAAGGCGACGGAGATGCGCGTCCCGGAGGGCAAGGCAGAACTGGTGTTCACCGATCGGGAGGGAAAAGAATCCCGCCAGACGATCTATGATTTTGAATGCGGCGGCGTTGTAACGGGCCAGTATAACAAAGACAGTTCGATTCAGTCCTTTGCCCGTTCTTGTTTCAATTACGCGCTGGCAACGAAGCAGGATCTCTGGTTTGCCACAAAGGACACGATCGCGAAAAAATATGATGGTGCATTCAAAGAAATTTTCCAGACGATCTATGATGCAGAGTACAAGACACAATTTGAAACGGCAGGGTTGGAATATTTCTACACGCTGATTGATGATGCTGTGGCGCGCGTCATCCGCTCCGAGGGCGGCATGATTTGGGCTTGCAAAAACTATGATGGCGATGTTATGAGCGATATGGTCTCTACAGCGTTTGGCAGCCTGGCAATGATGACTTCGGTGCTGGTTTCTCCGGAGGGAAACTATGAATATGAGGCGGCCCATGGTACTGTGACACGGCATTATTACCGCTATCTGCAGGGAGAAGCAACCTCGACGAACCCAATGGCAACGATTTTTGCTTGGACGGGTGCGTTGGCAAAGCGCGCAGAGTTGGATCAACTCCCGGCACTGGCAGCTTTTGCGGCGAAGCTGGAGAAGGCTTGTATTACGACGATCGAAAGCGGAACCATGACGAAGGATCTGGCGACGCTCTGGGAAAAGGGAGCACCCAAGGTTGTGAATTCGCTGGAATTCCTGCAGGAAATTCGTAAGACACTGGAATCTATGGCCTGATCATGACATAAAAATAAGCGGCGGCAGCCCGCGCTGTCGCCGCTTTTGTATGGTTTGGCAAATTTTCGGGAAAACTGTGTAAGGAATCAGAAAAGAGAGAAAATCTTTCGAAACCGGTGGAAATTTTTTGCTGCCTGTATTGTCAGATTTCACCGGAAGGTATATAATCGGTAAAGAAAATGTAATGGTAATTTCGGATGGTCCGGAAATCAAAAGAAGCTGAACGGAAGGATTTACCAATAAGAATAAGGGTGTGCAACAAGCTTATGGCAAGCTCGAAAAATCATAATCATCAGGAAGTTTCACAGGAGAACCTGATGCAAATGCTCCACGGCCTGATTGAAAAGGGCCGCAAGGATGGAACCATTCAGTCGGCAGAGCTGATGGCAATTTTGGAAAAAGTAGATATCTCTGTTGAAAAGATTGAAGAAATTTATGAAAGCTTTGAAGCCATGGGGATTCAAATTGTTGGCGATGAGCTGGAATTGGACGCGGATGAGGTCAATTTAGACGGAGAGCTTCAGGACGGCGGCGAAGAGGAACTGGTTGATCCGGTGGAGTTGGCTGCGGAATATAGTCTGGATGATCCGGTTAGAATGTATCTGAAGGAAATTGGCCAGGTCCCGTTGCTGACGGCGGAGGAAGAGGTTAATCTGGCAAAACGGATTGCAGAAGGTGACACAAAGGCAAAGGATAAACTGACCGAGGCGAATCTGCGCTTAGTTGTCTCCATTGCAAAGAAATATTCTGGCCGCGGATTGCATATTCTGGATCTGATCCAGGAGGGCAACACGGGATTGATCCGCGCAGTTGACAAATTTGACTATACAAAGGGAAACAAATTCTCTACATATGCGACATGGTGGATCCGCCAGGCAATTACCCGCGCAATTGCGGATCAGGCTCGGACAATCCGTGTGCCGGTGCATATGGTGGAGGTCATCAACAAAGCGACCCGCTGTAATCGCCGCCTGGTTCAGGAATTGGGACGGGAGCCGACGATGGAAGAGATTGCAGCAGAACTGAATATGCCGGTGGAGAAGGTGATCGAAGCCAGCCGAACAGCGGCAGATACCTTGTCCCTTGACACGCCAGTTGGCGATGAGGAAGATACAACGATTGGCTCCTTTGTGGAGGATGACACAACGCCGGGACCGGCAGATGCCACGGCAAATGCACTGCTGGCAGAGGCACTGGAGGAAATTCTCGGAACACTGACGCAGCGTGAGGCGGATGTGCTCAAAATGCGGTTTGGCATTTACGATGGCCGAACGCACACGCTGGAAGAAGTCGGTAAGACCTTTGGCGTTACGCGTGAACGAATTCGGCAGATTGAAAATAAGGCAATCCGGAAGCTTCGTCATCCGAGCCGCGCCAAACGCATCAAGGATTTTTATATGTAAAGAAAAGCACCGCAGCGGCCGCTGCGGTGCTTTTTAAGAATTGGGAAAACTGAAATAGGATTTGCCGGGAATGAGCGGAATGCCGGCGGAAGCGGCAAGCTCGGAAACGGTGACAAAGCGATAACCTTGTGCACGCAGTTGATCGATGATGGAAAGCGCGGCAGAAACGGAACTGGTGGAGGAATCGTGCATCAGAATGATGCTTCCTGGTTTGGCATCGTGTAAAATGCGTGATTGCACGACTTCAGAACTGTGGCTTTCCCAATCCCTGGGATCTACGGACCAGAGAATCAGTGACAAATTCTCCTGCTGTGCTTCCGCCAACAGTGTATCAGAATAGAGACCACCGGGTGGACGCAGCAGAGATGGCCGGACACCGGTGCAGACTTCGATGGCGTCTGCCATGGGGACCAGCTCCTGACGGATCTGTTCTGTGGACAGATCACGGAAATAACAATGCGTCTGTCCATGCAGACCGATTTCATGGCCTTCCGCCGCGATGCGCTCCAGAAGCTGTGGATATTGATCGATCCGGTATCCACAGACAAAGAAAGTGCATTGAATTTGCCGGGCAGCCAGACCATCCAGCAATGCGGCAGTGTATTTGCCGGTAGGGCCGTCGTCAAAAGTCAGCGCCAGTAGCTTGTCGGCAGCGCCACCGTCGGAGGCTGAGGCTGGATAAGTCAGAATTTGGAAAAGAAGCACAACAGACAACGCGCTACAGAAAAGATATCGTCGTCTGTTGTGCTTTCTCATAAAATTCGCTCCTATTGAATAGTGTCAGCGGGACGGATGCCGTCGCGTTCCTCACCGCTGCCGGAGATGATTACCGTGTCACCGGGAGAGACAACAATCGCGTGCTCGCAAGCCGCTGCGCTGATTCGGTAGAACAGTGTGTTGCCATCCAGGCGGAAGTAATAATAAGTGGTGCCATCCAGAACGGCGGTGCGAATCTCTGCAACGGTTCCAGTCTTTTCATAAAGCAGTGCCTTGTCCATCAGAGAGATGTCGCCCACATTGATATTATTCTCTTTTAGAAGCGAAATATACGCCAATTCACAGGCGGCCAGTGAAGAACCGGTAGCAACAATCTGGTATTGCTGCACATTGACCATTGCGTACATTTTCACAAGGGATGAGGCGTCCTTCAACGCCATAAAATAAGTCGGCTGACCGGAGATATTGAGCAGTAGCGGGAAGGTGGCCTGATAGCGGTACTGCTGTACGGCACCTTGTGCAGAATTGATGGCAGAATATTCTTCTGCACCGGCAATTGCATAATACTTTGCCTGCTTAGTGCGCTGATTTACCAGCAGAAATCCAATATTCGATTCATCGCCAGAGACAGAGGTAACGCCGGTATAAAGCCAGACATCATCGTCCTGGGCGATATAGTTGTAGCCGTCCGTCGTGACGGTACAGCCTGTTTGACCAAACAGGGAATTCCAAAAACCGTTGTGATATTCTCCAAAATAATCATACTGTTCGATAATCAGATCGGCATCATAGACACGGTCAACCCAGGTCGGAACTTCAGAAACCGGGTAGTAGCTGGATTCGCCGGTGACCGCGTCGAGCAAAATTGCGCCGACAACATCGGTGCCGCCGAACAGGCCGATGGTTTTATCGACCACGGAGGCAATATACCAGGGATGACCTGCCTCGTCAATTTCAAAGTTGACATCGGAGAACATTTTGGTGGGATACTGAAAACGCAGGTGGCGCAGCAGATTGCGGTTGAACAATTCAGAGGGGGTATATTTCATGCCCTCCTCCAGCCGAACTACGGTGACTTCCTGTGTTACCATGTCGGTAATCATATAGGCGGGGATACCATTGTCGTGATTGGCCCACCACTTGAAAAAATCTCCATAATTCAAATAGGTGACACGGACAGGACGCCCCTGATAGTTGATCTGCGCAGAGGTTGGGTCAACTTCGAACTGGCTGACAAGGTCGGAGAGTTCACCGAGCTTGCGATTGGTTAAGACATTTGCCGAATCACTGTCCAGCATGGGAATCTGGTCAAAGGAGATTTCTGTTACATCGGCAGCAAAATCACCGGTGGTTGTGCTGATGAGCTGGCTGTAGGCGCTTGCACGAAAAATGACAGCGGAACTCAGCGTCCCAATCAGAACGACCACAGCGATCAACGCCAAAAGAATGGCTGGAATTTTGCAGCTTTGGCGGATGTAACGAAGCGCGCCGCGGCGTGTGGAAACAGCAGCTTTCCCTGCACCCAGAAGACAAAGACCAATGAAAACCGCGATCGTGATTGCCAGAAAGCTGTAAAACTCTGTTGCGTGCAAGTTGATTGTGGGAAGAGAAACATAGAAGTAAATGGCTGCAAAAAGCAGCGTAATGATCAGGTGGATGAGAATGCGCTTGACGCTGAGCTTTTTGAAGTCGTCGGCGTCAAAAACCTGCTGTTCGTCCATAAAGATCATCCTTTCTTGTACAAAGTGGTTTCATCTTACCATGATTTGACGGGGAAGTCAAAACGCGATACAATATTATAATACGATTGAAGAAGGATCATACGAAATGAGGGATGCTTGTGGAAATATGCTGTCCAATCTGCGGTGCACCGCTTTGTGCGGCACAGCGGTGTCTGAAATGTGCAGCGGGACACAGCTTTGACATTGCGCATCAGGGCTATGTCAACCTTTTGCTGCCAGATCAGCGGCATTCTCGCCACCCCGGTGATACAAAGGAAATGGTTGCGGCACGGCGGCGTTTTTTGCGTTCTGGTATTTACCGGCCGATTGCTTTGCAAATGCAGGCATTGCTGCAGAGTCTGCCGCAGGGAGCGGTGGTGCTGGATGCAGGCTGCGGTGAGGGCTATTATCTGAGCGAGCTGCTGCAGGCACGGCCGGACCTCTGCTGTTATGGCATTGATATTTCCAAGGATGCGGTCCGTTATGCAGCCGGTGCGGAGAAACACGCAAAGTGGGTTGCGGGATCGGCAGCGCATTTACCATTTGCAGATGGTAGCTTTGATGCGGTGCTGTGTATGTTTGCCATGGTGGTTCCGGATGAATTTGCACGCGTGTTGAAGCCAGATGGAATTTTTTTGAATGTGACGGCGGGACGAAGCCATCTGACGGGACTGAAACAGATTATATATCCGGAAATTTTGGAAAAATCAGAGATGAACCATGCTTTTCTGGGTTTTTCTGCGCCGGAGCAGACGCATTTGGCGTTCGATTTTTCAGTAGAGGGTCGGGAAATGGTACAGGATTTGCTGTGGATGACGCCGCATGTTTGGCGGATTTCCAAGGAGGGGGCGGCGCGCGCTGCCGAAACCACACGGCTGGATGATCGTGCGGAGGTGGATTTCTGGCGGTACCGCCGGAGCCGGTTTACACCAAACTAGAAAAATGGTATAATTACAAATCATTTATGCAGCGGAGAGGGGAAAGCCATGCTGGACAAACTGCGTTTGGTAGAACAGAAATATCAGGAATTAGAGCAGCGGACCATGCAGCCGGATTTCTATGATGATCCCAAGACTGCAGCGCGGCTGATGAAAGAGCAGAAGACGCTGGAGCCGGTGGTGAACACCTACCGCGATTATCAGAAGACAGCAGATGCTTTTGCAGAGGTACAGCAGATGCTGGCGGAGGGCGGACTGGACGCCGAGCTGCAGCAGATGTGTCAGGAAGAATATAAGACGCTGAAGCAGCGAATGCAGGAATTGGAACAGAAGCTGAAAATTCTGCTGCTGCCGCGGGATCCCAATGACGAAAAGAATGTTATTGTTGAGATTCGCGCGGGGGTCGGCGGAGAGGAAAGCGCACTGTTTGCCCATTCGCTCTATCGGATGTATTCCATGTATGCAGAAGCGCATGGATGGACGACAGAACTGCTCAGTGTAAATGAGACAGAGCTTGGCGGCGTGAAGGAAGTGGACTTCCTGATCTCCGGAGACGGCGCGTATTCCAGACTGAAATTTGAATCCGGCGTTCACCGCGTACAGCGGGTGCCGGAGACAGAATCCGGCGGACGGGTGCATACCTCCACCGCTACGGTTGCGGTTTTGCCGGAGATGGATGAGGCCTCCGTGGAAATTCGGCCGGAGGATGTGGAGATGCAGGTGTTTCGGTCCTCTGGTGCAGGCGGTCAGCATATCAACAAGACATCCTCTGCGGTGCGGTTAATTCATAAACCCACCGGCATTGTAGTGGAGTGCCAGCAGGAACGCAGCCAGGTTCAGAACCGTGCCAAGGCGATGAATATGCTGGCATCCAAACTCTATGAGATCGAGCAGGAAAAGATTGAAGGGGCCATCAGTGCCGAACGGAGAAGCCAAGTGGGAACCGGTATGCGGAATGAGCGCATCCGTACCTATAACTTCCCACAGGGACGTGTGACCGATCACCGGATTGGTTTGACGCTTTATAAGCTGGATCAGATTATGAATGGAGATCTGGATGAGTTGATTGATGCGCTGGTTACAGCGGATCAGGCGGAAAAGCTGCGGATGAGCGAAAGCGGTGTATAAGATGAAAACAATCATACTGCCCGGAGATGCGCCGGGTACTCCAGAAACGGCGGCAGAGATTCTGCGAAACGGCGGCTTGGTGGCAATCCCTACAGAGACGGTCTATGGTTTGGGTGCCAATGGTCTGGATGCTGACGCTGTGCTGAAGATCTTTGAGGCCAAAGGACGGCCCCAGGACAATCCACTGATTTTGCACATTGCAGAAATTGACCAGTTGGAGACCATCTGCCATGATATTCCGCCTGCAGCTTACAAGCTGGCAGAGGCGTTTTGGCCGGGGCCGTTGACGATGGTACTCCCGTGCCGTGGGATTGTGCCGCAGCGTACAACGGCGGGACTGCCAACAGTTGCGGTCCGCTGCCCGGTGACCGCTGTCACGCGGGAGATTATTCGCCTGGCGGGGGTGCCAATCGCGGCTCCATCCGGCAATCGTTCCGGTCGTCCCAGCCCCACGACGGCGGCACATATGGTCAATGACATGGATGGCCGGATTGATGCGATTGTGGACGGCGGCCCTTGCGGGGTCGGCGTTGAATCGACAATTTTGGATTTGACGGAAACGCCGATTCGACTGCTGCGGCCCGGTGGTCTGCCGGTAGAGGCAGCGGAGGCGATTGTCGGCCCGATTGCGGTAGATGGCGCCGTGCGCGGCGAAGTACAGCCGGGACAGACGCCAAAAGCGCCGGGAATGAAATACCGCCACTATGCGCCGCAGGCACCGGTGACGGTTGTCTGTGGTGCGCCGGAGGAAACTGCGGCGTATATTCAGACAAAGCTTTGCCCATCTACCGGTGTGCTTTGCTTTTCGGAATTTGCAGCATTGTTTCCCAATCGGCCGCTGCAGACCATTGGTGCATCGGGTGATCTGGAAGAGCAGGCGCGCCGCGTATTTGATGCATTGCGCTATTTTGACGAAACGGCGGTCACGGAAATTTATGCCCAGTGCCCACCGGAAACGGGTATGGGACGAGCTGTTGCGAACCGGCTCAAAAAAGCTGCCGGCTTTCATGTGGTGACACTGGGATGTGACGGCGGGAAGGGGTAATAATAGATGCAGATCATTGGAATTACCGGCGGCACCGGCTGTGGCAAGACCACGGCTCTGAATAGCCTGCGCCGGTTTGGCGGCGCGGTTTTAGATTGCGATGCACTTTATCACGACCTGCTGCAGACAGACCGGCAGATGTTGGATGCAATCCGCGCGCGTTTTCCGGACGCTTTCGACGACGATCAACTTGACCGTAAACGACTCGGCGCGGTTGTTTTTGACAATAAAGCGGCACTGGAGGAATTAAATCAGATTACCGGACGCTATGTCATTCGTGCAGTAATGAAATGGCTGGAACAGCAGCGTGAAGCGGGAATCCCGGTTGCGGCGATTGATGCCATTGGCCTGCTGGAGAGCGGCATTGGAGAGATGTGCGATAGGACGGTTGCGATTCTGGCGCCGACTGAGGCACGGGTGCAGCGCCTGATTGCACGAGAGAACATCAGTGAGGAATATGCCAGACTTCGCATTGCGGCGCAGCGCTCCAACGAGTCGTTTGCAGCGGATTGCGATGTGACAATTATGAATGACGCTGACAGCAGCGAGGACTTTGGCCGACGCTGTGATGAAGTATTTGCAAAAATTTTGGAGGAGGAAACACATCATGAATGAGTTGTTTTATGAGCCGAAGAATGGTTATGACCGAATTTCGGAACAGGACGCTGCAGAAATGGAGCGTTACTGCAAGGATTATATGGCTTTTTTGGACGCGGCAAAGATGGAACGGGAAGCAGTGACGGAAACTGTCCGCGCGGCTGAAAAAGTTGGCTACCGCCCATTCACGCCGGGTATGGAATTGAAACCGGGCGACAAAGTCTATTCCAATAACCGCGGAAAATCGGTGATGTTTGCAGTGATCGGCAAGCAGGATCTTTCCCACGGCGCGCACATTGCTGCAGCACATATTGATTCGCCGCGGCTGGATTTGAAGCCGAATCCCCTCTATGAGGATGGCGAGATTGCGCTGCTGAAGACGCATTATTATGGCGGAATTAAGAAATACCAATGGACGACGGTGCCGATGGCATTGCATGGCGTTGTAGCGCTGAAGGATGGAACGGTCAAAACAGTCAGCATTGGCGAGGATGCCGATGATCCGATTTTCTATGTCACAGATTTGCTGATTCATTTGGCTGGCGATCAGATGAAAAAGAGCCTGGCCGAGGGCGTCGCAGCAGAGCAGCTCAATGTGGTGGTTGGCTCAACCCCGGACTGCGATGGAGACGACAAGCGGGTCAAGCGGGCTGTCTTGAAGCTGCTCAATGCAAAGTATGGTATGACGGAAGAAGATTTTCTGTCGGCAGAGCTGACCATGGTGCCAGCGCTGAAAGCGCGGGAAGTCGGCTTGGATCGCAGCATGATTGCAGCTTATGGCCACGATGACCGGGTTTGCGCGTATGCTTCCTTTGCACCGATGCTGACACTGGAGAATCCGGAAATTACGGCCGTGTGTATGCTGGCAGACAAAGAGGAGATCGGCTCCATTGGCGTTTCCGGTATGGAGGCGCAGGCGTTTGATACTTTTATGGAAGACCTGTGCGAATGCCAGAGCGTTGCGCTGCGCCGCTGTATGGAAAAGTCTATTTGCCTGTCGGCGGATGTTACCAATGGTTTTGATCCGACTTTCAGTGAAGTTTCTGATAAACGGAACAATGCGAAGCTCAACTATGGCGTGGCGCTGTGCAAATATACTGGTTCCCGTGGAAAATCCGGCGCATCGGATGCCTCGGCAGAACTGGTAGCGCGCATTCGCCGGATCCTGGATGAAAATGCAGTGGTTTGGCAGATGGGCGAACTTGGCAAGGTTGATCAGGGCGGCGGCGGAACGGTTGCGATGTTTATGGCAAACCGCAATATTGATACGCTGGATGCCGGTGTCCCGGTGCTCTCCATGCATGCGCCTTATGAGCTGGTTGCAAAGCTGGACTGCTATATGACCATGAAAGCGGCACGCGCATTGTATCTGGCAAAATGAGCAAGAAAGAATCCCTCCGGTCATAAGCTTTGGCGGGAGGGATTTTTATGGAACCGATTTATCAGGAAGCGCTGCGGCGGGCGGGATTTGATATGCTGTCAATGTTTCAGAAACAGCATGGACTGGCACAGACTGGAAAGCTGGATCCGGCGACGCAGCAGGCGTTGGAGCCATATCTCTATGGATTTTACCTGCACCGCGTTCAGTATGGGGATACCTTTTATAAGATTGCGCAGCGCTTTGGAACGACTGTAAAGGCAATACTGGCCGCGAATCCAGGCCAGCATCCAAATCAACTGGCGATTGGAACCTGCCTGGTGGTGCCGCTGCCATTTGGCGTAGTGCCGACGACAATTCCCTTTACTTCGCAGGTCCTGCAGATCGTCATTCATGGCCTGTTGGCGCGCTATCCATTTTTAAAGACGCAGGTCATTGCCCGTACAGCGGGCGGAAGAATGGTGCCGGTTCTGCAGCTTGGAACAGGTGCGCGGCGGGTATTTTATAATGCGGCACATCATGCGAATGAATGGATTACGACGCCGATACTGATGAAATTTTTGGAAGACTATTGTGCGGCACTGGTAGAAAATGGCCGTTTGGAAGGGTATTCAGCCAGAGAGCTCTATCAGAAGGTCACATTACATCTTGCACCGATGGTGAATCCGGATGGCGTTGACCTTGTGACTGGTGCAGCATCGGAAGCAGAGATCGCGGAGGCTCGGAAACTGGCTGCGAATTATCCGCAGATTCCATTTCCGGACGGCTGGAAAGCGAATCTTTGCGGTGTGGATCTCAATCTGCAGTATCCGGCAGGATGGGAGACAGCGCGGGAAATTAAGTTTGCACAGGGATACCGGCTGCCGGGACCGCGTGACTATGTGGGTTCAGGACCGCTGACAGAGCCGGAGAGTGCGGCGATGGCAGGATATACGCAGGCGATTGCGCCCATGCGGATTCTGGCCTACCATACACAAGGACAGGTGATTTATTGGCAGTATCGAAATGATGCGCCGCCCGGTGCACAGGAGCTGGGAGAGCGGCTTGCGATTATCAGCGGATATACCTTGGAAAATACACCGGATGAATCCGGGAATGCAGGATATCGGGATTGGTTTTTGCAGAGGTTTCGGCGGCCGGGATATACAATTGAAGCTGGGTTGGGAGAAAATCCACTTCCAATTTCGCAATTTGAAGAGATCTATGCCAGAAATCGCGGAATTTTGGTTTTCACAATGGCAGAAGAATAAAACAAGCGCCGAACGCAATGCGTCCGGCGCTTGTTTTATTTAGTTTTCCCATTTCCAGTTTTGCACTTCCGGCAGATCCTGGCCATATTCATAAATATACTGTTTGTGTTCGACCAGCTTGTCTTTCATTTTTTGAATCAGGAATGCGCCGCGATTGCCGAGTTGTGGAAGCCGGTTAATTGCGTCGATGACCAGATTGAAACGGTCAAGCTGATTCTGTACACGCATATCAAAAGGCGTTGTGATTGTACCCTCTTCTTTATAGCCGCGCACATGCAGGTTTTTATTATGGCGGCGATAGGTCAGTTCATGCACCAGGGTTGGATAGCCGTGGAAAGCGAAGATGATGGGCTTATCCTTGGTGAAGAGTGCGTCGTAATCCGCATCATTGAGACCGTGGGGATGTTCAACTGCGGGCTGCAGTTTCATCAGATCTACAACATTCACCACACGAATTTTAATTTCCGGCAGATGTTCGCGCAGAATCGAGACAGCGGCCAGCGTTTCGATTGTCGGCTCTGCACCACAGCAGGCCATGACAAGATCCGGTTCCTGCCCTTCATCATTGGAGGCCCACTGCCAGATGCCAAGCCCCTGTGTGCAATGCTTGATGGCCTGATCCATCGTCAGATACTGCATTCGCGGATGCTTGGAGGCGACGATGACATTCACATAATTGCGGCTGCGGATACAATGGTCGAAGCAGCTGAGCAGGCAGTTGGTATCGGGAGGCAGATACAGGCGCACAACATCGGCCTTCTTGTTTGCAACATGGTCCAGAAAACCGGGATCCTGATGTGTGAAGCCATTGTGATCCTGTGCCCAGACGGTAGAGGTTAAAATGAAATTCAGAGAGGCAATTTTTGCACGCCACGGGATGGCGTTGCACATTTTCAGCCATTTTGCATGCTGTGCAACCATGGAGTCCACAATGCGAATGAATGCCTCATAGCTGTTGAAGAAGCCATGGCGGCCGGTCAGAAGATAGCCCTCCAGCCAGCCTTCGCACATATGCTCAGAAAGTTGACTGTCCATTACGCGGCCGTCGGTGGCAAGAAATTCATCGCCGGGGATGATTTTACCATTAAAATCGCGGTTGGTTACCTCAAAAACCTTGGAGAGTTTGTTAGACATCGACTCATCCGGTCCGAAAACGCGGAAGTTTTTCGACTCCATGTTAAGCTTCATGATGTCACGGACAAAGCCGCCCAACTCCAACATATCCTGTGCTTCAATCTGGCCGGGGGTCGGAACTTTGATGCCATAGTCGCGGAAATCCGGCAGGCGAAGATCGCGCAGAAGCTGACCGCCGTTGGCGTGCGGATTTGCGCCCATTCGGCGAGCACCGGTAGGAGCAAGCGCTTTCAGCTCCGGAATCAAATCGCCGGCTTCAGTAAACAGCTCTTCCGGATGATAGCTCCGCAGCCAGGCCTCCAGATGTGCCAGATGCTCCGGTTTGTCCATCATGATCGGTACCTGGTGCGCGCGGAAGGTGCCTTCAATCGGCTTGCCGTCTACGACCTTTGGGCCGGTCCACCCTTTGGGCGTGCGCAGGACAATCATAGGCCAGACAGGGCGGGTTGCGTCACCAGTTTCGCGGGCGTGTGCCTGGTTGGCCTGAATGTCTGCTACGCAGGCGTCCAGCGTGTCTGCCATCAGCCGGTGCATGGTCATGGGGTCGTCGCCTTCGACAAAATAGGGCTTCCAACCGCATCCTTCAAAGAACTTTTGCACCTCATCGTGCGAGATACGGGAGAAGATGGTCGGGTTGGAGATTTTATAGCCGTTCAGGTGCAGGATCGGAAGTACGGCACCGTCCGAAATGGGATTCAAAAATTTATTGGAGTGCCAGGCTGTTGCCAACGGGCCGGTTTCTGCTTCGCCGTCGCCGACCACGCAGGCGGCAATCAGATCAGGATTATCAAAAACAGCGCCGAAGGCGTGAGCCAGGGAGTAGCCGAGTTCGCCGCCCTCGTGGATAGAGCCGGGAGTCTCCGGCGCAACATGCGACTGAATGCCGCCGGGGAAAGAAAATTGCTTGAAGAGCTTCTTTAAACCGTCTTTGTCGTGGCTAATATTCGGGTAGATCTCCGTGTAGGAGCCATCCAGATAATCCATGGCGACCATGCCATTGCCACCGTGGCCGGGGCCAGACAGATAGATCATATTCAGATCGTACTGTTTGATGATGCGGTTGAGATGGGTGTAAATAAAAGTCTGGCCGGGTACAGTGCCCCAGTGACCAACAATTTTGCGCTTAATCTGTTCAGGACGGAGTGGCTCTTCCAGCAACGGGTTGTCCAGCAGATACAGCTGACAGGCTGCCAGATAATTTGCAGCGCGCCAATAGGCGTTCATCTGCTGCAGATATGCGTCTGAAACGGGTACACGCTTCTGGTTCGACATAACAGTTCCTCCATTCATGATTGTTGAGTTCTGGTCTCTATTATAGGCGATTTTTATGAGAGGGTCAACAAAGGCGCTGCAAATGCAGCGCCTTTGAAAAAATATTGACAATTCGTCAAATCGCATAGTGACGGTAAACACCATCCGGTTCCTGCACTCGGCGCAGTTTTCCAATGCTTGCCAGGTATTCCAGATGCGAGATTGCCTCGCCGACGGCAAACCAGCGCTGCGGTGAGGGAAAATCTTCCCAGCTGCGGCAATGAATCCGCCAGGTCATCTGAGAAGTGATTTCATAGGCTTGCCAGCCGGGATGCACCATAACGATTTTCATCACTTCGGCGCAGCGCGCTTCGTGATGCGCCAGAAGCTCGTCTACGCGAGCCTGTAAATTGGTGTGAACCGTGCGGTGTGCGGGGAGCGGCAAGGCAACATCGTAGCTGCGAATTTTTTTCAGACTGTCAAGATATTGTCCCAGCATATTTAATCCACCGGTGGAGCTTGCAATATTTGGCGTGATGTCAAAGAGCACATGGTCACCGAGCAGCATGATTTTGGAAGCGGCATCGTATAGGCACATATGTCCCAGTGTATGTCCAGGCGTTGCAATGGTTTCAAAATGATAACCACCGTATGCGAAAATGGCGCCCTCTTCCACACCGATATAGTCGTCAAAGGGAATGGGACGATAGCCGCGCGCGGGATTTGTGCGGGTGATGGAGTCTAACTCTGCACGGGGAAAGCCGTTCTGGACAAAGAAGTCGTCGCTGTCATCCCAGCTGTACAGGCAGGCCTTTCCGGGGAGCCGTACACGATCTGTTTCAGAAATGAAGATCCGGACGCCCGGTACAGCCAATTCTGCGGCAAGACCGGAGTGGTCAGAATGTAGATGGGTCAGAAAAATATCAGTATTAGGCAGATCAACATGGAGTTCGCGCAGCTGAGAGAGCAACGCTTCCCGGCACTCCCGGCGGCGAAAGCCGGTGTCTACCAGCAGACTGCGGCCGCCGGCTTCACCGCGAATCAGATAAGCGTTCAGATTTTTGAGCGGGTTTTCCGGCAGCGGAATGTTTAAGAGAAAAAGATTGGGAGCGACTTCCTGAATCATGCGCTTCATCCTCCATGGGGAATTTTCGTTGATTATACCATGTTCCCGTGCTACAATCAAGCAGACGGGGAGATGAGACAATGGTCACAGGACGGTTTGCGCCGAGCCCAAGCGGACGGATGCATTTAGGTAATATATTTTCCGGCTTGTTGGCCTGGCTCTCTGTGCGGTCGGCCGACGGAGAAATCGTGCTGCGGATGGAGGATTTGGATCCGGAGCGCACCAATGAGTACTTTGCTGCGCTGATCCGGGAGGATTTACGATGGTTAGGGCTGGATTGGGATCGTGAAGGCACGCGGCAACGGCTGCGTGCAGACGCGTATAATGCGGCAATGGAACGATTGCAAGCACAGGGATTACTGTTTCCTTGCTGGTGTACGCGGGGGGATCTCAAGGCGGCATCTGCACCCCATGCGGCGGATGGAAAGCCGATTTATCCGGGAACCTGCCGCAGCTTGTCCGCAATAGAGCGGGCGCGGAAACAGAAACCGCCGCTCTGGAGAATTCTTGCACCGGACCGGGAGATTGCATTTGAAGATGGCCTGCAGGGCGTTTATCGGGAAAATCTGGCGACGGAGTGCGGTGACTTTGTTCTGCGCCGCGCAGACGGTGTACATGCCTATCAGTTGGCAGTTGTAGTTGACGATGCCGCGATGGGTGTAAATCAGGTGGTGCGTGGACGGGACCTGTTGGATTCAACGCCGCGTCAGATTTATCTGCAGCAGTGTTTGGGTTACCCGACGCCGGCTTATTTTCATGTTCCGTTACTGTTGGCTCCGGATGGCCGGCGGCTTTCGAAGCGGGAGCGGGATTTGGATATGGGTGCACTCCGCACGCGATACCGGCCGGAAGCGCTGCTGGGACATCTTGCATGTCTTGCTGGAATTCTGGAGTACGATGAGTCGGTAAGCGCAGAAGAACTGATCCATGAATTTTCCTGGAAAAAAGTCCGGCGGGAGGATATTTGCATCTCATCAGAATACCAAAAGCAATAACGGAGGATATAACATGACAGACATGACAGAAAAATTTCAGGGCAGCAGTAACTATGTGGTTTCAGAAGAATTGATGCGGTCGGTCAATTTGGCGATTGCACTGCAGAAGCCGCTGCTGATTAAGGGAGAACCGGGTACAGGTAAGACCATGTTGGCGGAGGCAATTCGACAGGCGTTGGGAATGGAACTGATTATTTGGAATATCAAATCGACCACCAAAGCTCAGGACGGCCTGTATGTTTATGACACAGTGCAGCGCCTGTACGACAGCCAGTTCGGCGGTGAAGGCGTTGATGATATTGGAAAATATATTAAGTTAGGCAAGCTGGGTGAGGCTTTCAAGCGGGACGAGCAGGTAATTTTACTGATTGACGAAATCGACAAAGCGGATCTGGAATTCCCAAACGACCTGCTCTGGGAGCTGGACAAAATGGAATTTTATATACCGGAGACGAAAGAGACCATCAAGGCGAAGGTACGGCCAATTGTGATTATCACCTCGAATGCGGAAAAAGAACTGCCGGATGCATTTTTGCGCCGCTGCATTTTCCATTATATTGCGTTCCCGGATATGGAAATGATGGAACAAATTGTCCGCGTTCACTTTGAACATCTGGATGAAACGCTGCTGCGCCAGGCATTGGAGACCTTTTATGAAATCCGCGACCTGCGCGGGCTGCAGAAAAAGCCTTCTACTTCAGAGGTAATCGACTGGATTCAGGCGCTGCAGATTGGTGAAATTGCACCGGAGCGCATCAAGCAGGAGATTCCGTTTGCCGGCGCGCTGCTGAAGAAAAATGAAGACCTGGATCTGCTGGACAAGCATCAGCATCCGCCGCGCAGAGGTTGGTAAAATGTTTACAGCATTTTTCTACTTGCTGCGGGGGCATGGACTGAAGGTTTCCATGAATGAATGGATGACATTGATGGAAGCGCTGGAAAAGAATTTGCATCAATCCAGCTTGACAGAGTTTTACTATATTGCCAGGGCGATCCTTGTGAAGAGCGAAGCGGATTTTGATAAATTTGACGGTGCGTTTCTGGAATATTTTCGGGATATTCAGACCTTTGACCGATTGCCGCAGGAGTTGCTTGACTGGCTGGCGAATCCCCAAAAGCAAGCGGAGTACGATAAAGATGAGGTAGACCGGCGCATTGGCGGGCTGACACCGGAACAGATCCGCAAGATGCTGGAAGAACGCTTGAAAGAGCAGACAGAACGCCATGATGGCGGAAAGTATTGGGTCGGTACCGGCGGGACTTCTGCGTTTGGACATTCCGGCTATGCCCCACAGGGCATTCGCATTGGGGGCGAGAGCAAACGCCATTCGGCACTACAAGTGGCGGGAGAACGAAATTTTCGGGATTATCGGGAGGACAATGTGCTGGATACGCGCCAGTTCCAGATGGCCTTTCGCCGTTTACGGCAGTTTTCATCCAGAGTAGACGGACCGAAAGACGAGCTGAATCTGGACGAAACGATTCAGAAGACTTGTGACAATGCAGGAAATTTGGAACTGGTATTTGGCAGACCACGGAAAAACACAGTGAAAGTGCTGCTGCTGTTTGATTCCGGCGGATCGATGTGGCCCTATACGCAGCTGTGTTCCATGCTGTTTCAGGCTGCGGTGAAATCTGGCCATTTTAAGGATTTACAGATCTATTATTTCCATAACTGCTGGTATGATTTCCTCTTTACAACGCCGGAATGCTATCATAATCAGACAATTGACACCGAATGGGTACTAAACAACATCAAAAGCGACTATAAGGTGATTGTCGTTGGTGACGCGTCAATGTCACCTTATGAGCTTCTTTCACGCGGTGGCTGCAATGACTACTATCACTATAATGAGGTGCCGGGTATTGACTGGATTCAACGGTTCACAAACCGCTATGAAAAGATGGTTTGGCTAAACCCGATTCCGCAGCAATATTGGCGGGGATATGGCAGCAATACCATCCGTTCCATTGCGGCAGAAGTACCGATGTACCCGCTGACGGTGAAGGGACTGGAAGAGGCGATGAAATATCTGGTTTCGGCCCGGAGCCGGCGAGACCCGGATTTGCAGACTGGATAAGAGAAAGGGACATGTAAAATGCAGCAAAAGACATTGATTGCATTCTTATTGGCAGCGGCGCTGTGCGTGGGACTGCGATATCACCCTGTGCAGCAGCTTTCCCCGCCGGAGCTCACCGGCACAGTGTTGGTAAATCGGGAACCAACAACGGCGACACTGTACCTGGGCGGTACGATTACCAGTGTGAATGTACCGGTTTGCGCAGTGCAGTGGAATGCGGACGGCACGGTGACGGATCTGGAGAAGCAATATGTGCAGACGCGCGGCGGTACGGTAGAAAAACAGATGGCGGACCGACTGGAGAATTTGTCGAAGGGTGAATTGATTTGTACACAGTCTATATCGGATGGCCTGCTGGCGGCATTTTATGACGAGACTGCGGAGGAGCCGCTTACAGTTGTAGAACTGGATGCACAGAGCCAGGTGGTGCTTACGGCAGTAATTCCCAATTTGCGGGAGAATGCGGCCATTTATGCTATGTCTGCGGATGAACAGACAATTTATCTGTTTGACTATCTGGAAGAGACGGAGTCGATTCTGATTATTCAGGTGGATCGCGCAACCGGTGTATGCAGCAGCCGCACGGTGGACTGGCAGGATATTGCCGGGCCGTATGCGGAAATGTACCATTTGGGTGGACTGATCCTCAGTCCAAATCATGTTGCGGTGCGCGATGGGGTGCTTTATATTGTGGAGCAGCACTATGGCGAGGGAGATGGACTTACGCGGGTGTTTGTGTCTGCCTATGATTTGGAGGCGGAACAGCTGATCGGTGTTCAACTGCTTGGCAATTGCGGCCTGGTGCTTTTAGAGGCAACGGAGGATTCGCTTTGTGTTCTGACCAACGATCCGAATCCAGAACCGCTGACACTGTCGGTGTTTGACCGGCAGGACTTGAACCTGCGGTCGGTGACGCAATATGAATTGCCTGCGCAGTGGGTTGCACGGACAGAGGATGATGGAATTGAGTACAGTCTGGATGCTGCAAAGATGACGGAAACGCGCTTGCAAGTTGCGCTGCCTTATCGAACGGAAGCGGACAAAAACCTGGCGTATCTGGCAGCTTATGATCGTCAGACGGCAGAGCTTTTATATTTGGGAGAGCTGCAGATCGATCAGCCGGAGTACGAAATTTGGTCAATTGAATAATTCTGATAGATTGGGCGGAGGTGCATTGAAGCATCTCCGCCCAATTTTCGGAATAAAAAATTCCCCCTCCGGAAATCAGAGGGGGAATTTGCCGATGGTGAAGGAATTAGTTTTTCGCAGAAGCATCCAGACGCGTGGGGGTATCCTTGTGATGTGCAACACGGCTGACGATACCGGAGAGTGCCAGCAGTGCCAGCAGGTTCGGGAAGACCATCAGTGCGTTGAACAGGTCAGAGAGGTTCCAGACCAGATCCACTTTCAGTGTAGAACCAAGGACGATAAACGCAACAACCAGCAGTGCATAGATCTTGGTGGCTTTCTGGCCGAAGAGCGCCTGAAAATTAACTTTGCCAAAGAAATACCAGCCGATGATGGTGGAGAAAGCGAAGAACAGCATGCAGATCGCGACGAAAATGTTGCCGAAGTGGCCGAATGCGCCGCTGAATGCAGCCTGTGCCAGTGCAGTACCCTTCAGGCCACCGCCGACTTCCAGGCAACCAGAGGTCAAAATGACGAGAGCGGTCAGCGTCAGCACGATGAAAGTGTCGATGAAAACACCCATCATTGCGACGATACCCTGCTCTTCGGGATCCTTGACCTTGGCCAGTGCATGGGCGTGCGGCGTAGAACCCATACCGGCTTCATTGGAGAACAGGCCGCGGGCAACACCGTAACGCATGGCCTCCCGCACGCCGACGCCGCAGGCGGCGCCGAGGAGTGCCTGAGGGTCAAAAGCACAGACAAAAATGGATTTCAATGCGGGCAGCAGTGTGGCGTGGTTGATGAACAGAATTGCAACACAGCCGATGATATAGAAAACTGCCATGATAGGGACGATCTTTTCGGTGAAAGAGGCAATTCGCTGAACACCGCCGATGAAAATGAAACCGGCGACGATTGCACAGGCAATACCGATTGCGAGCTTGGGAATGTGGAAGGCAGTGCTGCAGGCGTCGCCAATAGAGTTGGACTGAACCATGTTACCGGTGAGACCTAATGCAAAAATAATTGCAATAGAGAAGAAGCCAGCCAGAAATTTGCCGAATTTTCCTTTGAAAGCAGCGGTGATGTAGTAGATCGGACCACCGGTTGCGTGACCGTTCTGATCGACGGTGCGGAATTTCTGCGCCAAAACAGCTTCGCCATAAATGGTGGACATTCCAAAGAATGCAGACAGCCACATCCAGAAGATAGCGCCGGGACCGCCGGACACCAGTGCGGTGGCACAACCGGTGATATTACCGGTGCCGACCTGAGCAGCGATGGCGGTTGTCAGCGCCTGGAAGGAGGACATGCCTTCGTGGTCTGCTTTTTTGCCGTTAAGCGAGAAAGCGCCGAACAGCTGACGCACGCCAGTGCCGAATTTCCGAACCTGTACAAAACGGGTGCGGATGGAGAAAATGATACCGGTACCGACGAGCAGGAATAACAAAATGTTGTTCCAGACGAAACCGCTGATTGTATCTACAAGTGCAGCCAATTGATCCATGATTGATTTCCAACCCTTTCTTTTCTTTCGGCAAGCGAAGAAAAGAGCCCAATCATGACCTGCGTCATGGTTCGGCTCCAACGGAAAGAGAACGCCGCCAAACGAGTTGGTTTAGGGCGTCTTTTACTCTGTCCTTTTGCCTGAGAGATTCGCATGTTTCCATGCGTTGCACCTTCGGCCCCCGCTCGCGGCGGGATTCTCCAGAGCCACATCCATCTATAGTCCTTGCTCAATTGAGCACCTGAGAGTTTTACTCCTTCGGTAAGCGCTGCTTTTTCCTACAGACTTCGCTTGTCTTATTTAATTCCTGCTTGAAAATAGCATGTATCTCTGCAAAAGTCAAGTGTCCACGAAGAAAATACGGGCAAATTGCATCATTTTGTGAAAAACAGAAAAATGAAGCGAGAATTCAGGAGAAAATCCAGCAATTTTTTGCAGTGCACAGAAGGATGAAAAAAGAGACAGAAAAGAAAATCTTTTCTGTCTCTTTGGTGCACGAGGCGGGACTTGAACCCGCACGTACGCAATGTACACTAGAACCTGAATCTAGCGAGTCTGCCAATTCCACCACTCGTGCATTTGTATGTTGCAGTTCCAAACTGCTTAGATATACTACCATGCAAAATCAAAAATGTCAACACTTTTTTCAAGTTTTTCAAAAAAACCTTGAAATTCTTGAAATAATGTATTATTATAAATGAGCACTGTTCTTTTGCCGGTGTGATGGAATTGGTAGACGTGACGGACTCAAAATCCGTTGGTGGCGACATCGTACCGGTTCGAGTCCGGTCACCGGCACCAAGCAGAAGCAAGCGCTGTGCCGCTTGCTTCTGCTTTTTATTTTGGAATAGGGACTGTGCAGCTGAAATATGGAGATGGAACAAAAGACCATGATGAAAACAGACACTCGGCGGGATCCAAAGGGCGTACGCGCATTACTTCGTGGAAACTGGTGCGCCCTGCTGCGGTTAGAGCTGTTGTATAAGCTGGTTTATCTGGTCTTATTGGTTCCGTTGTTTTGGCTGCTTTTCAATCTGGAGATGCGGCGGTTTGGGTTGGCCTATTT
>CAKTFW010000007.1 GCA_934561175.1 uncultured Oscillospiraceae bacterium
CATGATTCGTTTATTACTGCGCCGGTGGAAGGAAAAACACTGCTGCAGCTGACCGGTAAGCAGCTGATTATGGGAGAGCCGGATGCATCTTCGTTCCCCTCTGGCGGCCTGCGTGCGACTGCATATGCCCGCGGCTATACTGCATGGGACATGACCTCCCCGGCGTTCATCAAGGAACAGGCGGCAGGTACGATTCTTTGCATTCCGACGGTGTTTATCTCTTATACCGGTGAAGCGCTGGACAAGAAGACCCCGCTGCTGCGTTCTATGCAGGCACTGTCTGACCAGACACTGCGAATTTTGCGCCTGTTCGGCAACACGCAGGCGAAAAAGGTGACAGCGTTTGTTGGCCCGGAGCAGGAGTATTTTCTGGTTGACCGCGAGAAGTATCTGAAGCGCCGCGATATGATCTATACTGGCCGTACGCTGTTCGGTGCTCCGGCGCCGAAGGGCCAGGAACTGGACGACCAGTATTTTGGTGTCATCCGGGAACGCGTCGGCGCTTTTATGAAGGATCTGAATGTGGAACTGTGGAAGTTGGGAATCCCGGCAACCACACAGCACAATGAGGTTGCCCCGGCGCAGCATGAGATGGCACCGATTTACTCTACGGCCAATGTTGCGGTTGACCAGAACCAGCTGTCCATGGAGACCATGAAGCGTGTGGCAACCAAGCATGGCCTGGTCTGCCTGCTGCATGAGAAGCCCTACGCCGGCGTCAATGGTTCCGGTAAACATAATAACTGGTCGATTGGCACCGATACCGGTGAGAATCTGCTGGAACCGGGTGATACCCCGAACGAGAATCTGCAGTTCCTGCTGGTGCTGGCCTGTATCCTGAAGGCGGTTGATTGCCATGCAGATCTGCTGCGGATGTCTGCCTCCTGCGTAGGTAACGATCACCGCCTGGGCGCAAACGAAGCGCCACCTGCAATTATCTCGATTTTCTTGGGCGATCAGCTGGAAAATGTGGTTGATCAGATTATCAAGAATGGCACTGCAGCGCAGACGCTCTCGACCGGCAAGCTGGATGTCGGTGTTTCCACAGTTCCGGTTCTGAATAAGGACGCAACGGATCGGAACCGCACCTCTCCTTTTGCTTTTACCGGCAATAAGTTTGAGTTCCGTATGGTTGGTTCTTCTGACTCGATTGCAGAAGCCAATACAACGCTGAACGCCATCGTTGCAGAGGCATTCTGCGATGCTGCGGATGTCCTGGAAAAGGCGGCTGATTTTGAGACGACCTGCAAGGAGTATATCGCAGAGACCATTAAGGCGCACCAGCGGATCATCTTTAATGGCAACGGCTATTCCGACGAATGGGTGGTCGAAGCGGCACGCCGCGGCCTGCCGAACCTGAAGTCCATGGTAGATGCGGTTCCGACCCTGACGACCGGCAAGGCGGTTGCATTGTTTGAAAAGTTCGGTATTTATACCAAGGCCGAGCTGGAAGCACATGCAGAGATTATGTATGAGACCTATGCAAAGGTGATCAATATCGAAGCGCAGACTATGATTCACATGGCGGGCAAGCACTATATTCCGGCGGCGATTACCTGCTCGACGGAACTTGCCACTTCCATTGGCACAGTTTCTGATGTTTGCCCGGATGCAGATGTTTCCGTGCAGCAGGAGCTGCTGAAAAAGGTTACGGGCCTGCTGCGGAAGACACAGGATGCGCAGAATGCGTTGATCCGTGAGGTTGCGGCTGCAAATGCGATGGAAGATGTATGCGCAATGGCCAATCATTTCCACAGCGTGGTCACGGTGATTATGGCGGAGCTGCGCGCGGCAGTGGACGAGTTGGAGCTGCTGGTCGATAAGACGGTATGGCCGGTTCCGACCTATGGCGATTTGATGTTTGAGGTCTAATTCAAAACAAAAAACAAAAGTGGCGCATGGTGAAATTTTCACCATGCGCCACTTTCTGCATCGAATCCACCAGATAATGAATTGCGCACGCAGGAAATTATGCAAAAAATGAAATAATATGGTTAGAAATTGCACAAAAATAAGAAAAAATGAATAGTACATCCTGTATAATTCAATAATTTGCAACTTTTGATATTTAAAATTGCAAAAATGCCTTGACATCCATTTTTTGGAGCACTATAATTGGCTCATCAAAACTGATCAGCGTAATCAGACAAAGGGGTGCTGGGATATGGCAAAATACACCAAAGAGGATATTCTTCATCTTGTAAAAGAAGAGGATATTCAGTTCATTCGGATGCAGTTTACAGATGTGTTCGGTACGCTGAAAAATGTCGCAATTACGGCATCGCAGATTGAAAAGGCGCTCGACAATAAGATCATGATTGATGGCAGTTCCATTGAGGGCTTTGTCCGGATTGAGGAATCGGATCAGTACTTGTATCCGGATCTGGACAGCTTCGTGATTTTTCCGTGGCGCCCGCAGCATGGCAAGGTGGCCAGGCTGATCTGCTCCGTTCATAATCCCGATGGTTCGGCATTTGTCGGGGATCCCCGCGGCGTACTGGAGCGGGTGCTGAAAAAAGCGGCAGATATGGGTTATGTGTTTAATGTTGGTCCGGAGTGCGAGTTTTTCCTGTTCCATACAGATGAAGAAGGGCGCCCCACCACAAAGACACAGGATGAGGCCGGTTATTTCGACTTGACGCCGATTGACCACGGCGAAGGCGTCCGCCGGGAGATTTGCCTGGCGCTGGAGGATATGGGCTTTGAAATTGAAGCATCTCACCATGAGGTTGCCGCAGGCCAGCATGAAATTGATTTCAAATATGCGGACGCACTGGCTACCGCAGATAATATTATGACCTTTAAGCTGGCGGTCAAGACTTATGCACAGCGGAACGGTCTGCATGCAACCTTCATGCCGAAGCCGATTTTTGGAATCAATGGAAGCGGCATGCACACCAATATGTCGTTGTTCAAAGATGGTAAAAATGTGTTTGACGATCCAAACGGTGCGTTGGGGTTATCAGAGACGGCATACCATTTTATCGCCGGAATTCTGGCACATCTGAAGGGCATGACCGCGATTACCAATCCACTGGTCAATTCCTACAAGCGTCTGGTACCTGGCTATGAGGCCCCCTGCTACATGGCCTGGTCGGCGAAGAACCGCAGTGCGCTGATCCGGATTCCGGCCGCCCGCGGCAACAGTACCCGCGTGGAGCTGCGCTGCCCCGATCCGGCGTGCAACCCATATCTGTCCCTGGCAGTGTGCCTGGCTGCTGGTCTGGATGGCATTGAGCGGAAGCTGGAAGCACCGGCACCGGTCAACGATAACATCTTTGCGATGGATGACGCAACGCGGGCAGCGCACGGCATTGACAGCCTGCCCGGCTCCCTGAAGGAGGCGCTGCAGGCAATGAAGCAGGATCGCCTGATTCTGGATATGCTGGGCGAGCATGTGGCAAGAGCGTACATTGAGGGCAAAGAAAAGGAATGGGATGCTTACCGCACCAATGTCAGCCAGTGGGAGCTGGAACAGTATCTGGTGAAATATTAAAGAAATCCTGATTCCCAAGGAAGGGAGGCGCGGACGCGCATGGAACGACTGATAGTTGCATTCGACGGTCAGAATACACTGAGCAGAATGTGTGAGATCGTGGAATCCGGCGGCTACCGGATTGCAGCGGCCTGTATGACTTGCTCAGAGGTTCTGCGCCGCGTAAGTAATCAAGAGGATTTGATTGTATTTTGCGGGTTTAAGCTGCGGGACGGCCCCTGCGAGGAGCTGTTTAGCAATTTGCCAGAAGGGATTCCGATGCTGATGCTTGCGGGAGCGGGCGATCTGAATCAGGTGGAAAATGAGGCGATTATCAAGCTTCGTGCTCCGGTAAAACGGAGTGAGCTGCTGGATTCCATCGGAATGCTGGCTGCGATGCGACGGCCGCACGAACCTAAACAACCACGGCCACGCTCGGAAGCGGATCGGGCCATCATTGAGCAAGCAAAGGCGCTGCTGATGGAACGGCATGGCATGACGGAAGCACAGGCGCATCATATGATTCAAAAGCGCAGTATGGATACCGGCATTAAAATGGTAGAAACGGCAAAGCTGGTATTGGGCGAGCGCAGCGCGTGCTGAAGGTCGGATCATTGGAGAGGTGAGAATCGATGAAGAAAATCGAAGTCATCATCAAGGCGGAACGCCTGGAAATTTTGAAGGAAGTCCTGAGTGCAGAGCGCGTATCAGGCGTGATGGTAACCAACATCATGGGCTACGGCAACCAGAAGGGTAGAACGCAGATTTATCGCGGCGTGGAGTACGGTGTCAATATGCTTCCAAAGTTGAAGGTGGAGACTGTGGTGCCGGATGAAAAGGTGGATCAGCTGGTCAAAGATATCCAGAAAAATGTAACCACCGGCAATATTGGCGACGGAAAGATTTTCGTCTATAATGTGGAAAATGCCGTTCGGATCCGGACCGGCGAGACCGGTGAAAGCGCAATTTGAAGCGCTGAAAAAGCAGATAAGGTGCTATCAATGGGGGTAGCTATTCCGCAGCATTGTGTGCGGAATAGATGCCCCCTGTTTTTGTACATAGGGGTACAAAAATGGCGCATTCCAAATCGTTTGGAGGCAGCAATATGGATATGAGTATTTGGTTCTTGGTTGGCGCGCTGTTGGTGTTTTTTATGCAGTGTGGCTTTGCAATGGTCGAGTCGGGTTTCACCCGCGCAAAGAATGCGGGCAATATTATTATGAAGAACCTGATGGACTTTTGTATTGGAACCATTGTTTTTATGTTCCTGGGCTACGGCCTGATGATGGGCGAACATGTGTTCTTTGGCCTGATTGGCAAGCCGGAATACGGTATGTTTACGGATTTTGCCAATTTTGACTGGTCGAACTTCTTCTTCCAGTTGGTGTTCTGCGCCACGGCTGCGACCATCGTGTCCGGCGCAATGGCAGAGCGTACCAAGTTTTCTGCATATTGTATTTATTCCGCAATTATTTCGCTGGTTGTTTACCCGATTGAGGCCGGATGGGCCTGGGGCGGCGGCTGGCTCTCCAACTTCGGGTTTATCGATTTTGCCGGTTCCTGTGTCATCCATATGGTAGGTGGCCTGTCCGCACTGGTCGGCGCCATTATGTTGGGGCCCCGGATTGGTAAGTATTCTAAAAATAAGGACGGCAAGCTGGTTTCCAATGCAATTCTCGGCCATAATATTCCGATTGGTGCACTGGGCGTCTTCATCCTGTGGTTTGCGTGGTACGGCTTTAATGCAGCTGCGGCTTCCGATGTAACGGAGATGGCGCAGATTCTTGGAACTACGACCATTGCGCCTGCGGTCGCAACCGTCACCTGTATGCTCTTTACCTGGCTTAAGAACGGAAAACCTGATGTTTCCATGTGCCTGAACGCTTCTCTGGGCGGCCTGGTTGGTATTACAGCCGGCTGCGCCAGTGTCGATGCGGTTGGCGCGATTGTGATTGGTGTTGTCTGCGGCATTCTGGTGGATCTCATTGTTGAGGGACTTGACAAGAAGTGCCACATTGACGATCCGGTCGGTGCGGTTGCAGTCCATGGTGGCTGCGGCATGACGGGTACAATTTTGGTCGGTTTCCTTGCTGCCAATGAAAAGCTGGGCGGTTTGGGGCTGTTTTATGGCGGAGGCCTGCATCAGCTTGGTGTTCAGTTGCTGGGTGTAGTCAGCATTGCAAGCTATACGGTGGTTGTGATGACCATTGTCTTTACAATCATTAAGAAGGTTCACGGTCTGCGCGTGACGCCGGAAGAGGAAATCCTGGGCCTCGATCAGACGGAGCATGGCCTTGAAAGCGCCTACGCCGACTTCCTGAGCAAGGGCAACTGATCAAAAGGTTTGACGAATCGTTGCGCGAAGAGTATGATAAAATAGCCGAAATAACCGGGTGACAGGCAGCTCCTGCACCGAAGGAGGTAGCATTCGACTATGAAATTTACAAAAATGCATGGTATCAGCAACGATTATGTTTATGTCAACTGTTTGGCGGAATCGGTTCCGAATCCGGCCGAGACGGCACGGCTCGTTTCGGATCGGCGATGTGGAATTGGTTCAGATGGCCTGATTCTCATTCTGCCGTCGGCCATTGCAGATTTCAAAATGGAGATTTACAATGCCGACGGTTCTCAGGCGGAGATGTGCGGAAATGGCATTCGCTGTGTTGGAAAATATGTCTACGACCGCGGTTTGACGGATAAAACCACGCTGACGGTTGAGACACTGGGCGGCATTAAAACCCTGCAGCTGCATTTGATGCAGAACCAGGTGGACACGGTGACGGTGGATATGGGTGAGCCGATTCTGGAGCCTGCAAAAATTCCGGTTCTGTCGGATTTGGATCGTGTCGTGGATGCCCCGGTTGTGGTTGCTGGAAAGACTTACAACATTACCTGTGTCTCCATGGGAAATCCCCATGCGGTGGTTTTTTTGCCGGAGATTGACAGCTTGAAGTTGGAAGAGATCGGCCCGGCTTTCGAGTATCACAAAATGTTCCCCAAGCGAATCAATACCGAGTTTATTCGGGTAATCGACGACCATACCCTGCAGATGCGCGTTTGGGAACGCGGTGCGGGGGAAACCTGGGCCTGCGGAACGGGCGCGACGGCAAGTCTGGTGGCGGCAGCGCTTTGCGGCAAGACCGGACGCGAAGCTGAACTACGGCTGCGGGGCGGCAATCTTCAGATTCGGTGGGACGCGGACACAAACCATGTGTTTATGACGGGCCCGGCAGCATTTGTGTTTGACGGAGAGATTACGCTTTAAGCCAGTTCAATTCCATAACGGAAGCCAAAGCGGGTGTGAAAAAACGGGTTCCCGGTGTGGCGGAAACCCGTTTTTCATACCGGAATACAGTTGACAAAGGAGAAACGATTATGACAAAAGTAAATGAGAATTATCAGAAGCTGCCGGGCAGTTATCTTTTTTCTGAAATCGCACGGCGTGTAAACGCTTACACTGCAGAAAACCCGGACGCCAAAATGATCCGTCTGGGGATTGGTGATGTGACGCAGCCGCTGGCTCCGGCTGTGATTGAGGCAATGCACAAGGCTGTGGATGAAATGGGACAGGCAGCGACCTTTCACGGCTATGGTCCGGAGCAGGGCTATGATTTCCTGCGCGAGCTGATTGCACAGAAGGACTTCCGCAACCGCGGCATTGAGATTACGCTGGATGAAATTTTTGTTTCCGACGGCGCAAAGTCTGACTGTGGCAATATCGGCGATATTTTCTCCAAGGATAATGTGGTGGCAGTCTGCGACCCGGTTTATCCGGTTTATGTGGATACCAACGCGATGGCAGGCCGTGCCGGTGAGTTTGATACCACAGCTGAAAAATGGACCAACATTGTCTATATGAGCTGTACGGCGGAGAATCATTTTACCCCGTCGATTCCAGAGAAGACGCCGGATCTCATTTACCTCTGCTATCCCAATAACCCTACCGGTGTGACAGCTTCCAGAGCGCAGCTGCAAGGCTGGGTAGAGTATGCCCTGAAAAACGGCTCTGTGATTTTGTTCGACGCCGCTTATGAGGCATTTATCACAGAACCGGATGTGCCCCATAGTATTTATGAAATCCCCGGCGCAAAAAAATGTGCCATTGAGTTCCGGAGCTTTTCCAAGACTGCCGGCTTTACCGGTACCCGCTGCGCTTATACCGTAGTGCCGAAGGAACTGGTCATTGACGGTGCAAGCCTGAACGCGATGTGGAATCGCCGCCAGACGACGAAATTCAACGGCGTACCCTATGTGATTCAGCGCGCTGCGGCTGCTGTGTATTCTGACGAAGGCCAAGTACAGATTAAAAAGACCATTCAATTCTATCTGAACAACGCGAAAGTGATTCGCCAGGGCCTGACAGAAGCTGGCCTGACTGTATATGGCGGCGTCAATGCGCCGTATATCTGGTGTAAGACGCCGGATGGTATGGGCTCCTGGGAATTTTTTGATAAACTGCTGAAAGAAGCGCATGTCGTGACAACGCCGGGCGTTGGATTTGGACCGAGCGGCGAGGGCTATATCCGCTTGACGGCTTTCGGTGCGGCAGATGCGACTGAAGAGGCGGTTGCAAGGATTGTACGGCTTTTGAAGAAGTAAACTTTTCCTCCTGGAGGTGTCCCCATGCAAGCAAAACTGTGGAAAACAGAATGTGGATCGCTCTATGATCCGAAATTTGAGCATGATGCCTGTGGTATCGGCGCGATTGTCAATCTGGATGGCAAGGTGGATCATGAGACGGTCGACAATGCACTTGCCATTGTAGAACGGCTGGAACATCGTGCCGGTAAAGATGCGGAAGGGAAGACCGGCGACGGTGTCGGAATTCTGCTGCAGATTCCACACAAATTCCTGAAAAAGGTGACGGCGCCGCTCGGTATCGAGTTGGGCGAGGCGAGAGACTATGGCGTCGGTATGTTTTTCCTGCCGCAGGAACAGCTGCAGAGCGCCCGTGCCAAGAAAATTTTTGAGACGATCATCCGCAAAGAGAACATGGAATTTCTGGGCTGGCGTGAAGTCCCGGTGGAACCGGATGTGCTGGGCAGCCGCGCCCGTGCCTGTATGCCCTATATTCTGCAGGCATTTATCCGCCGCCCGGAAGATACTCCCCGCGGACTGGACTTTGACCGGAAGCTCTACATTGCCCGCCGTCTGTTTGAGCAGAGCTGTGATAATACCTATGTGCCGAGCTTATCCAGCCGGACGATTGTGTACAAGGGCATGTTCCTGGTCAAGCAGCTGCGCCAGTTTTATCTGGATCTACAGGATCCGGACACGGCGTCGGCAATTGCGATTGTTCACTCGCGGTTTTCCACGAATACAAACCCCAGCTGGGAGCGGGCGCACCCCAACCGGTTCATTATTCATAATGGCGAGATCAATACAATCCGCGGTAACGCAGACCGGATGCTTGCCCGTGAAGAAACGATGTGCTCCCCCTGCATGAGCTCATCGGATCTGGCCAAGGTGCTTCCGGTGATTCATCAGGCGGGCTCTGACTCGGCAATGCTGGATAATGCGCTGGAATTTTTTGTGATGAATGGTATGGATCTGCCATTGGCGGTGATGCTGACCATTCCGGAGCCGTGGCAGGGGAACAACAGCCTGAGTCAGAAGCGTAAGGACTTTTATGAGTATTATGCAACCATGCTGGAGCCCTGGGACGGTCCGGCTTCGATTGTCTACTCCGATGGCGATGTGATGGGCGCGGTGTTGGATCGTAACGGCCTGCGGCCGAGCCGGTATTATATCACCGATGATAAGCGCCTGATCCTCTCTTCGGAGGTTGGCGTGCTGGATATTGCACCGGAGCATATTTTGAAGAAATCCCGCCTGACGCCGGGTAAGATGCTGCTGGTGGATACCCGTGAGGGCCGTGTGATTGAGGACGAAGAGCTGAAAGAGCGCTATGCTGCCGCACAGCCCTATGGCCAATGGCTCGATAGTGAGTTGGTGCAGCTGCATGAACTACCAATACCGAATAAGGCGGTACAGACCTATACGCCGGCGGAGCGTGCCCGGCTGATGAAGGCCTTCGGTTATACCTATGAGAGCTTGAAAAATCAGGTACTGCCAATGGCGCTGAATGGACAGGAGCCGACGGCGGCCATGGGCATTGATTCGCCGCTGGCGGTGCTTTCCAATCAGCACCAGCCGCTGTTTAACTACTTTAAGCAAATGTTTGCCCAGGTTACGAACCCGCCGATTGACGCAATTCGTGAAGAAGTTGTCACCATGACGACAATGTATCTCGGCACCGACGGGAATATTCTGGAGGATAAGCCTTCCAACTGTCATGTTCTGCGGGTGAACAATCCGATTCTGACCAATCTGGATATGCTCAAGATCCGGAACATGAAAAAGGAAGGCTTTAAGGTTGAGACAATTTCCATCCTGTTCTACCGTGGCGCCAGCTTGGAGCGGACGCTCGACCAGTTGATGAACAATGTGGATCGCGCCTATCGCGATGGTGCTAATATGCTGATCCTTTCTGACCGCGGTGTGGATGAGACCCATGTTGCAATTCCGTCGCTGCTGGCGGTTTCGGCAGTGGCACAGTATCTGGTGCGCACCAAGCGCCGCACAGCGGTTGCGCTGATTCTGGAGACTGGTGAGCCGCATGAGGTGCACCATTTTGCCACATTGCTGGGCTATGGCGCTTCGGCCATTAACCCCTACCTGGCGCAGGAGGCCATCCGCGATATGATTGACGACGGCCTGCTTGACAAGGATTACTATGCGGCTGTGGATGATTACAATAAGGCGATCCTGAAGGGTATTGTCAAAATCGCGTCCAAGATGGGCGTTTCGACACTGCAATCTTATATGGGAAGCCAGATCTTTGAGGCAATCGGTATTTCACAGACGGTCATTGACAAATATTTTACCGGAACGGTCAGTCGTATCGGCGGCATCGGCCTGCGCGAGATTGCGGAAGATATGGAGATTCAGCACAGCAAGGCCTTTGATGTGCTGGGACTCTACACCGATTCGGTTTTGGAATCAATTGGAAACCACAAATATCGCAGCGGCAAAGAGCAGCATCTGTATGATCCAATGACGATTCACCTGCTGCAGCATTCTACCCAGACCGGAAATTATGAATTGTTCAAGCAGTATACCGACCGGGTGGACGACGAGGACAATGTCCGCACGCTGCGCGGCGCGCTCCGCTTCCGCTTTCCGGAAGACGGGGGAATTCCACTGGAAGAGGTCGAACCGGCGTCGGAGATTGTCAAACGCTTCAAGACCGGCGCGATGAGCTACGGATCCATTTCCCAGGAGGCGCACGAATGCATGGCGATTGCCATGAACCGGTTGGGCGGCAAGTCCAACTCCGGTGAGGGCGGTGAGCGTCCGGAACGGCTGCATTCCGACCGATGCTCAGCCATTAAACAGGTGGCCTCCGGCCGCTTCGGCGTGACCGAGGAATATTTGGTCTCCGCAAAGGAAATTCAGATTAAAATGGCACAGGGCGCAAAACCTGGTGAAGGCGGCCATCTGCCCGGCAAAAAGGTCTATCCCTGGATTGCCAAAACCCGCTATTCTACGCCGGGTGTGGCACTGATTTCTCCGCCGCCGCACCATGATATTTATTCGATTGAGGATCTGGCACAGCTGATCTATGATTTGAAAAATGCCAATCGCGATGCACGGATTTCGGTCAAGCTGGTCTCTGAGGCCGGCGTTGGTACGGTTGCTGCCGGTGTTGCAAAGGCGGGCAGTCAGGTGATTTTGATCTCCGGTTATGATGGCGGTACCGGCGCGGCGCCCCGCAGCTCGATTCAGAATGCGGGAATGCCCTGGGAGCTTGGCCTGGCGGAGACCCACCAGACGCTGGTACAAAACGGTTTGCGCTCCCGTGTGGTGCTGGAGACCGATGGTAAGCTGATGAGCGGCCGGGATGTGGCGGTGGCCTGTATGCTGGGTGCGGAGGAGTTCGGATTTGCCACGGCACCACTGATTACCATGGGCTGCGCCATGATGCGGGTCTGCAATCTGGACACCTGCGCTATGGGCGTTGCAACCCAGAACCCGGAGCTGCGTAAACATTTCCGCGGTAAGCCGGAATATGTGATGAACTTTATGCTCTATATTGCTGAGGAGCTGCGGGAGTATATGGCAAAGCTTGGCGTCCGCACGGTAAAGGAACTGGTTGGCCGCAGCGACTTCCTGGAGGTTCGTGATGATCTGCCTGCGGGCCGCCTGCATACGCTGGATCTGCACCGGCTGGTGGAGAATCCCTATGCACACGATGCAGATGTGTCCTTTGATCCGGCCAGGGTTTACAATTTTGGGTTGGAGAAGACGCTCGACGAGCGTGTCTTCTTACCCGCCTTTGCTGAGCAGCTGAAAAATGGCGGAAAAAAGAAGCTGGAGGTCGCCGTTTCCAGTACGGACCGGACGCTGGGCACGATTCTGGGATCCGAAATCACCAAACGGTTTGGCGATACGCTGCCGGAGGATTCGTTCCAGATCAAGTGTCAGGGCGGCGGCGGTCAGTCCTTCGGTGCATTTATTCCGAAGGGATTGACACTGGAACTGGTTGGTGACAGCAATGACTACTTCGGGAAGGGCCTTTCCGGCGGCAAGCTGATTGTTTATCCGCCGAAGAAGTCCCGATTCCAGGCGGATGAAAATATCATCATTGGCAATGTGGCGCTCTATGGCGCAACCTCCGGTGCGGCTTATATTGCCGGCGTGGCAGGGGAACGCTTCTGTGTACGCAATTCCGGTGCCCGTGCGGTGGTGGAAGGCTGCGGCGATCACGGCTGTGAGTATATGACGGGCGGCCGGGTAGTAATTCTTGGCCCAACCGGCAAGAATTTTGCAGCCGGTATGTCCGGCGGCATTGCCTATGTGCTGGATCGCGATAATGACCTTTATACGCGAACCAATAAGAGTATGGTCAAGATTGTTGCAATCAGCAATAAATACGATGTGGAAGAACTGAAAGAACTGATTGCACAGCATGTGGCAGCGACAGGCTCGAAAAAAGGCCGTAAGATTTTGGAGAATTTCTCCGATTATCTGCCGCACTTCAAGAAAGTCATTCCAATGGACTATGAAAAGATGGTTTCGGCCATGGTTCTGATGGAGGAGAAGGGGCTTTCTGGGGAAAAGGCGCAGATCGAAGCATTCTACCAGGTCACACAGCAGGCGTAAGGAGGGTGGAACCATGGGAAAAGCAACTGGATTTCTCGACTATGTACGCGTCGACTGTAAGGTGGTTCCGCCGGCAGAACGCCTGAAAAATTATGATGAATTCAAATTCTTGCTTTCAGAGGAACAGCAGCGGCAGCAGGCCGCGCGCTGCATGGACTGCGGCGTACCGTTCTGTCAGGCAGGTATGATGTTCGGCAACGCGGTTTCCGGCTGCCCGCTGCACAATTTGATCCCGGAGTGGAACGACCTGCTCTACCTTGGTAACTGGAAGCAGGCGTATCTGCGGCTGCACAAGACCAATAATTTCCCGGAGTTTACGGGCCGTGTCTGCCCGGCACCCTGTGAAAAGGCCTGCCTGTGCAATCTGGTCAATGCGCCGGTCACCAGCCATAATAATGAGCTGTCCATCATTGAGCACGCGTTTGCGAACGGCGATGTCAAGCCGCATGCTCCGGAAGTCCGGACGGAGAAGCGCGTTGCAGTTATTGGCTCTGGCCCATCGGGTCTTGCCGTAGCGGATCAGCTCAATCACCGCGGCCATATGGTGACGGTGTTTGAACGGTCTGATCGGATTGGCGGCTTGTTGATGTACGGTATTCCCAACATGAAGCTGGACAAATCGGTAGTGGAACGCCGCCGGAAGCTGATGGAGCAGGAGGGTGTGCAGTTTGTCACCGGCGCGGACATTGGAAATACTGTCGATGCAGCGGAAATTCTGAAACAGTATGACGCAGTTGTGCTCTGCTGCGGCGCGTCCAATCCGCGGGATCTGAGCGCGCCGGGACGCGATGCAAATGGCATTTATTTTGCCGTCGATTTCCTGAAGGCCAATACCAAGAGCCTGTTGGATTCCGGCCTGACGGACGGAAATGCCATTTCTGCGAAGGGGAAGAAGGTCCTGGTTGTTGGCGGCGGCGATACCGGCAATGACTGTGTCGGTACGGTGCTGCGGCATGGCTGTGCCAGCGTCACCCAACTGGAGATGATGCCGAAGCCGTCGGAAGAGCGGGATCCGATAAAAAATCCGTGGCCACAATGGCCCAATGTACGAAAGACGGATTATGGCCAGGAGGAAGCCATCTATGTGCAGGGGGCGGATCCGCGGATCTACAACACCACAATTCGGGAATTCCATAAGGATGAAAACGGAAATCTCTGTGGTGTAACCGCAGTCCATCTGAAGTGGGAGCATGGAAAGATGGAGGAATTGGATTCCTTTGAGCTGGAGGCGGATCTGGTGTTGATTGCCGCAGGCTTTGTCGGTTGTCAGAGCTATGTCGCCGACGCCTTTGGTGTGGAGCAGACGCCAAGGACCCTGGTTGCGACGGAAAAGAATGGCTACCAGACCAATGTACCGAAGGTGTTTGCTGCGGGTGATATGCGCCGTGGGCAGTCTCTGGTCGTCTGGGGAATTCATGAGGGCCGCGAGGCAGCCTATGCGGTGGATGAATACCTGATGGGCTATTCCAATATGGACCGCTAAGCAAAGAAACCGCCGTGCGCCAAACTTGGCGCATGGCGGTTTTTGTTGCTGTAAGGGGGAAACTGTGATACAATAACCCAAATGAGGTGAAGACAATGAATCCTTCCCAGAATGAACCGACGCCGGAAGAGCTGGAACTGCTGCGCCGCAGCCAGCAGGCGGAAGAGGAAAAACGGCATTACGCGCCCCGCCCTAAATGGCAGATTGTCGGCGCGTGGATTCTGATTGCAATTTTGGTGCTGGGGATTATCAATGTCTGCTATTGGCAGATTCATGGAATCCCGGCATTTTTACAGCGATGAAAATTTTAGGGATTGACCCTGGCTATGGGACAACGGGCTTCGGCCTGATCGAGGCGGACCGGAATGGGCAGCGGGCGCTGCACTATGGAGCGGTAACCACTCCGACGGGGCTGCCATTTGAGCAGCGTCTAGTTGTGCTCTATGATGACATTACAGAACTTTTGACCCGCTTTCGCCCGGAGGCGGTGGCGGTGGAAGAGCTGTTCTGGGGTCACAATATCACGACTGGTATTCAGGTCAGCCATGGCCGTGGCGTAATTCTGCTGGCGATTGCAAAATCCGGCGTACCGCTCTTTGAATACACGCCGATGCAGGTGAAGCAGGCGGTTGTGGGATATGGCAATGCGCAGAAACGGCAGGTAATGGAGATGACCCGGCGCCTGCTGAGACTTGAAAAGGTACCGCGGCCCGACGATGCGGCTGACGCACTGGCGCTGGCGCTCTGCCATGGCCGTGCGTCTACATCCATGCTGGCACAACTGAGGTGAATCTATGTTTTATTATCTTTCCGGCACTGTGGCGCTGCTGGAGAACGGCATCGCTGTGATCGATTGCGGCGGTGTTGGCTACACCTGCCACACCAGCACCTACACCCAGTCTCAACTGACGGTGGGGCAGCGGGCGAAGCTCTACACTTATTGCAATATCCGTGAAGGTGCATTTGATATTTTTGGCTTCTCCTCCAAGGAGGAGAAAAACTGCTTTGAGATGATGGTTGGCGTTTCGGGCGTTGGCCCGAAGGTGGCGTTGGCGATCCTTTCTGCAGTGACGCCGCAGAACTTCACGATGGCTGTCCTGACTGAGGATGACAAGCTGCTGACCGCGGCGCAGGGCGTTGGGAAAAAGCTGGCACAGCGAATTATTCTGGAGCTGAAGGACAAGCTGGGCAAGACGGTGCCGCAGGCTGATTTTTCGGCGGGTCCAGCACCGGTAACGGTGTCTGGCGGTTCGGTGGGCGAGGCTTCGGCGGCGCTTGCTGTACTGGGATATAGCCAAGCGGAAATTTCTGCGGCCCTGAAAGGCGCCGATCCAGCGCTGCCGACGGATGAATTGGTACGGCTGGCGCTGCGAAATATGCTCAAGCAGTAAGGGGGAACCGCATTGAGTATTGATTTTTCGGAAGAATTGGAACAACCGATTGTAACAACTTCCCTGACGCCGATGGACGAAGGGGAGGTTTCACTGCGACCGAAGACGCTCGCGGATTATACCGGACAGGAGAAGGCCAAACGGAATCTCTCTGTCTATATTGAGGCGGCGCGTCGCCGGAATGAATCGCTTGATCATGTGCTGCTCTATGGCCCGCCAGGACTGGGCAAGACAACGCTGGCAGGGATTATTGCCAATGAAATGGGTGTAACCATGCGCGTGACCTCCGGCCCTGCAATTGAAAAAACAGGCGATCTGGTGGCGTTGCTCACCAATATGAATCCCGGCGATGTATTGTTTATTGATGAAATCCATCGGCTCAACCGAACCGTGGAGGAAATCCTCTATCCGGCGATGGAGGATTACGCGATTGATATTATCATTGGAAAAGGTCCATCGGCGAACTCGATCCGGCTGGATCTGCCGCGCTTTACTCTGATTGGGGCAACAACACGGGCGGGACAGCTTTCCTCTCCACTGCGGGATCGTTTTGGCGTTTCGCTTCGGTTGGAACTTTATACCCCGGAAGAACTGGCCAAAATTGTCACCCGCTCGGCAGCGTTGCTGGGAATGCCGATTGAACCGGATGGTGCAGCGGAGATTGCATCACGATCCCGCGGAACGCCGCGCATTGCCAACCGGATGCTCCGGCGTGTGCGCGATTTTGCACAGGTTTTGTGTGACGGTGTCATCACAAAGGCGGCAGCGGACGAGGCGCTGACGCGGCTGGAAGTGGACCGGTTGGGGCTGGACGCGATTGATCGCCGGATGCTGCGCGCGATTATTCAGCAATATGGCGGTGGCCCAGTTGGGTTGGAGACGCTGGCCGCGACAATTGGAGAAGAAGCGGTTACGCTGGAGGATGTGTATGAACCGTATCTGATGCAGATCGGCTTCCTGACCAGAACCCCACGCGGCCGCTGCGTAACGCGGCTTGCGTACGATCATCTGAATCTGACATATGATAAAGAAGAGCAGATGGAATTTTAGGAGGAAAAACCATGGGCGTATTATTTGGAACGGACGGAATTCGCGGCGTAGCCAACGAAACGCTGGATGCGCCGCTGGCCTATCGGGTTGGCCAGGCTGCCGCGCTGGTGCTGGCGGAACAGACGGAGGGCCGCCCGTTGTTTTTGATTGGGAAGGATACCCGAATTTCTTCGGATCTGCTGGAAAACGCGCTGACGGCCGGCCTGCTTGCCTGCGGTGCAGATGTGATGAGCCTGGGCGTACTTCCGACGCCGGCTGTGGCGTATCTGACCGTCTGCAATCATGCCGCGGCTGGAATTGTCATCTCGGCGTCGCATAACCCATTTGAACATAACGGTATTAAGATTTTCTCCGGTGCAGGCTTTAAGCTGAATGACGCACTGGAAGAAAAAATTGAACAGCTGATTCTGCAGGAAGCACCGCTGCCGGTGAAAACACATGGCGAGCTGGGCCGGACGGTGAGCGGCGAGGGACAGCTGGAGCGCTATATTGCGCATTTGGTTTCCACGGTTCCGGAAGGGCTGCATGGCCGCCGGATTCTGGTGGATTGCGCCAACGGCGCGGCTTCTGCAACCGCAAAGAAGCTCTTTGCAAATTTTGATCTGACTGTAGATTTCATTCACTGCAGCCCGGATGGGGTTAATATCAATAACGGATGCGGATCAACACATCTGGAGAGCCTTGCAAAGGGCGTTGTAGCCGGTGGCTATGATCTTGGCATCGCATTTGACGGAGACGCGGATCGTTGCCTAGCGGTGGATGAGACTGGTGCGGAAGTGGACGGCGACAAGATCATGGCAATCTGCGCCACCGCAATGGAAGCGGATGGAAGATTGAAAAACGGCGGATTTGTGGCAACGATTATGTCCAATATGGGCCTGCACAAATATGCGAATGCGCATGGCTTCCGGATCCTCTGCGCAGCGGTCGGCGATCGTAATGTACTGGAGCTGATGCAGAAGGAGCATATGATTCTTGGCGGCGAGCAGTCCGGACATATTATCTTCCTGGAGCATATGACGACCGGCGATGGTCAGTTGGCGGCGCTGCAGCTGCTGCGTATCCTCTGTGCGGGGGATAAGACGCTGGGACAGTATTGCGCAGAAATTCCCCATTATCCACAGGAGCTGATCAATGTAAAGGGACCGGTATCCAATGCGGAAAAAGCGGCGCTTATTGCAAGCGAAGCCATGCAGGTGATTATTGCAGCCGGTGAAGAAAAGCTGGGGGGCGACGGCAGAATTCTAGTACGACCCTCTGGAACTGAGGCGCTGATCCGCGTAATGGTGGAGTCGGCCAATGCGGATTTGGCCCGTACCGTTGCGCGAGAAGTGGCGAATATGGTAGAAAATGTACAAAAAAACGGAGAGTGAACAAAAATAGTTTCGTTTACTATTGACAAAAGCGCGCTGGAGTGACTATAATATCGAAGTAGAGGAAGAAAGTAACAGAGAATTTTTTTCGGGCTTGTGTGCGGCGTTGTTGTGTGTCGGTACTGCCTGAAAATTGCGCAGAATCATGCGCAGAAAGATCTCAGCGGAATCGGCCAATGGCCGTTCGCAATATAAACCGACCCGGTGCGACTGATCACAAGTAATTGAGGGCATTCCACTAGGGCAATCACTTGACAAAGAGAGGAAAAACCAATGTACGAAGACAAGACTTTAGTTTGCAAGGAATGTGGCGCTGAATTCGTGTTCACCGCTGGTGAGCAGGAGTTCTATGCTGAGCGTGGCTTCCAGAATGAGCCGCAGCGCTGCAAGGCCTGCCGTGACGCCCGTAAGAATGCTGCCCGTGGTCCGAGAGAGTACTTCACCGCTGTTTGTGCTTCCTGCGGCGGCGAGGCAAAGGTTCCGTTTGAGCCGAAGTCCGATCGCCCGGTTTACTGCAGCGATTGCTTCGCTCGTATGCGCGAATCTCGCTAAGCAAACGAATAAAAAGCGGCGCCAGATTGGCGCCGCTTTTTTTGCCCGGAGGGGAATATGGTCAAACTCTATTATACTACGATCTCACGCCCGAATGATTCGGAGGCGGCGCATCGGCTGCTGCAGATTGCCTGGCGGGAAAATCGATCCGATCCGATGCCGCTGCTCTGCAGAACCGGAAAGGGAAAGCCTTATTTTTCGGAAAATCCGCTTTTTTTCTCTCTGGCACACAGCAAGACGATGGCGTTCTGTCTGCTGGCAGACCAGCCGGTTGGTGTGGATGGAGAGACGATCCGGCCAATTTCGGAACGGGTAGTGCAGCGGGTGCTTTCACCCAAAGAGTGGGCGCAATACAAGAATGCGCCAAATGCCACATTTTTTTGCTTTTGGACGCTGAAAGAAGCACTGGCCAAATACCGGGGAGATGGCCTGCAGGGATTTCCAAACCAGACGGAATTTGACCTGTCGGCGCTGCAGAAATCCTCACCGGCCTTTCAACTCCGACAAATCGGGGACTGTATGACCGCAATCTGTATGCAGCGCTTTGAAGCCTGTGATTATCTTGAAAAATAGTGGGCACGCCCGATCAGGGACACGCCCACTTTTTATGTGCGTCAGGATTTTGCAAAGTCGGATTTGGTATTGGTTTTCAACTGCTCCAGCGCAGACTTCATGGCATTATAGGTTTCTTCAGAAACAGCACCAGCGGTACCGGTATCGTATTTTGCAATTTCTGCGGAGATGTCCAGAATCCGAATTTGACTGCCGGCGGCAGCCTCAGTATCATACTGTAAATAGATCGGAACATAGTCGATATTGCTGATGGTTGTGCTGCCGGTTTTGTTGTCCTTTGTGAATTCCAGATTCAGAATCACGCTGCTCTGCGTTCCGTCAGTCGTCATAGAGGACATGAAATTGCCAAGACTGTAGGCGATAAAGACTTCTTTCTGGTCGCCATCCGTTGTAGTAACGGTGCGGCGTTCCATCGGCCCAACCAGGTGGCTGTGGCTGCCGAGAATCACATCGACGCCGTTCTGGAACATCAAATCTGCAATCTTGTCCTGAGAGTCGGAAGGATTCAACTCGTATTCGCTGCCCCAGTGGAGCATGGCAACAATTACATCCGGGTTCAGATCCTTTGCGGATTGGATGCTGGCAAGAATGGCATCCTGATTGATGGTGGAATAAGTGGAGTAATAGTCGGTATAGAGCAGATCAACACTGTATTCTGCGCCTTCCGGCAGATACATATTGTTGACGCCCTTGGTGTAGGCGATAAAAGCAATTTTGACGCCGTTGATATCTTTGACGACAACGCCGTTGTTCTCTTTTTTTGCAGCTTCCAGATAATAGGTACCAAGCGGTGTCATACCGGCTTCGGTGATGTACTTGATGGTGCTGGTCAGGCCGGAAATACCATTCTGAATCGAGTAGGTGTTAGCAGTCTGCAGCAGATCCATACCGGCGTCCGCCAGATTCTTGGCCAGAGATTCCGGTGCGGTGAAGTTCGGATAGCCCTGATAGGGTTCACCGCAGAAATTTGCCTCCAGATTGCCGACAGCCAGATCGGCGGTGCTGAGATAGGAAGTGACATCTTTCAGGCAATTGGTAAAATCATAGGAGCCATCCGCCTGCTTTGCATCGGCAAGCTGCTCGTCGTAAGCCATAATATCGCCGACGGCTGCCAAAGTTGCCTTGGAGGTATCGGCGGCGGAGGGAAGTGCTACATTTTCCTCCGGCGTTGAATCGGGGGTGTTGGTCTGATCCGCTGGTGCGGGGTCCTTTGCGCTGCATCCACGGACGATCAGGACGATCAGCAGGACGACAACCAGAAGCAGTACGCCAAGCATAATGCGCTGGTTTCGGATTCGGCGACGGCGGAGTGCTGCGCGCTTTGCACGGCGTGCCTCGATGGTTTTTTCGGGGGTTTGCATATCTTCCATGGTGATCCCTCCCAGAAGTATCGAATTGGGTCGTTTGGATACAAATTATTATAACGAATTTTTCGACAGGAAACAATGCTTAATTTATGAATTCTGACAGGCGGCTCTTTCCGTTTCGGTATGGTTGTGGTATACTTGGCTTTATGCGGAGGAATGCCATGATGCAAAAAAGAAATCTGCGGTGCCTGGCGCTGCTGGTGGTTGTGCTTTTGCTGCTGTCCGGATGCCAGCAAGTGCCTGCACCGGTGCAGCCTTCAGAACCCAGTTTGGAACAAAACAGCTATGACGCTACCTGTTTCTCGGAACAGGATGGCTTTTTGACCTATGACGACGGGACGCGAACCGCTTCACTTGGGGTGGATGTGTCCTATTACCAGAAGGAAATTGACTGGCAGGCGGTGCGGGATGCAGGAATCACCTTTGCAATGATCCGGGTCGGATATCGTGGTTATTCTGGCGGCACCATCGGGCTGGATGAGCGATTTACAGAAAATATTGCGGGTGCGCTGGCTGCGGGATTGCGGGTTGGCGTCTACTTTTTCTCCCAGGCGGTGGATGAGATAGAGGCGGAAGAGGAGGCACAGTTTGTACTTGCACAAATTGCGGACTATGATATTACAATGCCGATAATGTTTGACTGGGAGGATGCCGCCGTAGAAGGCGCGCGGACGGAGACCGTCACAGCGCAGACTTTGACGGCCTGCGCAGAGGCATTCTGCCGCACAATAGAAGCGGCGGGATATACGCCGGGGATCTATTTCAGCCAGCATATGGGGTACCAGCGGGTGAATCTTGGCAAGCTGCAGGACGCAGTTTTCTGGCTGGCGGAATACAATGCGGTGCCGACTTTCTTTTACCGATTTGAAATGTGGCAATACACGGATGCCGGGAAGATTCCGGGGATTGAGACAGCGGTGGATTTGAATTTGTGGTTTGAGAAAAAAGAGGTTCTTTAGGAGGATAAAATGGGACGGGAGCATTTGGAGCGATTTTCCAAGGAAGAGCTTTGCGATCTGATTTCGATTCTGGCAAAAAACTGGTTGGCGCTGGACGGCGTCTGGTTCCAGTCGATTGAGCGGAAATTCGGAATGGATGAGGCCATGTACCATGACGGCCAGGCGTGGATTCGTTACACGCGGATAGAAGCGAAGCGGATTAAGGAATTTTTGAAGCTGCCGGAGCACGCGGGGCTGGACGGCTTGGCGGAAGCGCTGCAGCTGCGGTTTTATGCGAATCTGAATCAGGATCAGCTGATTCGCGAAGAGAACCGGTTGATTTACCGGATGAATGTCTGTCGAGTGCAGACTGCGCGCCATCGAAAGGGAATGCCCTATCATCCCTGCAAACCGGTGGGAGAGCTGGAATATGCGGGCTTTGCAGCGGAGATCGACGAGCGGATCCAATGCCGGTGCCTTTCCTGCTATCCGGAGGTTACGGACGAAACCTGCGGCTGCGCCTGGGAATTTTGGATCGACGAATCAGAGTAAAAATAAAAAGTGGATGGTATCGGAACAGATACCATCCACTTTTTTGCCTGTTTTACAGCCAGAGCGCATTTGCTTCTTTACGGGGGACTGTGCGGCGGTACTTCTGCACAGGATAGCCGACCAGCATACAGAGCATATTCTCCTTGCCGGTAATATGTAAGAATTCCCGTGCCTGTTCACCGTAGACAATTCCACGGCGGAGAAAGCCGGTATACAGACAGGCCAACCCCTGCGCATAGGCCATCAGTTCCACATTGGAGGCGGCCAGCTGTGCATGATGTGCCAGCTCGCTTTTGACAATGATGATAGCCGGTGCATTGAAGAAAATTACATCATTGTTCGGATTGTTGGGGTCGCGCTGATATTTTTCATAGCAGCGGCGCCAAAGATCTGCATAGTTCACTGCAGTGGGGTCGACATCGGCCAGTTCACCGCGGGCGGCAGGTTCTGTGATGCTGTGCAGACCTTCCCAAACCATAGGACGGAGCGTTTGCAGCTGCTCTTGTACAATGACATAGCTGACATCCTGCAGATTACCGCCGGTGGCGGTAAAACGGCCGGCTTGCACCATCATGTCCAGTTTTTCTTTTTCCACCGGACGATCCTGAAACCGGCGGCAGCTGCGGCGGAACTGAATAAACCGGAGCAGATTTGTAGGATCAATGTTCATCAATTTCGGGTCGTAATCATAAAGCGGCTGCGGCGGATAGTCAGAGATCGATACCGCACCGGTCGGGCAGATGGCAACACAGTGGCCGCAGTCCATGCAGGCACGCTTGACAGTCATTTTTCCATCTACCAGCTTGAGATTATGGTTAAAACAGTCGGGTACACATTGGCTGCAGCCGACACATTTGTTAGGATCAATGGAAACCATGTGATTCGCTCCTTATGCCTTCTTGGGTTTGAAGCTGTCCTTCAGAGAGACGGCGCGGTTGAAGACCAGATGGTCTGGGGCGCTGTCCCGATTGTCTAGACAGAAGTAGCCCTGCCGCAGAAACTGGAAAGCAGCGGGGAAAACAGCGTTTGCCAGTGCTGCCTCCACCTTGCAGTTGGGGAGCACCTCCAGGGAGTTGGGATTCAGGCAGTCCAGAAAGTTCTTGTCCGCCGCGTCAGGATCGGGGTCGGTGAAGAGGTTGTCGTATAGCCGCACTTCGGCATCGACAGCCGTCGCGGTGTCAACCCAATGGATGGTTGCACCTTTGACCTTGCGGCCATCGGCGGGATCACCGCCGCGGGAGGCCGGGTCATACACACAAAGAACTTCGGTAATATTGCCGTTTTCGTCCTTCACACAGCCGGTACAGGTGATGAGATAGGCGCCCTTCAGGCGGCACTCCGGGCCGTTGGGATAGAGCCGCTTGTACTTCGGCACTGGTGTTTCCAGAAAATCGTCAGCCTCTACATAGAGCGTACGGGAGAACGAGACCTCACGGGTACCGGCAGCGGGATCCAGCGGGTTATTTTCAATGGTAAGCAGCTCAGACTGGCCTTCCGGATAGTTGGTGATTGTCAGCTTGACGGGATGCAGCACTGCCATCATGCGCTGTGCAGTCTCATTGAGATCTTCCCGCAGGCAGTGCTCCAGAAAAGCGTATTCTACCGTGTTGGTGGATTTTGCCACACCAATGCGTTCGCAGAAATTGCGAATGGAGCGCGGCGTGTAGCCGCGACGGCGCAGACCGGAGAGCGTGGGCATCCGCGGATCGTCCCAGCCGGAGACCCGGCCCTCTTCGACCAGCAGGCGCAGCTTACGCTTGGAGAGCACTGTGTGGTCAATACCAAGACGGGCAAATTCGATCTGGCGGGGCTTGTAATAGGGAATGGAGACATGGCTTACGACCCAGTCATAAAGCGGGCGATGGGCTTCGAATTCCAGTGAGCAAAGGCTGTGGGTAATGCCCTCCAGCGCGTCCTCCAGCGGATGGGCAAAATCGTACATGGGGTAGATGCACCACTTGTTGCCCTGCCGGTGGTGACTGGTGTGGTTGATTCGGTAGATGACCGGATCGCGCATGTTGAAGTTGCCGCTTGCCAGATCAATTTTGGCGCGCAGCGTCATGGCACCGTTGGGAAACTCGCCGGCGCGCATTCTGGCAAACAGATCCAGGCTTTCTGCAATAGGACGGTCGCGATAGGGCGAACGGGCCGGGGTGCCAATATCGCCGCGGTATTCCTTAAACTGCTCCGGTGTCAGCTCGCAGACATAAGCGTCGCCATTGCGGATCAGCTCCACAGCAAACTCGTACATCTGCTCAAAATAGTCCGAGGCGTAGTAGAACCGGTCGCCCCAGTCAAAGCCCAGCCAGTGGATATCCTCCTGGATTGCTTCGACATATTCCACATCCTCTTTGGAGGGATTGGTGTCGTCCATGCGCAGGTTGCAGATACCACCGTACTTTTCTGCAGTGCCAAAATCAATGCACAGTGCTTTGCAGTGGCCGATATGCAGATAGCCGTTTGGCTCCGGCGGAAATCGCGTGTGTACGGTTTTTCCCGCATACTGACCGCCTGGTGCCAGGTCTTCATCAATGAACGCATGGATAAAATTTTTGGATTCTGCGTTTTTGAGCATTTCGTCCATAAAAAAGCCTCCGCTGTAAATTTAACTGAATATTGGTACATTATATATCGAACAACCAAAATTATCAAATAAAATCTGCGAATTTCGAGGTTTCTGAAAACATTCGCGGAAAATGTGAAATTTCCCCTTTTCAAGACGCGATTCTTATTATAAAATGAGAGCGAATCTAAAGAAGGAATAAAGTGCAAAGGAGTACAGATCATGGAAGAACCGATTTATAAGCGGGTACTTTTGAAGATCAGCGGAGAAGCGTTGGCTGGCGAAGCCTCCCGCGGCTTGGATTTTGATGTGATTGGCGGCGTGTGCGATGTCGTCAAGCACTGTGTTGAGATGGGTGTACAGATTGGCATTGTCGTGGGCGGCGGCAATTTTTGGCGCGGCGTCAAAGACGGCGGCGGCCGGATGGAACGCACCCGCGCCGACCACATGGGAATGCTGGCTACGGTGATTAACTGCCTGGCCATTGCTGACTGCCTGGAGCAGCGCGGTGTGCAGGTCCGGGTTCAGACGGCGATTGAGATGAATAAAATTGCAGAACCTTACATCCGCGGCAAAGCCGTGCGTCATCTGGAAAAGGGGCGTGTTGTGGTATTTGGCTGCGGCACAGGCAACCCCTATTTCTCGACGGATACCGGCGCGGTGCTCCGTGCAGCGGAAATCGACGCCGATGCGATTTTGCTGGCGAAGAATATTGATGGCGTCTATGACTCGGATCCGGCAAAGAATCCGAATGCCAAAAAATATGATGAGATTACCTACGATCAGGTGCTGGCACAGCATCTGGCGGTTATGGATTCGACGGCAACCTCGCTGTCGATGGATAACCACATTCCGATTGTGCTGTTTGCATTGAAGGATCCGAAGAATATTGAGCGGGTCATCATGGGTGAACGGATCGGTACCATTGTGAAGGAGGAATTCTGAGTTATGGCAAATAAAGATTATCAGGCTAAGATGGAAAAAACGGTTGAGGTGCTGGGCGGCGAGTTTGCATCGGTTCGTGCAGGCCGTGCCAATGCTGCGGTGCTTGATCATATCACCGTGCCTTATTATGGCGTGGATACGCCGGTTGGCCAGGTCGCCAGTGTCTCTTCGCCCGATGCACGGACGCTTGTGATCTCTCCGTGGGACAGTTCACTGCTCAAACCGATCGAGAAGAGCATTCAGTCTTCCGATCTCGGCATTAACCCCCAGAATGACGGTAAAATTATTCGCCTGACCTTCCCGCAGCTGACGGAGGAGCGCCGTAAAGATCTGACCAAACAGGTGCGCAAGTATGCTGAGGATGGCAAAATTGCAATCCGGAATATCCGCCGCGAGGCAGTAGATCTGCTGAAAAAGCAGCAGAAGGCCGGCGAACTGACGGAGGATGACCTGAAAAAGGAAGAGAAGGGCGTACAGGATACGACGGATAAGTTTATTGCGAAGATTGAGGAAATCTGCGCAAAAAAAGAAAAGGAACTGATGGAACTGTAATATGGCAGAACATCTGAACAATAACGGTGCCGGGGAACGGAATGTTCCCCGGCATATCGCCATCATAATGGATGGAAATGGCCGCTGGGCGAAAAAACGCGGCTTGCCGCGGACAGCGGGGCATAAGGCGGGCAGTGAGACCTTTCGCAGAATTGCGCGCTACTGCCGGAAAATCGGGGTGCAGTATCTGACCGTTTACGCTTTTTCCACAGAGAACTGGAAGCGGGCGGAGGAAGAGGTATCTGCCATTATGCGGCTTTTGAAACGCTATCTGATGGAGATCCTTGACACGATGGAGCAGGAGCAGATCCGAATTCGATTTTTTGGCGATCTGAGCCGCCTGAATCCAGAGCTGCGGCGGCTCTGTGAGCAGGCATGCGAGCGTTCCAAGATTTATGAGGATGCACAGGTGAACATCTGCCTGAACTATGGCGGCCGGGATGAGATTGTCCGGGCGGCAAAGGCTTTTGCAGCAGACTGTGCGGCAGGGCGAGCAGACGCGGAAGCGCTGACGGAGGCGGACTTTGGACGCTATCTCTATTCCGCGGAGGTTCCGGATCCGGACCTGATTATTCGTCCCAGCGGAGAAATCCGAATTTCTAATTTTCTGTTATGGCAGTCGGCCTATGCGGAATACTATTTCACGGATGTCCTGTGGCCGGATTTTACCGAGGCGGAGCTGGATCGCGCAATTGAAGCCTATCTGGGGCGGAACCGCCGGTTTGGAGGAACCTGATATGAAATCAAGATTGATTGTTGCGGCAGTTGGCGTTCCGCTGGTTTTACTGGTCATTATCGTATTGCCGAAAATTGCGATGGCGATTCTGTTGGCGGCGATGTGCGCGCTGGCGGTCCATGAAATTCTGTGGACAACGGGACTGCTGCGCCATGCGCGGATTGTACTCTATACAATGCTTCTGGCGGCGTTCATTCCGATTTGGGACTATTGCGGTGCGCCGCAGTTTGCAATGCTCTGTGCGTTGACGCTGTTTTTGCTTGCTGTATTTGCAGAATTGCTGGCGGCCTATCGTGCACTGAAGATTGAAAGCATTGCAATGGCACTGATGGCAGGAATTATGGTGCCGATGATGCTCTCATCTCTGGTGCGGCTGATGTTGCTGGAGCATGGCAGAATTTATGCCTGCGCGCCGTTTGTAGTTGCATTTGTGGCAGATGGCGGTGCGTATTTTGCAGGCCGCTTTTTCGGTAAGCATAAGCTGGCGCCGCATGTTAGCCCGCATAAAACAATAGAGGGCCTGGTCGGCGGATTTGTGACGGCACTGGTGGCCATGCTGCTCTATGGCGTGGTTTGCCGTTACGGCTTCAAGCTGGAAGTCAGTTGGACTGCCGCGGTGGTTTATGCCGTGGTGGGAACCGGCGCATCGGTGCTGGGCGATCTCGGTTTTTCTGCGATTAAGCGGCAGACCGGCATTAAAGATTACGGGACACTGCTGCCCGGTCACGGCGGCGTGCTGGACCGGTTTGACAGCATGGTGACGACGGCACCGGTCATTGAAGTGCTGGCCGCCGTGCTGCCCTTTGTGGGAGGAACGCTGGTATGACAAGAACAATTTCGATTTTAGGCTCAACCGGTTCGATCGGTCGGCAGACGCTGGATGTAATTGACCATTTGCCGATTACGGTTGCAGCGTTGACTGCCAACCGCGATGTGGCGCGGATGGAGCAGCAGTGTCGGAAATACCGCCCGTCGCTTGCGGTTATGGCGGATGAGCAGGCAGCCGCAGATCTGAAGGTGCGGCTGGCAGACACCAGTGTTCGCGTGGAGGCCGGAATGGAAGGCATCCGCGAGGCAGCGGTGCTGGAGACGGTCGATACGGTCGGTGGCTCCATTATGGGAATTGCCGGGCTGGAATCGACGCTGGCTGCACTGCAGGCAGGAAAGCGGCTGGCACTGGCCAATAAGGAGACGCTGGTCTGTGCCGGAGAGCTGGTGATGAAGACCGCAAGGGAGTATGGCGCGGAAATTATTCCGGTGGATTCGGAGCACTCGGCGATTTTTCAGTGCTTGATGGGATGCCGGGACCGCGGTGAGGTCAAGCGGCTGATCCTGACGGCTTCCGGCGGTCCGTTTTTCGGCAAGACCCGTGCCGAGTTGCAGAATGTACCGGCCGCTGCTGCACTCAAACATCCCAACTGGGCGATGGGGCAGAAAATTACGATTGATTCTGCGACCATGATGAACAAAGGACTGGAATGCATTGAAGCCATGCGGTTGTATAACCTGCCGGCAGAAAAAATTGCGGTGGTTATTCATCGCCAGAGTATTGTTCATTCTCTGGTGGAATATTGTGATGGTGCAGTACTGGCACAGCTTGGCGTGCCGGATATGCGCATTCCAATTCAGCTGGCACTGACCTATCCGAATCGGCTGAAAAGCCCGGCAGCGCCGTTGGACTTGCTGACTTGCGGCAACCTGACTTTCGACGCGCCGGATTATGAGAATTTCCCATGCCTACAGCTGGCGCTGGATGCTGCGGACAGGGGAGGAACAACTTGCGCGGTAATGTCCGGCGCCAACGAGGTGGCGGTGGAACAGTATCTGCGCGGGGAAATCGGGTTTTATGATATTCCACATTTGGTAGCGGGCGCGATGGAATCGGTGCCATCGGTAAAAGAGCCTACGCTGGAGGATATTCTGGCGGCAGACCGCATGGCGCGGGAATATGTCCACGCGCAGAAGCAGTCATAATGAGAAAGGATGCAGCGCACTGTGTATATTGTCCTGGCAATTCTCCTGTTTGGGTTTCTGATTTTCGTACATGAGCTGGGTCATTTTCTGGTGGCCAAATGGATGGGTGTCCGCGTGAATGAGTTTGCGCTCTGTATGGGACCGGCAATTTGGCAGAAGAAGGTTGGAGAGACGACCTATTCACTGCGCTGTATCCCGCTTGGCGGTTATTGTGCAATGGAAGGGGAGGATGAGCGGAGCAGCGATCCGCGGGCATTCACTTCCAAGGCGCGCTGGCGGCAGGCACTGATTCTGGTGGCCGGCGCATTTATGAATTTCCTGGTCGGCTTTTTGATCCTTCTGGTGCTGTCTGCGATGTCGCGGTCTTTTGCAACGCCGGTGATTGCCGGATTTTATGACGGTAGCGGGCTGGACGACCCCGGCAGATTTCAAGTGGGCGACCGGATTATCTCCATCGATGGTGAGCGTGTTTATCGCAATCAGGACATTGAGCTGATTTTAAGCCGCGGCGACGACACAAGTTATGACATCGTAGTGCGGCGGGACGGAAAAACGGTGACGCTTTCGGATCAGGTGATGGAGAAAAAGTCCTTTACCATTGAGGGGCGGAGCTATCTTCTGTACGGACTCCAGTTTTCCACTCAGCCGAAGACAATCGATACGGTTGTGCGGGAGGCCTGGTTTACGGCGATTGACTTTGCGCGGATGGTGAAATGGGGCCTGCTGGACTTGTTTTCCGGCAGCGTTGGCCTGCGGGATTTCAGCGGTCCGGTCGGAATTGTGTCTATGATTTCGGAGTCGGGTGAAGAAGCGCCAACCACTTGGGTGGGCGTGCTGAATGTGCTCTATATCGGCGCATTTCTGGCGATCAATCTGGCCTATATGAATATGCTTCCAATTCCAGCGTTGGACGGTGGACGCGTGTTTTTCCTGCTGGTGACGGCGGCGATTGAGAAAGTGATACGGCGTCGGTTGAATCCCAAGTATGAGGGATATATCCATGCAGCCGGGATGGTTGTGCTGATGGCGTTTATGGTGTTTGTCACATTTTCGGATCTTTGGAAATTGTTTGCGGGATGATAGTATGACAAAGAAATTGATGGTTGGTTCCGTTGCGGTGGGCGGCGGCGCCCCGGTCAGTATCCAATCGATGCTGAATACGAAGACAACGGATATTGAAGGCTCGTTGACACAGCTGCAGAAGTTGGCGCAGGCTGGCTGCCAGATTGCACGGCTGGCGGTGCCGGATGCGGCGGCGGCAGATGCCTTTTGCCAGATCGCGGCGGAATCACCGCTTCCACTGGTGGCAGATATTCACTTCGATTACAAGTTGGCGCTGACCTGCGCATCTGGCGGTGCGGCGAAGATTCGAATCAATCCTGGCAATATCGGTGGTGCAGATCGGGTGCGTGCCGTGGCGGAAGCCTGCGGAAGCCGGAATATTCCGATTCGGATTGGCGTCAATGGCGGCAGTTTGGAAAAATCTCTGCTGGAGAAATATGGACATCCAACGGCGGAAGCACTGGTTGAGAGTGCGTTTTCTCACATTAAGCTGTTGGAAGCTTATGATTTTACAGACATCTGCGTGTCCATGAAATCCTCCTCTGTGCCGGTTACGATGCAGGCGTACCGGCTGTTTGCACAGCGGTCGGACTATCCGCTTCATCTGGGCGTGACCGAAACCGGCACGGTGCAGATGGGAATTGTGAAATCGGCGATGGGTATCGGCGGCTTACTGTGCAGCGGCATTGGCGATACCATGCGCGTATCGTTGACAGCGGACCCGGTCGAGGAAGTACGGGTGGCCAAGCAGATCCTGCAGGCAGCCGGCCTGCGGCAGGAAGGGCCGAATATTATCTCTTGCCCAACCTGTGGGCGTACACAGATTGATCTGATTGGCCTGGTGCGGCAAGTGGAACAGGCGCTTGCAGATTGCAAAAAACCGATTACCGTTGCAGTCATGGGATGTGTTGTAAATGGTCCCGGCGAAGCGCGGGAGGCGGATGTCGGTATTGCCGGCGGTGAGAATTGCGGTTACCTGTTTGTCAAAGGTGAACCGAAGCGCAAGGTTTCGGCGGAGCGGATGCTGCCGGAGCTGTTGGCGCTGATTGATACACTGTAAGGAGTTTTCATGGAAGAGATTGTAACACTGCTGGAGCTGTTTTCCCGTTATGCGCCAGACGAAAAACTCCGCGCGTCGGTTTCCGGCGCGCGGATTCTGCATGCAGAAATTGACTGTGAGAACCGCCGTGTAGAGGTGGAGATTGCCAGCGATACCTATTTACCGGAGCCGGCGCTGCACACCTTTGCACAGGAAGCGGCTATTGCCTATGGTCTGGGCGCTGTTACACTGCGGCCCAAATTTTCCCGGACGCTGCTGCAGGGGGCGGCTTTTGCAGATATGGCGGCAGGAATTGTGCGGGATTACTCGATGGCGGCTGCGACACTGGCCGGGGCGCAATATGCGCTGGAGGAGGACACTGTTGTTATCCGGCTGCGGGCAAACGGAAAAAAAGAGTTGGAAGCGCATTTGAAGCCCGCGGTGGAATTTATCCAGGCTCGCTTTGGATTTGCGCCGGAATTCCGTGTTGAGGCATCCGCAGCGGTAGAAGGGGAAGCACTTTATGCTGCGACCGAACGCATCCGGCAGGAGGCGATGCGGCAGGTGACGGTGCCCGCACCGTCTGTAAAGCAGGAAAGTGGTAATCAGCCGGTCAAACAGGAAGCTGCGGATGTTATTCTTGGCCGTACCTTCAAAGGTGTCCCGACGCCGATTGGTGATTTGACAATCGATATGTCGGTTGTTACGGTGGAGGGCAAGGTCTTTGCAGTACAGCACCGGGAGCTGAAAAAACGCAATGCCTGGGTCGTCTGTTTTGATGTGACGGATTATACTGGCTCGGTGCGGATCACGCAGTTTATGGAACAAAGTGCGGCAAAACCGGTGCTTGACCGGGTGCAGGTTGGCATGTGGCTGAAAATTCAGGGCCGCATGACGGTAGACCGCTATGAGCACGAGAATGTGCTGCAGCCGACCAATATTGTGGTGGCGCCTGCTCGCAGCCGTGTGGATAAAGCACCGGAGAAACGGGTGGAATTGCATCTGCATACAAAGATGTCGGCAATGGATGCACTGACAGATACCGCGTCTGCGGTTAAGCTGGCGGCAAAATGGGGCCATAAAGCCATTGCAATCACGGATCACGGCGGCCTTCAGTCGTTCCCGGATGCCATGAAGGCGGCGGAGAAGAGTAAGGTTGCGGGTACGGATGAAAAAATCAAGATTCTGTATGGCTGTGAGGCTTACTTTGTCAACGATATGGATGACCGGATTGTGGTGCATGGTGAGCAGGAATGCAGCCTAGATGATGAATTTGTGGCGTTTGATCTGGAAACCACGGGCTTGAAGCCGTCGCAGGAAGAAATAACAGAGATTGGCGCTGCAATTTTCCGTGGCGGTGAGGTTGTGGCCAAGTTCAATCTGCTGGTGAATCCGGGAAAGCCGATTCCTTACAAGATTACGGAGTTGACGGGAATTACAGACGAGATGGTGCGCGATCAGCCAACCATTGCAGAGGCGCTGCCAAAATTTCTGGAGTTCTGCGGAGACCGGCCACTCTGCGCCCATAATGCGGATTTTGATATCAGTTTTATTCAGGCTGCCTGTCGCCGACTTGGGATCGACTATGACCCAACTTATGTGGACAGCCTGATTATGGCGCAGAATATGCTGCCGGAACTGGGAAAATACAAGCTGGATGTGGTGGCGAATGCGCTGGAATTGCCGGATTTCAATCACCACCGCGCAGTGGACGACGCAATGACAGTGGTTTATATGCTGCAGAAGTTTTATGCCATGCTGAAAGAGCAGGGCGTCCATACGCTGCAGCGTGTAAATCCCCTGATGCTGAAGCTGCGGACGGGGACAAAGCTGGACAATCGGCAGGCGCGGCACATGATTCTGTTTGCCAAAAACAACACCGGCTTGCGTAACCTCTACCGGTTGGTGTCCGAGGCACATCTGCACTACTTTTACCGGCGGCCGCGAATTCCAAAGTCAGAGCTTGTCAAGTATCGGGAAGGACTGATTATCGGTTCGGCCTGTGAAGCGGGTGAGCTGTTTCAGGCGATTGTGGCAGGTAAGAGCCGTGCAGAATTGCGGCGGTTGGCCTCGTTTTATGATTTTTTGGAGATTCAGCCGATTTGCAACAATATGTTTATGCTCAGCAACGGTAAGGCGGACAGCGTAGAGCAGCTGCGGGAGTTCAACCGCGTTGTTGTTTCACTGGGCGAGGAGCTGGGAAAGCCGGTCGTGGCCACTGGCGATGTTCACTTTTTGGAACCGGAGGATGAAATTTATCGCCGCCTGCTGCTGGCAGCGAATAAGTTTCCGGATGCCGATCGGGAGCTGCCGTTGTATCTCAAAACGACCGATGAAATGCTGGCGGAATTTTCGTATCTTGGCGCGGAGAAGGCGAAAGAGATCGTCGTAACCAATCCCAACCGGATTGCCGATATGTGTGAAACCCTGCGTCCGGTGCCGCACGGTCTGTTTGCGCCGTCAATTGAGAACTCTGTGGGGCAGCTGAAGGATCTGGTGTATGGCAAGCTGCAGCGGCTCTACGGCGACCATCCGACAGAGCTGATCCAGAAGCGCGTCGATCAGGAAATGCACGACATTATTACCTGCCATTACGATGTGATTTATATGAGCGCCCAGAAGCTGGTGCAGAACTCATTGGAGCATGGCTATCTGGTCGGCTCCCGTGGTTCAGTTGGTTCCTCCATTGTGGCCTACCTGTCCGGTATTACCGAAGTCAACTCGTTCCCGCCCCATTATCGCTGTCCGGCCTGCAAGTATACGACTTTTGAGGTGCCGGATGGTATTGCGTGCGGCGCCGACTTGCCGGACGCCGCCTGCCCGAAATGCGGTGCGGCGTTGGCAAAGGAAGGCTTTAATATCCCCTTTGAGACCTTCCTGGGCTTCGGCGGCGACAAGGTGCCGGATATTGACCTGAACTTCTCCGGCGAATATCAGGCGCGCGCCCACGCCTATTGCATCCAGATGTTTGGTAATGGCCATGTGTTCCGCGCCGGTACCATTGGCGGTGTTGCAGAGAAGACGGCCTATGGTTATGCGAAAAAATATCTGGAGGAACGCAGTCGCACTGTATCAAAAGCAGAGGAAAACCGGCTGGCTTCCGGCTGCGTCGGCGTTCGTCGTACCACCGGCCAGCACCCCGGCGGCCTGGTGGTTATTCCCGCGGAAAATGAAATTTACGATTTTTGCCCGGTGCAGCATCCGGCGGATGATCCGCACTCCGATACAATTACGACCCATTTTGAATATCACTCCATGGAGGAAAATCTGCTGAAGCTGGATATGCTGGGACACGATGACCCGACGATGATCCGCATGCTGGAGGATTTTACCGGTGTGGACGCCAAGCAGATTCCGCTGGACGATAAGGATACCATGTCGATTTTCACTTCATCCAAGGTACTGGGGTATGAAAATGACCCGATTCTCGGTCCTACCGGTGCGGTGGCGATTCCGGAATTTGGCACCAGCTTTGTCCGTGGAATGCTGGAGGAGACAAAGCCGACGCAGTTTGATACGCTGGTGCGTCTGTCCGGCTTTTCGCATGGTACAGATGTGTGGCTGGGCAACGCGCGGGACTTGATTGTCTCCGGTACGGCCAATGTTAACCAGGCGATTGGCTGCCGTGACGATATTATGCTGTACTTAATTAAATGCGGCCTACCAGAGAAACGCGCTTTTAAGATTATGGAGGCGGTTCGAAAGGGCCGCGGCCTGCCGGATGGTGCGGAGCAGGAGATGATCGACGCTGGCGTACCGGATTGGTATATTGGCTCCTGTAAAAAGATCAAGTATCTGTTCCCAAAGGCGCATGCAGTTGCCTATGTCATGATGGCCTTCCGCATTGCATGGTTTAAGGTGCATCATCCGTTGGCGTTTTACGCGGCGTATTTCTACCGCCGCAGCCAGAAAGATGGATTTGATGCCGCAATGATGACACATGGCAAGGATGAAGTGCTGGCACAGATCAAAGCCATTCGCGCCAATCCCGATGCAACGGCAAAAGAGGAGGATTTGCTGACCACGCTGGAAGTATGTTATGAGTTTTATCTGCGTGGATTTACCTTTGCGCCGATCAATCTCTATGAATCCTCGGCGCTGCGCTTTGAGATCAAGGATCAGCAGCTGCTGCCGCCCTTTGTATCGGTTTCCGGTCTTGGCGAGACTGCGGCGCTGGATATTGTGGAGGGACGCAAAGGACGCAGCTTTATTTCTATTGAGGAGTTTTCGGCTGCTTGTCCAAAGGTGTCCAAAACCCATATTGAAAATTTGAAATTGGCCGGTGCATTTGGCGATCTGCCGGATACCAGTCAGGTTTCTTTGTTTTGAGGTGCAGGATGGAAATACGAAATGCAACACGGGAGGATCTTGCTGAAATCCTTCAGATTTATGAAAATGCCAGACAATTTATGGCTGCGTATGGAAATCCAACGCAATGGGGTACCGGTTATCCCAAACAGGAGATGCTGGAAGCGGATATTACCAGAGGTGAATTGTATGTGGTGGTGAATGGTGCTGCGGTAGAGGGCGTCTTTGTATTCACAACACGGCCGGAGCCGACCTATACAAAGATCTATGGGGGAGCGTGGAAAAATGATGCGCCTTATGGCACAATTCATCGGGCGGCAAGTGCTGGCCATCAGCGCGGCATAGGACAAATGATGTTGAATTGGTGCTTTGCGCAATGCGGCAATATGCGCGGCGATACGCACCAGGACAATTTGCCGATGCAGCACCAATTTGAATACAACGGCTATGCGTACTGCGGCAGGATTTATGTGGAGGATGGAACCGAACGGCTTGCATATCAGAGAATGCACTAGGAGGTGCAGGCATGACGCAGATTCAAAAGCGGCTTTTTGCTGCACAGGACTGCACTTTTCAGGCGTTTCAGGCTAAACTGATGCCGACAGTAGCACCGGAACAGGTGATTGGCGTGCGGACGCCTGTGCTGCGTGCGCTGGCACGGGAATTGGCTGGGACGGCAGAAGCAGAGGCGTTTTTGCAGATGCTCCCACACCGGTATTTTGAGGAGAATCAGCTCCATGCGTTCCTGCTGGGATATATACGGGACTTTGACGCGTGCGTCACAGCGGTGGATACATTCTTGCCCTTTGTGGATAATTGGGCAACCTGCGATCAACTTTCGCCGCCGGAATTCAAGAAAAATTTGACGGCACTGCGCATGAAAACCGAAGCATGGATGGCATCGGATATGCCATATACGGTGCGCTTTGGAATTGAAATGCGGATGCGCTATTTCCTGGATGCAGCGTTTGAACCGCGGGATCTTGTGCAGGTCGCAGCGATTTCCTCAGAAGAATACTATGTTAAGATGATGATCGCCTGGTATTTTGCCACAGCACTTGCAAAGCAATATGACGCGGCGATTGATTACCTGACGCAGCGCAGACTGCCGGATTGGATTCACCGGAAAACCATTCAGAAAGCGGTGGAGAGCTACCGAATTTTGCCGGAGCACAAGGCGTTCCTGCGGGCCCTGCGGGCATAAAATAAAACCCCCTGACGAATCTGTTCGTCAGGGGGTTTTTCTTCTTATTCTTCGGTTCTTGTAATAGCGATGGACAGCTCGTCAAGCTGCTTGGCATCGACGACATCCGGGCACTGCGTCATCGGCTCGGAGGCGTTCTGCACTTTCGGGAAGGCGATAACATCGCGGATGGAGTCTGCACCCAGCATCAGCATGACCATACGATCCAGACCGTAGGCCATACCGCCGTGAGGGGGCGCGCCGTATTTGAAGGCGTTAATCAGATGGCCGAAGCGCTCCATGGCATCCTCTTCGGTAAAGCCCAATGCGCGGAACATGGTTTCCTGCATTTCCGGGGTGGAGATTCGAATGGAGCCGCCGCCCATTTCGGTGCCGTTCAGGACAATGTCATAGGCCTTGGCACGGCAGGATGCCTTGTCAGATTCCAGCTTATCCACATCCTCATCCATCGGTGCGGTGAACGGGTGGTGCATGGCGACATAGCGGTTTTCTTCCTCAGAGAATTCGAACATCGGAAATTCTGTGACCCATAGGAATTTGAAATCCTTCGGATCGAGCAGATTCAGACGCTTAGCGCACTCACAGCGCAGCGCACCCAGCGCGGCAAAGACAACCTCGTTTTTCGCATCGCCGCAGATCAGTACCAGGTCGCCGTCTTCGGCTTCAGCGCGCTCCAAAATGGCCTTGTTTTCTTCCTCAGTCAGGAACTTCTGATAGGAAGAGGTCATCTCGCCATTGACAAGGCGGGTCCAGGCCAGGCCCTTGGCCTTATAAGTCTTGACAAAGTCAACCAGCTGATCAATTTTTTTCCGCGGGAAATGTTCGCCGCCACCCTTGATATTGATCAGACGGACAGAGCCGCCCGCCTGCACGGGGCCGGAGAAGACCTGAAAACCGCAGCCCTTCACAATATCGGAAATATCCTTCAGCTCAAAACCAAACCGGAGATCCGGCTTATCGGAGCCAAACCGATCCATCGCTTCCCGCCAGGGCATCCGCAGGAAAGGTGTTTGGACATCGACTCCAAGGCATTCCTTAAATGCGCGCTTGATAAAGCCCTCGTTGACGGAGATAACATCATCCTGCTCAACAAAGGACATCTCAAGGTCGATCTGCGTGAACTCCGGCTGGCGGTCGGCACGCAGATCCTCATCCCGGAAGCAGCGGACGATCTGAATATAGCGGTCAAAGCCGGAGAGCATCAGAAGCTGCTTATACTGCTGCGGGCTCTGCGGCAGCGCATAGAACTTGCCGGGATGGACACGGGAAGGAACCAGGTAGTCGCGGGCGCCTTCCGGCGTGGACTTGGTCAGCATCGGCGTTTCAATTTCATAGAAGCCGTTCTCGTCGTAATAGTCCCGTGCAATTTTGCACAGGCGGTGGCGGAAGGCAATAGCACGCTGCATATCTGGGCGGCGCAGGTCGAGATAGCGGTATTTCAGCCGCAGCATATCGTCTACATTGGAGTTCTCAACAATTTCGAAGGGTGGCGTTTCGGCCTTGGCCAGCAGCCGAAGCTCGGTTACATAGACTTCAATATCGCCGGTCGGAATCTTGTTCGTTTTTGCCTCGCGCTCGCGGACAGTACCGACGGCAGCGATGACATACTCAGACCGGAGTGTGGCAGCTTTTTCGAAGATGGCCTTCTTTGTGCCGTCGTCAAACGCCAGCTGCAGTAAACCGGTGCGGTCGCGCAGATCCAGAAAGATCAGACCACCTAAATCGCGCTGGCGCTGAACCCAGCCGCAGACGGAAACTGTTTTTCCTACATCGCTGCTGCGCAGCGTACCGCAGTAGTCGGTGCGGTGAAATCCTTGCATGGTATCCATGATTTATACAACTCCTAACTCGTTTTATGCGTGCTCCAGAATCGGTTTGCCAACATTGTGGGCGGCAAGACCGTCCTGAATGGCTTTGATGGCGGTTTCAGCCGATTCGGTGCGCTGCTCACCGGTGGAAAGATCCTTATAAGTGACCTGCCCGGCAGAAATCTCGTCTTCTCCAAGGAAAACGGCGTAGGGAATATGCAATTTATTGGCGTAGCTCATTTTGGCTTTGAACTTTTTCTGCTCACAGTGCAGCTGTGTGCGGATGCCGGCGTCGCGCAGCTGGGTTGCCAGCGCGATGGCTGGAGCCAGGTCTTCGGTCATGGGCAGTACAAGAACATCGGCTGGCGCTGTGTTCAGATCCGGATTCAGATAGCCCTGCTCGCCCAGCACATAGAACAGGCGGGTCAGGCCGATCGAGATGCCGACGCCGGGCAGCTGCCGGTCGGTATAGTAACCAGCCAGATTGTCATAGCGGCCGCCGGAGCAGATGGAACCGATTTCCGGGTGATCCAGCATAGCAGTTTCATAGACGGTGCCGGTGTAATAATCCAAACCACGGGCGATGGTGAGATCAATGCGGAAGTGATCTTCCGGAACACCGAAGGCGGCCAGATACCGTGCTACGGTGTTCAATTCGTCCAAACCGAGATCGAACAGTGCATTGCGGCCGCGGTAGCGCTCCAGCGACTGCAGGACGGATTCGTTGGAACCGGAGATCGCGATGAACTGTAGAATTTCGTCCGCGCTGTCAGCCGAAATCTGCACATCTTCCACCAGAATTTTCCGGACATTTTCCGGACCAATTTTGTCCAGCTTGTCCACGGTACGCATCACATCTCCGGCGTATTCTGTCAGGTTCAGCATGGCATAAAAGCCGTTGAGAATTTTACGGTTGTTGACACGGATCTGAAAACGCTCCAGGCCAAGCGCAGTAAAGGTTTTGTAGATGATGGCGGGAATTTCGGCCTCGTTGATAATGTCCAACTGGCCGTCGCCGATAATGTCAATGTCGGCCTGATAGAATTCCCGGAACCGGCCGCGCTGTGCACGCTCGCCGCGGTAGACCTTGCCGATCTGATAGCGGCGGAAGGGAAATGCCAATTCGCCGTAATGCAGGGCTACATATTTGGCCAGCGGCACGGTCAGGTCAAAGCGAAGGGACAGGTCGGAATCGCCCTTTGTGAAGCGGTAGATCTGCTTTTCGGTTTCGCCGCCGCCTTTAGCCAGCAGCACCTGGCTGTCCTCGATGATCGGGGTGTCCAGCGGGGTAAAGCCGTAGCGGCTGTAGGTATCGCGCAAGGTCTGCATCATGCGTTCCATCTGCTGCTGCGGTCCGGGGAGCAGCTCCATAAAACCGGACAGCGTGCGGGGTTTCATCTTTTCCATGCGGTAACATCCTTTCCGGAAGATTTTCAAAGATTGAGCAGGCAAAAAAGATGCTCTCATCCCATAATATGGGACGAGAGCATCTGCTTCGTGGTGCCACCCATGTTCGGCGCCGCAAGACGCCCTCTGTTGCTCCTTTAGGCGGAGCACACCTGCGCGTTTCCGCGCCCGCTCAGCGGATGTCCTTCCCGGCGGGCCGCGCAGAATCCTCTCAGCATCCGGATTCCTCTCTGAGCGCTGCCACTGCCGCTACTGCTTCCGCGTCATAGCGTTCTATAAAATTTAAAGAATTATTGTTTAAATATAGTGACCTGTGGAGCGGGAAACATCACGCCAGTCCAGATCGCCGCGATCCAGACCGAGAATCAGCATCTCAGCGGTGGCGAGATTGGTGGCGCAGGGAACATTGTGTGCATCACACAGGTGTAGAATTTCAATCAGAGTCTGATCCTGCCAGGGGTCCATTGTGGAGTTCGGGTCTGTAAAAAAGAGCACCATATCCACTTCGTTGTAGGCGATCCGTGCGCCGAGCTGCTGGTGACCACCCTGTGCGCGGGAGAGAAAAAGCGTAATCGGGAGCCCTGTAGCGTCTGCAACAAGACGACCCGTCGCGCTGGTTGCGAGAAGGTTGTGCTTGGCAAGAACTCCCTTATAGGCAGCGCAGAACTGAACCATCAACTCTTTTTTCTTGTCATGTGCCATCAGTGCGATATTCATTACAGTTTCACCCCATTCATTTTAATCGCATAAGCGGTACTTTCTTCCCAGATAGGCGCCGCGCCAAATGCAGGCAGGCCTCCGCTGCGCCATGGCTGGTCCGCAAAATCAGCGGTGTGCCAGCGGCCGCGGCAAGCGAAACCTCATAATCGTCTGGAACGATGCCCAAAAGCGGGAGACCAACGGTGTCCATCACATCGTCAATGGTGGTTGCCATACGCCGGTAGAGCTTTACCGTTACACGGTTGACCGCAAGTCGGATGTCCAGAATCCCGGATTCTGTGAGCAAATCGGCGGTTCGCGCCGCGTCGCGCAGCGAGGCTGGATCGGCCGTACAGACAACCAGTGCACTGTCCGCCGCAGAAATGGCAAAACGGAAACCGGCGCCGATCCCCGCGGGTGCGTCGATCAGGCACCAGTCAAATTGATCCCGCGCCTGCTGAATAAGGGAAGCAAAGGCAACGGGATCCAAACATTCCGGTTCTGTATTGAGCGGTGCAGTCAGTAGAAACAGACCTGGAATTGCACTGCTCTGTGCCGCATCGGAAAGACTGGCTCGTCCGGCAAGAACATCTTCAAAGGAGACCACGGCGCAATCAGCCATGCCAAGTGAGATGTCAAGATTTCGCAGGCCAACATCTGCGTCAATACACAGGACACGCGCACCCTCGGCAGCCAGACAGGAAGCGATGCCGGCGCAGAGTGTGGTCTTGCCGGTTCCTCCTTTTCCGGAGGTTACAACGAAAACCTGACCCATGGTTGCCTCCCTTATCTGCTCATACTATATTGATATTATATGCGAATAATATGACAATTTCAATAGTTTTTTCCGCTTCAGAGATGCAAAATTTGCACTTTATTTCGAAAAATGAACCTGTAGATAAAAAATATACAGAATGAAAATTTTTTAAAAAAAGGACTGTACAACGGGGGAAGAGTGTGCTAATATAATAACCGTAATAAGAATCATAGTTATTATGAAATGGAGGCAACCATGAAACGCAATAGTAAAAAGCGCGATGCGATTCTGAGCTGCCTGCGCCAGACGGATACGCATCCGACGGCGGAATGGGTGTACCAATCCCTGAAACCGGAGTATCCCAATCTCAGCCTCGGTACGGTTTATCGCAATTTGTCGGAATTCAAACGCGAGGGCGTCATTGCATCCGTTGGTGTGGTGGATGGGTTGGAACGGTTTGACGGCTGCGTGGAACCCCATAGCCATTTGATCTGCCGCTGCTGCGGCGCGGTGATCGATGCAGGCATTGCGGCGTGCGTAGATACGCTGGCCAAAGAGGCAGAACGCGAAACTGGCGGGAAAGTGGAAAAGATTGCAATCACTTTTACGGGTGTTTGCCGCCGCTGCCGGGATCATCATGTTAGCAATTCTTAGTTTCAAGAATTCAAAAATAAAAATTAGTTTGTGGAGGTAAATGAAGATGGCGAAGTTTGTTTGCTCTGTTTGTGGTTATGTTTTTGAAGGTGACGCGGCTCCGGCACAGTGCCCGATCTGCAAGGCTCCGGCTTCCAAGTTCACCAAGCAGGAGGGCGAGAAGACCTGGGCTGCCGAGCATGTGGTCGGTGTAGCGCAGGGCGCGCCGGAAGATATTCTGGCAGATCTGCGTGCTAACTTTGAGGGCGAGTGCTCTGAGGTTGGTATGTATCTGGCAATGGCACGCGTGGCACACCGCGAGGGCTATCCGGAAATCGGCCTGTACTGGGAGAAGGCTGCTTACGAAGAGGCGGAGCACGCTGCAAAGTTTGCAGAGCTGCTGGGCGAGGTCGTAACGGATTCCACGGAGAAGAACCTGCAGATGCGTGTAGATGCAGAGAACGGCGCAACCGCTGGCAAGTTTGATCTGGCTAAGCGTGCTAAGGCGCTGAACCTCGACGCAATCCATGACACTGTGCATGAGATGGCGCGCGATGAGGCCCGTCACGGCAAGGCTTTCGAGGGCCTGCTGAAGCGTTACTTTAACAAGTAAATCCAACCATTTAGAGGGTGGGCAGAAATGCCTGCCCTCTTTTTTAGTGGAAGAAAAGTGGAATCCTCCGCCGCGCTTTTCGCTCTAATGAAACAAAAGTGGATTGGAATATTGAGAAGCGGTTTCCCGCGTTTCTCCTTTGAGATTATGAGCCGTTACAGGCTCATTTCTTTTACCCGCCGATAGAAAGTGTTGGGTTTCAATCCGACCTCTTTCATGGCGGCTGTTGCCGTGACTTCCCCTGCTCTCCATCTGGCGCAAACATCTTTGAATTGTTCTTCGTCGATTTCAAGCGGCTTTCGGCCTTTGTATTTGCCTTCGTCTTTTGCAATGGCTATGCCCTCACGCTGACGCTCCAAAATATTTTCCCGCTCCAACTCAGCAAGTGCGCCGAATACTGTTAGCATGAATCGACCTTGCGGGGTGGTGGTATCAATATTTTCTTTAAGGCTGACAAACTCGACTTGCTTTTCTGTCAGTTCAGAAACAATAGAAAGTAAATCGCGTGTGTTTCTGGCAATGCGGGAAATGCTTTCGACAATCACCATATCTCCCGCTCGAACAAAGCCCATCATTTCTTTGAACGCCTTGCGGTCTGTATTTTTTTCGCTGGCTTTGTCAATGAATAGTTTTTCCGCCTTTTGTTCCTCCATCATTTTTAATTGCCGCGCTTCATTCTGTTCAATAGTGGAACATCTTACATAGCCAACTCGCATACATTCACGCCCTTTCTTTGTCATTATCTTACCACAAAGCCCGAAGTGTGTTAATAGGATATATAAATATTTTGAAATATTTCAAAATTAAGAAAGTGAATCATGTGACATACAACTTTGAGAAAAAATAGTATGTCATTGAGGTATGTCCAAATGACACAAAGCAAAAGTAAGACGATACCCGCAAGACGGAAAAAAGAAAACGCTCATGCGGTCTGCACGAGCGTCCTCTATTAGAAAAATGAGTTTGTGTTTTAGTTTTTCCCGGAATATACCCCTGTAAATTTAATGAATCATTTGCTTACATTCTTCTACCCGCTCTTGATATGTTTCCTCATCAATATAGCCATCATTCAGCAATTCTCGGAATACTTTCAAATGCTCTTTTTGTTTATCGGTAAGTTCTGATTCACAGTGTAAATCATATTTAATATGAAGCAATTCCGCTAATAGCTGGTTGTAATCTGTAATATCCCTTTGTCCATTTGCATAGATACTGAATTCCTCATCCAGCGGGCCAACTGCCAATATTGTTTTTTGGAATCCCTTTGCTCCGGAATCTTTCTCTTTTGAATTTGCGAACCTTTCGCATTCTATGACTAAACAGTTAGGGATTATTTCTGCGGCATGATAAACCTTTTTCTTCTCAATCAGAGGGGTATCATGTTGGGAATTCAACTGCTCAGCTACTCGATTATGCTCGGTTGCTGATGCAGCACCAATAACAGCTCCAACTGGCCCGGCAATTACTGCGCCCGCTACGGCTCGTCCTGTTACGCTTTGTTTGCTGTTTTCTGTGGTCTTAATGTTCAGCTGGTGAGTCGGTACAATAGCGTCATAGGAATATGCATCTTGTGTATATTCATCAATTGAAATTTTTTAAGCATGGATTGAGAAAGTGTGTAAGCTTTCAGTTGCGCAGATGAGGACTTATCGGGTTGCCCCCAAAAGACAATATGTGTTTCTGTAAGAAATACATATTGTCTTGCTTCATTCGTGCTCTTAAATGCAAGAACAATACCTAAGTTTTTTCTCGCTGTTGAAATTCTTCGCTGGTTGCTTTGCGAGAGTTTGTATGTTTGAAGAAAAGCCCTTTTACTGTTTCTTGAACTGGTGCAAAAAGCTTTTCAAATTGAGTAATGCTAAAAGGTTGATTTTCGGGAGGACATTCCGTTATTGAGAGTGGAAACAAAGGGGGAAAGTACATGAAAACACCTCATTCAATTTTATAATAGCTAAGCGCGACCTCCTTATATAACAATTTGTTTTATATGACAAGATAACATTTATATGCGGTGAGATCAACTGACCTCATAAACAATATAGAAATCGAAAAGGAAATCAGCGAAAACAAGTAAAGGACAAGCGCATGGCAGTGCGGCTTGTCCTTTTTGCATCTAATAAAATAAAAGTGCACGGATTGCTCTGCAATCCGTGCATGGATGATGAAGATAAAAAATCGCTGCGAACGACGATGGTTCGCAGCGAAATGGTGACCCGCTGGAGATTCGAACTCCAGACCCATTGCTTAAAAGGCAATTGCTCTGCCAACTGAGCTAGCGGGTCCTATGGCAGGGATGGGTGGAGTCGAACCACCGATGCGGGAGTCAAAGTCCCGTGCCTTACCGCTTGGCGACACCCCTGTATCGCGAAGGAAGCCGCCGGGGAACGCAAAAAGAAAAATGGGGTGGATGATCGGAGTCGAACCGACGGCCTCCAGAGCCACAATCTGGCGCTCTAACCAACTGAGCTACATCCACCATATGCAATTTGCGCGCTGACATCAGAAAAAAGTGGTACGCCAGAAGGGACTCGAACCCCCGGCCTACTGCTTAGAAGGCAGTTGCTCTATCCAACTGAGCTACTGGCGCATGTGGAGCGGGTGAGGGGAATCGAACCCCCGTCCCCAGCTTGGAAGGCTGGTGCCCTAGCCGTTGTGCTACACCCGCGTCAGGTGCCGATATTGTCAGCCTTAAGATACTAACATGGAAATGGATAATTGTCAAGTGTTTTGTTTCATACAATCAGGAGAAAATCGTTGTGGAGGAATACCGTTGCAAATGAAATTGGGGGTATGATATGATAAAGAAAAAGTGCATAAAAATCGAAACTGGGAGGGATCGGAATGACCATACAATTTACAGAAACTGTCCTGCGGGATGCCAACCAGTCCCTGGTGGCGACACGGCTTCCCTTTGACCGTTTTGCGCCGATTTTAGAGACGATTGACCAGGCGGGGTTTTATTCCGTCGAATGTTGGGGCGGTGCGACATTTGATGTCTGCCTGCGCTATTTGAATGAGGATCCCTGGGAGCGCCTGCGGAAGATCCGTGCCAAGATGCCGCACACAAAGCTGCAGATGCTGTTGCGTGGTCAGAATGTGCTGGGCTATAAACACTATCCGGACGATGTTGTGCGCGGATTTGTTCGCTGCGCGGTAAAAAATGGAATTGATATTATCCGGATTTTTGACGCGCTCAACGATGTGGAAAATTTGAAGGTTTCCATTGACGAGACGGTTAAGTGCGGCGCACATGCGTCCGGTGCGATTTCCTACACAACCAGTCCTGTGCACACGCTGCCCAACTATGTAAAACTGGTGCGGGAAATGCGGGATATGGGGGTGCAGTCCATCTGCATTAAGGATATGGCCGGTATTATGGGACCGCAGGAAGCTTATGACCTGGTCGCGGCGATTAAAGATGCAGTGGATCTGCCAGTGGTGGTGCACACGCACTCCACAACGGGACTGGCCTTTATGACTTATCTCAAGGCAGCGGAAGCGGGGGCGGATGTTTTGGACACCGCAATTTCGCCGTTTTCCGGCGGTACCTCCCAACCTGCGACGGAGACGCTGGTCTATGCGCTGCGGCAGCTTGGGTATACGGTGAATCTGAACGACGAAAAGCTGCGCGCGATGGCCGACTTTTTTAAGCCGGTCCGGGCGGAATTTTTGAAAAACGGCATTTTGAATCCGATTTCCATGGCGACAGATCCGCAGTGTCTGGTATATCAGATTCCGGGTGGAATGCTCTCTAATTTAATTTCACAGTTGACCGCAATGCATGCGCTGGATCGCCTGGAGGAAGCACTGCAGGAGACGCCGCGCGTCCGGAAGGACATGGGATACCCGCCGCTGGTTACGCCGACGAGTCAAATGGTTGGCACGCAGGCCGTGCAAAATGTCCTCTCCGGTGAGCGGTATAAGAATGTAGGCAAGGAGATCAAGGCGTACTGCCGCGGCGAATATGGCAAAACACCGGCTCCTATTGACCCGGCGATCCGGGAGAAAATCCTGAGGGGTGAGCAGCCCATTGTGGGGCGTTATGCCGATACGCTGGAGCCGCAGGTGGAGAAGATAACGAAAAAGTTAGAGGGGATTGCCCGCAGCGAGGAAGATGTGCTGAGTTATCTTGCCTTCCCGGAGGTGGCAGAGAAGTTCTTTGCAGCGCGCAAAGCGGCGGAAGAACGCAAGATGCCCTATACAATTACAAGAGTGGAGGAGAAAAAATGAGCACATTGTTTCATTTATTTCACTCGGATACCTCAATTTTAGCGGCAGTTGGATATTCCATTTTCGGAATGATAATCGTCTTTGCAATGCTGTGCGTCCTGATGGGCGTCATTCATTTGATGCACTTTGTCTTGTCCCGTACGCAAAAGACACCGCAAGAAGCCGCGGTGCCTGCGCCAGAAGTGCCAAAGGTACCTGCACCCGGCTCTGCCGGTGCGGTGCAGCTGCACGGGGTGCCGGAGCCGACAGCTGCAATGCTGATGGCGATTGTGGCGGATGAATTGGGGAAACCCTTGCAAGAGCTGCACTTTATCTCGATCCGGGAAGTGGAGGAGACAAAATGAAATACAGAGTGACGCTTGGCGAAAAGATTTATGAAGTAGAAGTGGAGCAGGGCAGCGCTACACTGCTCGATGAATATGAGGCGGCGAGTCCTGCGCCGACAGCACCGGCAGAAAAAACGGCGGCGCCGGCAGTGGCGCAGCCGTCCGGCGCTGCATTGGCGTCCGGCGAGGTGGTGAAAGCACCGATGCCCGGCAATATTTTGCATATCAAGGTGACGCAGGGGCAGACGGTCAAAGCCGGGGCGATTTTGGTGATCTTGGAAGCAATGAAAATGGAAAACGAGATTGTTGCGCCGCGGGATGGGACGGTTGTCCAGATTGTGACAACGCAGGGCGCGGTGGTGGAAACCGGTGCGCCGCTTCTGATCCTCGCATGATGGAGGATTGTCTATGAATGCGATTTTAGAGGTCTTGAAAAATATTGCTGCGGACTCCGGATTTTCCCTGTTGATACAAGACGGCGGTTGGAAAAATCTGATTATGATTGCGCTGGCCTGCGTGCTGCTGTATCTTGGCATTGTCAAAAAATTTGAGCCCTTACTGCTGGTGGGAATTGCCTTCGGCATGCTGCTGACCAATCTTCCGGGTGCGCAGTTGTACCATCCGGAGTTGTGGGACGCCATTATCGCTCATGAAAAAGGATACGGCGCGGTATTGACGGAGGGCGGCCTGCTGGATATTCTCTACATTGGGGTTAAAACAGGATTATATCCGTCCCTGATTTTCCTTGGCGTTGGCGCAATGACAGATTTTGGCCCGCTGCTGGCCAATCCGAAGAGCTTGCTGCTGGGTTCCGCAGCGCAGTTGGGCGTTTACTGCGCATTTTTACTCGCAGTGCTGATTGGCTTTGACGGCCCGGCGGCGGCATCGATTGGTATCACCGGCGGCGCAGATGGCCCGACGGCAATCTGGTTGACCAGCCAGCTGGCGCCGGCGCTGCTTGGCCCGATTGCAATTTCGGCCTACTCTTATATGGCGCTGATCCCACTGATTCAGCCGCCGCTGATGCGTTTGCTGACGACGAAAGAGGAACGGGCAGTGAAGATGGAGCAAATGCGCCTGGTCTCCAAAACAGAGAAAATCCTGTTTCCGATTGTGGTTGCGGTCTTTGTAATTTTACTGCTGCCTTCCACTGCACCGCTGATTGGCTGCCTGATGTTGGGCAACCTGTTCCGGGAGTGCGGCGTCGTGGACCGGCTGTCTGATACTGCGCAGAATGCGCTGATGAATATTGTGACAATTTTTCTGGGAATTTCGGTTGGGGCAACGACGGTAGCGGAAAATTTTCTGCAGTTCCAGACGCTGGCGATTGTGGCACTGGGATTGGCGGCTTTTGCATTCTCCACGGTGGGCGGCCTGTTGCTGGGAAAGGTAATGTGCAAGCTCTCCCATGGAAAAATCAATCCGCTTATTGGCTCGGCAGGCGTTTCTGCGGTACCAATGGCGGCCAGAGTCAGCCAGACAGAGGGTCAGAAGGCAAATCCGGCGAATTTCCTGCTGATGCATGCCATGGGCCCCAATGTGGCGGGCGTTATCGGTTCGGCGGTTGCGGCGGGCTTTTTGATGGCGGTTTTTGGATGAGGTGGAAGCAATGCAGATTATGTACGGAATTGCAGGTGTTTTAATCATTGCCTGCGGCATTTTGAATTTGACAGGATCGGAAACGATGCTGAAAGCAGAGTATCGGGGAAGCGCGCTTGCGCGGGATTGGCAGCGGAAAAGCGGACTGCTGTATGTGCTGATTGGCGCCTGCAGCATCGCCTGTGGCCTGATGGATTTGAACACCCAGGCTGGACTTGTGCTCACAATTCTGCTGGTGGTTTTGATGCTCCTGTGGGGCTATGTGACGATTCGTTTTCGCAGAGAATGGAAAGCACAGCTGCAAAGCAGAAAAAAACGGAAAAAGTAACTGGGAGAAAGAGAGAAAACACAATGAAAAAGGGATGGATTTTGGTGGTGGCGATGTTGCTGCTTTTGAGCGCTTGCGGCAACCTGGCAACAGATAATGTGCCGTCACAGACAACGACACCGGAACATCAAACGGATCAAACAGATTCTGAGGACGCGGCAAATACCGAAGCTACCACAGCAGGCGAGGAAAATGCGCTGAAATCGGCAAAACAATATCTGAGCCTTATGGCATTTTCCTATCAGGGACTGGTGGATCAGTTGGCATATGAGGGATATACAGACGAGGAGGCAGCCTATGCGGCCGATCATTGCGGAGCAGACTGGAATGAACAGGCTGCAGCTTCGGCAAAAAATTATTTATCGTTCTCTTCGTTTTCTTATGATGGCCTGATCGAACAGCTGGAATATGAAGGCTTTACGCACGAACAGGCAGTTTACGGCGCGGAGCACTGCAACCTGGAAGAATCATCACAGGCGCTGGAGAGCGCAAAGCAGTATCTGGATTATACGGCATTCTCTTATGATGGACTGGTCAAACAGTTGGAATATGAGGGCTTTTCCCATGCAGATGCGACTGCCGCGGCGGATCAATGCGGGGCCGACTGGAATGAGCAGGCTGCAAAATCTGCCGCATTCTATCTGGCGTTTTCCACTTTTTCCAGAGAGAGCCTGATTGCACAGCTGGAATACGAGGGGTTTACCCACGAACAAGCCGTTTACGGCGCTACGGAAAATGGATATTAAGAAGTCCGATTTAGATTGGTGTGTATATAATGAATTACCAAAAAAGTTATAAGTTGCTGTTATTTGGAATTTTCGGGGGAGCAATCATAACATTTGTAGGCTTGTGGATTGGCGCACAAGGCATTGGGCTTGGAAATATTATAGGAGCAGTTGGAAGCCTGTTTATGATAGGCGGTGTGATACAAGCTTTTGTGTTTTTTAAATGCCCGGTGTGTGGTAGAAGATTAAATATCAGAGGGCGAAGGGCCGATTATTGCCCTGGATGTGGGAACAAATTAAGCTGGAATTCGTAATAAGAGTTTGTACTGGATCTGATACATTAAGACGAATGACAACAACGATTCACTGAAAAGAGCGCGAAAAAAACAGGGCACAGCCAACCCGGCTGTGCCCTGTTTTTTTACAGGACTTGCAGAATATCTCCCTTGAGATAAAGCGATTGCCCAGCGGACAGCTGTGCCGGGTGGTCACGCGATTGCATCAGGGTTTCCAGCAGACGCACCTGGCGGCCGCTGTCGGCAGCAGCTTCCCGGAGCATCTGCAGAAACAGCTCCGGAGTCATAAATTGACTGCAGGAGCAGGTGATCAGAAACCCGCCGGGCTTGACGAGCTTCATGGAGCGAAGATTCAGTTCTTTGTATCCACGATAAGCGCCCTCTAATGCGCGTTTGCTCTTGGCAAAGGCTGGCGGATCGCAGATGACGGTGTCATACTGCTTTCCTTCGTCGGCATAAGTGCGCACCAGATCAAAGACATTGGCACAGGTTGTCTGCACAGTAACATGGTTGTGCGCGGCATTTTGCCTTACCAGCGCGAGGGCATCTTCGGAGACATCCACGGCTTCTACGGATTTGGCACCGTAGAGTGCGGCGTGAATGGAAAAACCACCGGTGCAGCAGCATAGATCCAGTACCGTGCGGCCTGGAACATAGGGACGAATTCGGCCGCGATTTTCCTGCTGATCAAGAAAATGGCCGGTTTTCTGGCCGTGGGGAATATCCACCAGCATCAGTGCGTCGTGCTCGCGAATCTCCACTTGTTCCGGTACAGTACCATAGACGCAGCCGACACATTGCGCTAATCCTTCCTTTTCCCGCACTGGTACATCATTGCGTTCATAGATGCCGACAGGATGGAACAGTTCAATTAAAATCTCCAGAATGTCCTGTTTCCAGCGGTCAATGCCAAGCGCAACGGTTTGGAAAGAAAGGTAGTCACCGAATTTATCCACTGTTAAACCGGGCAACCCATCCGATTCGCCAAAGACAACGCGGCAGGCATTGGAAAAACCGAGCGCCTGCCGGAATTCCCAGGCTGCGCGGATACGCTGCGCAAAGAATGCACGGTTGATTTGTACATCCCGGTCGCGGCTGAGAACGCGTACAGTGATTTTGGATTTGGAATTAAAGTAGCCTTGGACAAGAAAATGCCCGCGGCTGTCGGTTACAATGACGAGACCGCCATCGCTGCAAAGATCGTCAATCCAGTCGATCTGGTTGTCATAGACCCAGGGGGCACCGGCGCGGACAGCATGATCTTGTCCACGGCGCAGACAGACAGTTCCGGTTTCCATTCAGATCTCCTTATCGCAATAGGCGCAGCAGCACTTTCCACTGATCTGCTTGGTCAGCGGCGGCAAATACAGGTCGTGCTGTGTAATGCAATTTTTGTTGTGGCACAGCGGTTTGGTGCCGATTTCTACAGGAGCAGGGCGGCGGCGACCCTGTGCGACGATTTTTGTTAGCAGCGCCATGCGGGTGTACATTCCATAGCGCGCTTGTTCAAAATAGGCGGCGCGGGGATCGTCATCCACATCCTGTGCGATCTCATCCACGCGGGGCAGCGGGTGAAGAATTAAAAGCTCCGGCTTTGCCCGGCGCAACTTGCTGCGGGTCAGAATATAGACGCCCTTTAACCGATCATATTCCAGCGGATCCGTAAAACGCTCCCGCTGTACGCGCGTCATGTAGAGCACATCCAACTGCGGCATTGCAGCGTCCAGATTGGTGACCTCAATAAAGCGCTGGTCATGGGAAATCAGGAAGTCGCGCATATAGGAGGGAATTGCCAAGTCAGGCGGGGAGATTAGCGTAAAGCTGATGTTCTGAAACTTTGAGAGCGCTTTGATTAAGGAGTGAACAGTACGGCCGTTTTTCAAATCGCCGCAGAGTCCGATGTTCAGTCCATCGATACTGCCGCGCAGTTTGGTGATGGTGACAAGGTCTGTCAGCGTTTGCGTCGGATGCATATGGCCGCCATCGCCAGCGTTAATCACGGGAACCTCCGAATAGAGTGAGGCGGCCTTGGCAGCGCCTTCCTGTGGGCTGCGCATGACAATGACATCGGCATAAGCACTGACCATCTTTACGGTATCTTTCAGCGTTTCTCCTTTGGAGGCAGAGCTGGAGTTCGGATCAGCAAAGCCGAATACACTGCCGCCCAGCCGCAGCATAGCGGTTTGAAAGGAAAATTTGGTTCTGGTACTTGGCTCAAAAAAAAGACTGGCCATTACCCGTCCCCGAAGGGCGTCGGCAAAGTCCAGCGGATGATCAATAATTTGACTGGCGAGGGTGTAAATTTCATGCCACTCGTCCATGGTGAGGTCTTCGATATCAATCAGGTTGTAAAGTTTCACGGGGCGCCTCCTTTTAATTCGCTCTATTCTATCACAAGTTTCAAAAGATGACAACAGAGAAATCGAAAATTATAGGATCACAAAGGTGACGCCGTTGTTGTGGCGGTCGAGATCGCGGTCGCGCCGCAACTCCCCACAGCGCAGAAAAGCCTGTCGCGTTGGTTCATCAAAGATGGAAAAATCTTCGCCGCAGATGTAGCTGCGGATTTCTCGCTTTCCAGCCAGAAACTGCAGTCGTTCTCTTGCAGCGATGCGAATTTTTCCGCCCTTTCCGGAGGATCCATAACCGTGAATCAGTTTTAACGCAGTAAAGCCGAGCGCTTTGCTGTGATGAATTTCAAAGGTGAGACGACGCACGGCGTCTGCGGCAATCGGCATGCCGACTTCCAAATTGATTTCTCGCAATTCAGCCATGAAGTTTCCCTCCGATTGTGATCTTTTATAAAATACAAACAGATATTATATACTATATCGGATTGCTGTGCGCACTGCAAGAAGAAATCGGGAGGAATATGGAATTTCTTGGGGCTCCCGGCGTGCTGCGGTGTGCACTCTTGACATTGGAAGAGAAATGCGGTATTCTAAATAATACAGTTCTATATAAAAACATCGTATGGAGAGTTGTCCGAGTGGTCGAAGGTGCAGCACTCGAAATGCTGTAGACCGAAAGGTCTCTAGGGTTCGAATCCCTCAAGGCTTTTGCCCATATGACTGGGCTTTTCTTTTCTCTCAAGGTCACATCGGCGTACATGATTTTCGGCAAGAACTCAGGTGTGCCAGCCGGTCTGCCCTGTGTCCGGCAGAGTCAGGATATTGTCCATTACATTTGCCGAGGTGATTTTGGACTTGTAATCCAAATGGCTGTAAATATTCGCCGTCGTGCCAATATCGCTGTGACCCAGCCACTCCTGAATTTGCTTCAGAGGCACATCGTT
>CAKTFW010000008.1 GCA_934561175.1 uncultured Oscillospiraceae bacterium
CTGCAGGGCTGCGGATCCGTGTGACAGGCGTCGGTGCGCACGCGGCTTCGCCAGAGCATGGCAACAACGCGCTCACCGCGCTGCTGACCCTGTTGGCTGCGCTGCCGCTGGCGCCGTGCGGCAGTACGGATGCGGTGCGTGCGCTGCATCGGCTGTTTCCGCATGGCGATTGGGCAGGGCGCGGAACCGGCATAGCGCAAGCGGACGAGATCTCTGGTGCATTGACGCTGTGCCTGAATATGCTGACACTGAATGAACAGCAGATGCTGGCGGTAACCGATGCCCGTCTGCCTGTTTGCGCGACGGAGGAGAACTGCCATGCGGTGTTCCGGGCGAACTGTGAGGCGGTGGGATTCCAGGTGCTGGACCGCGACTTGGTGCCGGTGCACTATATCCCGGAGACAGAGCCGTTTGTCCAAACGCTGCTGCAAACCTATACTGCATGGACTGGTCAGCCGGGGAAGTGTATTGCGATTGGCGGCGGCACCTATGTCCATGGGCTGAAAAACGGCGTGGCCTTTGGCTGTGAGATGCCGGGAACAGATTATCACATTCATGATGCGGATGAATTCATGCCGGTGGACGAGCTGATTCTTGCTGCCGAAATGATGGCACAGGCCATTCTGGAGCTGTGCCGATAAAAACACCCTGGACAGATTATTCTGTCTAGGGTGTTTTGCACTTAGACGAACAACAGTACCACGGGAACGGTTATCATAGATAGCAGCGTGGAGAAAAATACAATGGCGGAGGCAAATTTGGCGTCGCCGCCATATTTTTCTGCCAGAATGGCAGTAGTACTGGCGGCGGGCATGGCGGACAGTAATACGGCAACGCCGGTAATCAGCGAATCAATGCCGAGTAGAGAGAGGACGCCAAGCACTGCAAACGGAATCAGTAGCAGGCGTACGAAACAATAAAAGCCGATCCGCTTCAGGTTGAGGTCGGCAAGCTGAATGTCCGCCAGAATGGAACCGATCACCAGCATGGAGATGAAAATGGTGCAGTCACCGATATAATGGAGTGTTTTGCTGCAAAAAGTCGGAAGCGCCCAGGGCATCAGCATGACGGCGAATCCGACGAAAATTGCGATAATGCAGGGATGTGTCAATAGTTTTTTCACCACGGATTTGCCGGAAATATTCGTAAAGAGGCTCAGACCTGCGCTCCACATAATGACGCGGATGGGAAGCATGGCGACGGCGGCATAGAGCAGACCCAGATCGCCGAAGACGCCGTAGGCCATCGGGTTGCCGAGGAAGCCGGAATTGGAGGTAATGGTACCATATTGCAGTACCTCCTTCGGCCCGTGGGGCGTTTTTCGGTAGAGAAGTTTGCTGAGAAAACACACAAAGACCTGAATGCCCAAAGAAATCAGAATGACTTCGCTGAGGGAAATCCAGAGCTCCGTGGTCATATCCGTGTCGAATGAGGCGACGATATTACAGGGCAGCACCACATCAATCAGCAGGCTGGAAAGACTGCTGCGCGATTCTGCGGTGATAATGTTGCATTTTCGGAACAGCACACCGACCATCAAGATGATAAAAACACTGATTTGAAGATTCAGCATGGTGGAAAAAGAATGCACAGATGGTCGCCTCTTTTGTAAGATCGTAATACTGTTAGTATACTGCGGCGGTTATCGGGTTTCAACCTTTGTTTTCTTTCCCTGGATGGTGGCAAAGAGCCAGCGCCAGTCCTCCCGGCTGCAGACACGCAGCAGTGCGATCAGAAATGTGAAGGACATTATATATAGCAGGGCGCATACCAGCGTTTCCGGCACAAGCCACTGTGCAAGCCAGGCAGCTGCAAGCGCACAGAAGAGCACTTTACAAACATATTGCAGGGAGGGAATATAGCCGGTGACCTTGAGAAGCCGATTGAGCGAAAGATAAAAATTGACGGCGTGGGTGGCGGTAAAAGCGAAGAAATAGCCGTCAATCCCAAAGCGCGGCAATAAGAAGAAAAGCAGCAGTACATCCAATAGACTGGTGAAGGTATTGTAGCGGACACAGTAGATCTGCTGTCCCAATCCCTTGTGCATTCCATCCACAATCGTGTCCAGGTAGAGAATCAGGATCAGCGGAGCGAAAATCCGCAGGTAAAACCCGGCATCTTCGCTGTGATATAGAAGTTGTGCCAGCGGCCGTGCGGAGACGAACAGGCTTCCGGCGATTGCCACTGCAAAAAGAAGACCAATGCGCAGACACTTATCTGTCATATGATGAATCCGCCGCCGGTGGTTTTGGGCGATGCTCCCGGCAAGTTCCGGCACCAAAAGATCGGAGAGCGCATAGAGCACAGCAGCCGGGAACAGGATGACCGGAAATACCATTCCATGAATCGTGCCGTAAGCAGCCATTGCCTGCTCCGGATCGCTGCCGGATTGTGCCAGCCCGCGGGGGATCATCAAGTGCTCCATGGTGGAGAGGCCGCTGCGCAGAATATCATTGAGCCCCACCGGAACCGCCAGGCGTAAGAGCCGCCAGGTCATGCTTCCAGCGCCAGAAGCACAGGGCTGGTGCTGTTCGCGCAGGTAGAGCGTTCCAAGGAACAGAAGACTGAGAAGAGAAGCGGCACCGCTTCCAGACAAAATCGCGCAGCAGGCGCGGGCGGTGTCGCTGCGGGCCCAGTAGCGCAGCATCAGGATGGTCAGCGCCATGGAGAGCAACCGCTCAAGTACCTCCACGGCGACAAGCCGGCCGATGCGGCCGGTCGCAGTAAAATAGCCATCCAGAATGGTCCAACAGACGGAGACAGGTAAAAACAGACCAAACAGCTGCAATGCACCGGCGGCACGCCCATCCTGAATCCAGTGAACAGCCAGCAGCGGGGCAAAGTGGAAAAGTGCCGCACCGACTGTAACAGACAGAATCAGCGCATAGCCGATGCAGCACCGGATGGCAAGACGCCCACTGCCGGGACGGCGGTGGGCGTACTCTTCGGCGCTCAGGTACATGGCAGCCACGCGGACACCAAGGGTGGCGGCGGTCATTGCCAGCATCCCGACGCTCATGGTTAATTGCAGCAGGCCGATACCCGCTGCGCCAACCACATTGGAGAGATAGATTTGAAAAACCATGGAGACAGCCCGCAGGGCAAGGCTTGCCGCGGTCAGCAGCATGGCGGATTGAAAAACGGTCTTTTTCCCGGACAAGGAATCACCCCCGTTTTTCAATCTATGGGAGTCAGGCGCAAAATAGGACAACCCAATTTATAAATTCAACAGATACAAAATGCTGTCTCGATCCGGATAAGTATATGGAACCGGCAGTTCCTGGGGAGTGATTTTACAAAATCCGGCCGTTTCATAAAACCGGTGGGAGGCGTGGGCGACGGAGGGCGTATCCAACAGAATTTGCCGGACACCGGCGGCTTTGGCAAAGTGCAAGAGCTGCTGATAAAGTGCAAGACCAATTCTGCGGAAACGGTATTCCCGCTGGACAAAGAACTTTTTCAGTATGGCACAGTGCTTTGGTTTCATCATCAATCCGATTGTCCCGATGACATGGTTGTCTGACAATGCTACCCAAAATTCACCGCCGGATGCCTGATAGCAGCCGGAAATGTCGAGCAAATCCGGCTGCTCCGGAAGCGACAAGCCGATTTTTTGCCTCATTGTTTTGAATATCAAGAATCAACGCAATGATCGCGTCCCTGTATTGCGCGTGATATGGCACGATTTGCAAAAGAATTCCCCTTTCAGGCATCAGTGCCTTCTCAGATATAGAAGCGGGTAGGGATTTCCTTCTTCATCGTGGGAGGTCCGCTTGTAGGGTTCAAATCCCATATGCCGATAGAAGCCGACAGCCTGCGGATTCTGCTCGTTCACTGTGAGCGTTTGAAGCGCATAGTGTGCAATGCCATATTCGAGAAGCTGCCGGCCAAGACCCGCACCGCGCGCAGCGGAGGTGAGAAAGAGCATTTCCAGACGCGTTCCGTCGATTCCCATGAAGGCGACTGGACGCTCCGGGATTTGCGCAGCGACAATCAGATGAGGCACATTGCGCAGCGCTTGCGGAACATAGGCTTTGATGGTCTGAATTTCTGGATCGGACAGGAACAGATGCGTTGCCCGAACCGAGTCCTCCCAAACATTCAGCAGCGCTGCGATCAGCGTCGGAGTCCGATTTGTAACCTCTTGCAGTTTCATACCGCTGCCCCTTTGAAGATTTAGAGAATCCGGGTTTTTATGTTTGCGGCAGCAGCATACTGCGCGAAGGCCTGCTGGCCTGCATCCAGCAGCGCCGCAAGATTGAGGTCAGATTCAAAGCAATAAATCACGACCAAAACCCGCCTGGTGGTCTCTGTGACCATGGCCCGTGTTGAATCCAACATGGAGGAACCGAAAATGCCAGCATCATCTGCGAGAACCAGCATGTTTTCCAGATCCAGAAAATCCTTGCCGATTCCGATATAGCCTTCCCCCCTGTATCGCTTTTCGGAAGGTAATGGGAATGTGAAGTTTTTCCAGGTCATAGGAACCAACAGGCAGCCCGCTTTGTACAGACAGTAGGTTGTTCACATCCACCACGGAATTGATGTGATAGAGTGCGTCCCCACGGCGAACGCGGCGCAGCAGCGCTTCTGAGGAGACCCGATACCGTCCGGGATTCCTGCCGAACGCCTTATATGCGGCGCGGCTGCCCCGCACGCCGGGAATTTCACTCCATTCCTTGCCCGCGATGGCGGCGGTCACCTGCGGCAGAATTTTGGTATCCATATCATGTCAGAACTTCTCGCTGGATGCCTTGACCTCCGCATCAAATTGCATAAGTCCCAACCGAATTGCGGGATAGGTTTCCAGCAGCTGCCGATCAAGGATGATTTCAAGTGCCATACTGCGTGCCTCCAATGCTCAATGTGCTTTCTACCTTACCATATTGTCGCAGTTGTTACAAGCGGCGAACACAGGCGCTGTCAAATCCCTGCCATGTGATAATATGTGCTTCCCTCGTTGAAGGATTGATAGTGGATTATTTCCTGATGAAAAACAGAACGGAAAGGCTCCGTTGTCAATTGCCGGAAAGCTTGCTATAATAAAGAAAATTGTCAGACGGTGGGGAGAATATGAAGGGAAAGAAAATGGTGTTTCGGATTGCAGCCTATCTGATTGGAATTGCAACACTGGCTGCCGGTATTACACTGAACACGAAAACAGGGCTGGGCGTTTCACCGCTGGTGTCCATTTCATTTGGCATTTCAGAGCTTTGGAATCTCAATTTTGCGGCGATGACCTTTCTCGTTTACAGTGCATTTGTAGGAATTCAGGCGTTGCTGCTGCGCCGCCGCTTTCAACTGCGGACGCTGCTGCAGATTCCGTTCAGCTTTGTATTCAGTTTGCTGCTCGATTTGTTTAGCGCGCTACTGGATTACCATTTTACCCTGCTTTGGCAAAATCTTTTGCTGCTCGCGGTTGGAATTGTGTTGACGGGAATCGGCGCATGTCTGACTGTAAACATGAAGTTCATTGCCAATCCGGCCGACGGTCTGGCGGGAACGGTTGGGGAAGTGACCAGACGCGGTATGGGCTTTGGCAAGAATGTCATTGATATTTCAGCGGTTGTTATTACGCTGCTCATCGGCCTGATTTTTGGCCATCGCGTTGTGGGAATCGGAATCGGCACGGTTCTCTCCATGATTTTAACTGGCCGCATAATTGCACTGGTCAACTACCTGTTCAAAGAGAAGATGACACAGGCGGCCGGTCTGTGCTGAAACAGTGCAGCGTCAATACTGAAAAGAATGAAAACACGGCACGAAACAAGCTGTTTCGTGCCGTGTTTTGCTGCCGGAAGATTGCAGACGCGAAACCGGATTGATTTTCCAGCCGCATGGATTATACTATGCTTGCGACACAAACTGCATATGAAGCACCTCAAAGACAGAGTATGTGTTTTTCCTTTCGGTAAAAACGCACGCTCCCTTTTGTCATTCTCTGTGAGGTGCAAAAGTTTGTGTCGCAGCAAGTGGAGTTATGTGTTTTTCGGTGGGTAGCTTCGGCTGCGCACTTTTTTATTTCTGGAGGGGAGAAACGGTGGGAATCTTTGGAATTGCCGTTGGCGTTTTGCTGGCATTGGCGGTCAACTTTTCCTTTGCGATACAGATGAATAACATTGCGATCAGTAAAGGGTATGAGAATTCGCACGCATTGGCACTGGTGTTCTTCTTTGGCGTACTTGGAATGCTGTATGTAGCAGCACTCCCGGATTTGAAAGCGCGGGCGCAGCGAGAGGATATCTTAACCGTGCTGCTGGGAAAGTGCGGGTGAGCGCATATGGCACTGATTTTTTGCCCGCACTGCGGGAAACGGATCTCGGACCGCGTCGAGACTTGCCCGCACTGTAATACGGCGCTGGAACAAACATCGGGAAAACCTGTTGGAGTAAAGGAATGCTGCCCACTCAATGTCAAAAAACATCTGCTTGCAGTTGCGGCTGCAACGGTAGAAGCCTTTGTACTGACAAATGTGCTTTCCATAGTTTTGGGACTTTGCAGCAGCCCGCTTGGCGCATATGCAACGCGCGCATTTCGCGTGGGCAGCAGCGCATTTCGGCCGCAGATGGTTCTCATCTCGGTGGGCGGTTTGGCAGTGCTTTGCGGGCTGCCTCTGATTCTGCAGCGCATCATCCCTGTAAAAGCGCAGGTTGTGGTTGCTGTACTTTCCGCTGCTCTGGCGGCCCTGTGGGGAAACGCCTATTTTTCCTACGACGCGGCGCAGCGAATACTTGCCGCGGCGGCGGACACGCAAGGTGTTCCACTTGTTGGGGCAGAAGTGATTGGACTGGCCAGGTTTGTCCCGTTTTTCAATGCAGTGGTGTTACCATTGTATCAAGGCGGATTTTATTTCCTGTATCGGCCGGAAAATAGAAAAAAGACTTATAGAATGCAGTTGATTTTTGCAGGCCTTGCGCTTGTGCTGACGGCGGTGTTTGGATTTGTCAGCATTGTGGTTTTGCATTTAGGCACACAGGGCGCCGCATTTGCGGGAGCACTGGCAGCAATTTTGCTGTTTCTTTCTGCGGCGATTGCAGTGAACAGATAAGATTAAAAGAAGCGCCGCCCCATTTTGAATGGGGCGGCGCTTCTTTTTGCTTTAAACCGTGGCGGTCTGTTGTTCTTTTTCGCGGATACGGGCGGCGTTGGCAAGCATCAGCTTAATCCGGTTTTCCTGATTGATCTTGGTTGCACTGGGATCATAGTCGATGGCGACGATGTTGGAACCGGGATAGTCGTCCTTCAGGCGGCGGATCATGCCCTTGCCTACAATATGGTTAGGCAGACAGCCAAAGGGCTGGGCACAGACAATATTTCCGGTGCCGGAATGGATCAGCTCCAGCATTTCAGCGGTCAGCAGCCAACCTTCGCCCATTTTACAGCCATCACCGAGATAACCCTGCACCAGCTCGTGCAGTTCGGCAAAATTGCCGGGCGCGCGGAAACGGTTGGATTGCTGCAGCGCCTGAATCATATCCTGCTGACAGCGCTCTACATAGTGCATGAAGAACTTGCAGATGGCTCGCTTCAGCCCAGATCCGCCGTAGATGTCCACATCTACAACCCGGTTGAAAATTTTGAAGATGATAAAATCGGTCAGGCCGGGAACGACAGGCTCTACGCCCTCTTCCAACAGGAAGCGTTCCAACCCATTGTTGCCGAGGGAGGAGAATTTGACATAAATTTCACCGACGACGCCGACGCGGATTTTTGGCTCGCCAGCGACTTCAATTGCGGCAAAATCCTGCAGAATTTCCGGGAAAATCTTTCGCATCTGGCCGCGGGACATGCCCTTGCCGTGCTGGAATCGGTCAACCAGTTCTTCCTGCCAGTGTTCGACCAGTGCGTCAGTTGTTCCGGGGGTGACTTCATAGGGACGCACCTGATTCGCCGCATTCATAATCAGATCACCGTACATCATGGCGTAGATCAATTTGCGGATCAGGCCAACCGACAGGGTGAAACCCGGATTTTTTTCCAGGCCGAAGCTGACGGAAATGACGGGAATATACTCCATGCCGGCCTGCTTCAGCGCCTTGCGCAGCAGATGAATATAATTGGAGGCGCGGCAGCCGCCGCCGGTCTGCGTAATAAACAGTGCGACTTTGTGGGGATCGTATCCGCCGTTTTTAATGGCATCCAGAAACTGACCGATGACGAGCAAGGCAGGATAGCAGGTGTCGTTGTGAACATACTTTAATCCCTCATCCACAACATTGCGACCCTCGTTGTTCAGCTGGGCGACCTTGTAACCCTCCAGCTGCAGCATTTTACGGAACATACCAAAGTGGATGGGGAGCATCTGCGGCATCAGAATGGTGTATTCCTGCTTCATTTCCTTGGTAAAAAGCAGGCGGCCATTTGCGTCGTAAACAAGTTCTGCCATATTATGCACCTTCCTTTTCGGTTGCTTCGCGGGCTTCAATGGCAGCCATCAGGCTGCGCAGCCGGATGCGCACGGCGCCCAGATTAGTGATCTCATCAATTTTCAGCTGCGTGTACAACTTGCCTCCGCTTTCCAGAATGGAGCGCAGCTCATCGGTGGTGATCGCGTCGGTACCGCAGCCGAAGGAGACCAGCTGTACCAGCTGCATATCGGGCTGGGTGCAGACATAGCGGGCTGCATTATACATCCGGGCCTGGAAAGTCCATTGGTTGAGCACATGGCGCGGTTGCTTGTCCAGCCGGTAGGAGACGGCATCTTCGGTAATCAGGCAGAAACCATAGGTGGTGGCAAGCCCATCGATTCCGTGGTTGATTTCGGGATCTACATGATAGGGACGACCGGCCAGTACCAGAATCTTGTGCCCATTTGCGCGGGCATAGTCGATGATCTCCTGTCCCTTGGCACGGACAGACGCCACATACTGCGCATAAGCGGCGTAGGCGGCGCGGGACGCCGCGACGGTTTCTTTTTTCGGAATTTGAAATTCCCGTTCAAAATAGGCGGCCGCGTGTTTTTCAAAATCCTTTGGCCGGTGTGTGCCGAGATAGGGATCCAGATACCGTACCTTTTCCAGCTGCGGCATATTGGCGGCAATCAGCTCCGGATAATATGCAACGACCGGACAGTTATAGTGGTTATCCGAGATGCCCTCGTCAAAGTTATAGGAATTGCAGGGATAGAAGATGGCATCCACGCCCTGTTCAATCAGTGAGATGATGTGGCCGTGCATCAGCTTGGCCGGATAACAGACGGTATCGGATGGAATGGTCTGCTGCCCCTTGGCGTAGAGCGCGCGGGAGGACGGCGCAGAGAGAACCACCTCAAAGCCGAGCTTGGTGAAGAACGCGTGCCAGAAGGGCAGATTCTCGTAAAAATTCAGCCCCATGGGGAGACCCATCCGGCCGCGGGGACCGGGGACGCTCTTGAGCGAGCGAAGATATTCATATTTCCATTGGAACATATTGGGCAGACCGGTAGCTTCTTTGCCCAGCGGCCGCTGGCAGCGGTTGCCGGAGAGGAAGCGGCGGCCGCCATCAAAGGTGTTTACAGTCAGCGCACAGTGGTTGGTGCAGAGCTTGCAAGTGGTGGGCTTTGCGGTATGCGTGAAGGAGGCAAGCTCTGCAGCGCTCAGAATAGTGGATTGCTGCAGCCCCTGATACATGGCGTACAGCGCAGCACCATAGGCACCCATAATGCCTGCAATGGTTGGGCGGATGACATTGCGTCCCATTTCCAATTCAAAGCTGCGCAGTACGGCGTCGTTCAGGAAAGTACCGCCCTGTACCACGATATGTTGACCAAGATCATTGACCGATGCGGCACGGATGACCTTATAGACTGCATTTTTAACAATGGAGATGGAAAGACCGGCGGAGATATCCTCCACGGTTGCACCATCCTTCTGTGCCTGCTTGACCGAGCTGTTCATAAATACCGTGCAGCGGGAGCCGAGGTTGACGGGGTGCTTGGCCAACAGGCCCATCCTGGAAAACTCGGCGATGGGGTAGCCGAGTGATTTTGCGAAGGTCTCAATAAAGGAACCGCAGCCGGAAGAACAGGCTTCGTTGAGCAAAATCGAATCAACTGCGCCGTTGCGGATTTTGAAGCATTTCATGTCCTGGCCGCCAATGTCGATGATAAAGTCAACATCCGGGTCAAAGTGCGCTGCGGCGGTGTAGTGCGCGACAGTTTCTACAAGGCCGGTGTCCAGCCGAAAAGCGGCGCGCACCAGATCCTCGCCGTAGCCGGTCGCGGCAGCACCGGCGATGTGAACCCGATCGCCGCAGAGCGCATAGATGCTTTTTAGCTGTTCCAGAATTACGGAAACGGGGTTGCCCTGGTTGGAAGCATAGTAAGTATAAAGCAGGTCGCCGTCGCCGTTAATCAGCACCAGCTTCGTGGTAGTGGAGCCTGCGTCGATGCCGAGATAGGCATTGCCCGTGTAGTCTTCCAGCCGGAGCACCTGCGGCGCTGCTGCGGCGTGGCGGGCGGCAAACGCCTGATATTCCGCCTCATTCTGGAATAGCGGCGGCATGGTTTCTGTCAAACCGCGATCCGCAACCGAGTTCATGAGCTTGGTATAGAGGGTATCGACTGTAGTCTGTTCGTAGGCACGCGCACAGAGAGCAGCGCCGATGGCGGCGAAACAGTCGCCATTTTCCGGAAACAGCGCATGCTGATCGTCCAGCTTCAGGGTTTCCTGGAAACGCTGCCGCAGACCCTTGAGAAAGTGGAGCGGGCCGCCGAGAAATGCAACCTGCCCCTTGATTTCACGGCCCTGGCTGAGGCCCGCAACGGTCTGATCGACCACCGCCTGAAAAATGGAGGCGGCCACATCCTCTTTCCGACCGCCCTGGTTCAGAATCGGCTGAATATCCGATTTGGCAAACACGCCGCAGCGGGAGGCAATGGGGTAGATTTTTTCATAGTGCTCGGAGAGCCGATCCAGTTCATCGGCCGTGACATTCATCAGCGTGGCCATCTGGTCGATAAATGCGCCGGTGCCGCCGGCGCAGGAACCGTTCATTCGTTCTTCCAGTGCACCGCCGAAGAAGATGATTTTGGCGTCCTCGCCGCCCAGCTCTACTACAGCGTCGGTGCCGGGAAGGAAGGTCTCCACTGCTTCTGCGGTGGCATAGACCTCCTGCACGAAGGGAATTCCGGCAGAGCTGGCCATACCAAGACCGGCCGAGCCGGTAATGGCCACCTGGATGGGGCGGTTTTCTACAAAGGGCGCAGCCTTTTTCAGCAGCTCACAGGTTTTTTCCCGAACCTGGGACAGATGCCGTTCATAGCTGCGGAAAAGCAGCTCGTTCTGGTCGGACAGTACCACGACCTTGACGGTAGTGGAGCCGACATCAATTCCAATCCGATAATTCATAGTCTTCACCTGTAAATCAAGAATGAGAGTTTGGAAAAGCCCGATGGCAGCGACCATCGGGCTTTTGGGGGTCAGCGCAGCTTTACGGTATAATAACAGGCGGCGATCAGTTCATAAATAATGGCCGCGAAGAAGCAGTAATAGGAAAATGTAGCACCCAGCAGCAAAACCAGGACCGCACACACCGCCCAGACGACGCAGGTGATGTAGAGCATCAGCGGCGTTCCGCAGACAAAAACCGGAACCGGACGCCCGGCAAGGGAAAGCGTACCACGGCTGCGAGCGGCGGCAATGGTACTGGCAAAAACCAGAATCAGCAGAATACCCAATCCCGCATAAAGCAGCGCCAGCAGAAGTGTGAAGCTGCCATAGTAGCTGCGGGCAGCGTAGAAGAACAAACCGCCGGCGAGCGTGGTCAGCGTGGAGATCAGGAAAAACTCCGGCTGATAGAGCAGATAAATGGCATAGAGCAGTGCGGCGGCAACCCAGAAGCAGTACAGCAGTCTGGCGGCGTCAAAAATAAAAAGCCGAAGCGCAAGCGCGGAAAGTGCATAGAGCAGCGCGGTCAACGCGGCTGCTGCCAAAATTTTTCCGGCTTTTGGCTTTTTGCGCAGTGCAATTGCCAGACAGGCCAGTACGACGGCGGCTGCGCCGAGCACGATGGCCGCAATGCTGACACCGGTGTAAATGCCGATCATGTAGGAGAGATAGCCATAATAGCTGTTGATCTGGTGGATGGTAAAGATCGCAACAAATGCGATAATCACCGCTACCAGAATCTTATATATGACCAAATCCTCCTGAGGATTCGTAGGTTTCTTGGTGATAGGTTTTTGTCCTGCCATATCAATATCCGTCCTTATCTTGAGATCGTCTGAATTAGAGTTGACCGCCGGCGTACATTACGGCGGACAAGGCACAAAGCGGCGCGGTTTCACACCGCAGGATTCTGGGGCCGAGGGAACAGATGACAAGCCCTGCCGCCTGGGCAGCAGCGACTTCCTCTCTGGCAAAGCCGCCCTCCGGTCCGGTCATCAGGGAGACAGCGCCATGTGGCTCCGCGCCAAGCGCCTGGCGCAGGGAACGGGTCTGTTCATTTTCGTAAAAAAAGAGTGGATAGTCGGCACAGGCTGCCGCCGAGACTGCAGCAGCATAGGAGGGTTGTGCGGTGACAGTCGGGATGATGCCCCGGCCGGATTGCTCCGCTGCCGACGCGGCGATTTTTTGCCAGCGCTCCAGCTTTTTCGCCAGTGATTTTTCGTCCGGTCTGGAAACGCAGCGCGCAGAGGGAAATGCTACAATTGCAGCAGCGCCAAGCTCTGTAGCTTTTTGCACCACATGCTCAAACTTGTCCTGCTTGGCGTAGGCCATATAGATGGTGCAGCGCAGGCTGGCCTCGCTCTCTGACATAGCGCTGCGCTCAATGACGACGCTGATCTGTCCGGCGCTGATGTCGCTGATCGTGCCGTGGTAGTCGGTCCCCCGGCCGTCACACAGCGTGACCTGGTCGCCGGGTTTCAGACGCAGCACTTTGGCGTGAGCGGCAGATTCCCCTGTTAAAACGGCAAAACTGCCGGCCAATTCCTCTGGCGGAAGAAAAAACCGAGGCAAGGCGCTCCCTCCGAATTCCTAAATCCGAATAATCCTAAAATGAATACTTAACTACTTTAGCAGAAAATCGCATTTTTCGCAATAGAAAAAGATACCGTTCGGCAAGAAAAGGGAGTTGACAAACAAAATGATGACAGATATAATAAACCGTACTGATTTGCGAGAGTGCTGGAACAGGTAGACAGGCACGTTTGAGGTGCGTGTGTCTAATGACGTGTGGGTTCAAGTCCCATCTCTCGCACCATTTTCGTCGCGGACTGTTCGGTTCGCGACGATTTTTTATGTGCTGTTTTGCTTCCCGGAATTCTTTTACCAACATGAAAATAAAATATTGGGATAGATATATGATCTGGGATAGATATATGATCGCTACTTTGCCTGAAGGATCAGGTTGAATATCAGCAGGGACAGATTGTCAGCAAGACGCTTGTGCAAAATGAACTGGTCAGCATGACACTGTTTGCGTTTGACAAGGGCGAGGAGATCTCCACCCATGCCGCGGACGGCGACGCAATGGTGACGGTGCTGGAAGGCAAGGGCAGATTTACGGTTGGCGGAGAGGTGTTCTATCTGGAGGCCGGCGAGACGCTGATTATGCCGAATGATATTCCACATGCAGTATTTGGTGAGGAACAATTTAAGATGGTACTGATTGTGTCGTTCTGATGATTTTGATTGTGCGCTGCAGATGGGACCCCACTGCAGCGCACAAATTTTTTGCTTTCCGGTCACGCACAAAATATCGAAAATGTCTGCCGATGGCGGCAGGCAGGGAACGACTCCCTGCGAATTGGCCAAAATCCGGCAAGGAAGCCATAAAAATCCTGACAAGTTTGCAGAAAATGTACAGGGCGCTTGCCTGCGGTGGACAAATGTGGTATGATTGCTTCATTCTGTAAAAGTTGTGGAAAGGGGCAGTCACAATGACTTCTTCACAGATCTGCATTACGGCGACGATTATTTTGTATCTGTGCTTTGTGATTCTGGTGGGCGTTTGGATTGGACGCCGGACGAAAAAGAGTGCGGAGGGCTTTTATCTCGGTGGTCGCGGACTTGGCCCGCTGGTTACGGCGATGAGCGCGGAAGCTTCGGATATGAGTTCCTGGCTGTTGATGGGATTGCCTGGCCTGGCTTACCTCAGCGGCATTGCGGATCCCGGCTGGACCGCGATTGGCCTGGCGGTTGGTACCTATTTGAACTTCTTGCTGGTTGCAAAGAAAATTCGCCGCTACAGCGTGGCATTGGACGCAATTACCATTCCGTCCTTTATCTCCAAGCGTTATGGGGAGAAAAAGCCGGTCATCATGTGCATTGCAGCGCTGATTATTTTGATCTTCTTCGTGCCCTATGTGGCGTCGGGGCTTGCGGCGATTGGCAAGCTGTTTAACAGCCTTTTTGGCTGGAATTATCTGGCTGCGGTTATCATCGGTGCGGTTGTCATTATCAGCTATACAACGGTTGGCGGCTTCCGCGCGGTTGCGACGATGGACCTGATTCAGTCTGTAATCATGACAACCGCGTTGATTGTCATTGTCTGCTTTGGCGTTTATCAGGCGGGCGGCGTGGAAACAGTTGCCAACAATGTTCGGGCGATTCCTGGTTATCTGAGTATGCTGCAGTCGCACGACGTGGCGACGGGCGGCGCCAAGCCTTACGGGATTGTGGGAATTGTCTCCACATTGGCTTGGGGTCTTGGCTATTTCGGCATGCCGCATATTCTGGTGCGTTTTATGGCGATTCGGGAAGAGAAGGAATTGCGTCTTTCCCGCCGGATTGCTTCAATTTGGGTTATAATTTCCATGGCGGTTGCCATTTGCATCGGCATGATCGGCTATGGTGTTAGCAAGGCGGGCAAGATTCCGGTACTGGAGGGCAGCGCATCTGAGACGGTTATTGTAAAGATTGCGGATCTGCTTTCGACTTATGGCGTGTTTCCGGCAATTGTTGCGGGCTTGATTCTTGCCGGTATTCTGGCGGCGACCATGTCCACGGCGGACTCCCAGCTGCTTTCTGCAGCTTCGGCACTGTCGGAAAACCTGCTGCAGGATGTGTTCGGCGTTAAACTGACCGAGAAGCAGACGATGCTGGCGGCGCGGTTGACGGTTGTTGGAATTGCGGTAATTGCCGTATTTCTGGCGACGGATCCCAACAGCAGTGTTTTCCAGATCGTCTCGTTTGCCTGGGCTGGTTTTGGCGCAACCTTTGGCCCGGCGGTTCTGGCGGCGCTGTACTGGAAGCGCAGCAACCGGCAGGGTGTTTTGTGCGGCCTGATTGCAGGCGGCGTAATGGTATTTGTCTGGAAGTTCTTGGTACGGCCGATTGGTGGCGCATGGAATGTCTACGAGCTGCTGCCCGCGTTCCTGGTGGCGGCAGTCGTCATTGTGGTAGTCAGTCTGGCAACCGGGAAACCGGATCAGGCGCAGATGGATCAATTTGAAAAAGTCCGCAAGGGCGAATAACACAGAAATATGCGGGTGCAGCATTTGCTGCACCCGCAATTTTTGTGGTTACCATATCCGTCCTCCAAACTTGTATTTGCACAGGTTTAACTGCTATAATCACTGTAACAAGTTCGAGTAACACGAAGTCAAGAGGAGATTTTACTATACGATCAAGCGGATGGCGGAGATGTTCGGCGTTACGGAGCATACCCTGCGATTCTATACGGACAAGGGGCTGCTGCCCTGTGAGCGGGACAGCGGAAACCGCCGGGTATTCAATGAGGAATCCGTCAACTGGATGCAGGACATTCAATGCCTGAAAGGCTGCGGCGTATCCATTGAGGATATTCAGGAGTATTGCCGCCTGTGCCTGCTGGAAGAATCCGAAGAGAACCTGCGGGCGAGATATGCCATTATCCTGAAACAGCGTGAAGCAGCCTGTAAGCGGCTGGAGGAAGCCAGGGCTACCGTAAAATATATGGATGACAAAGTGGCACACTATGAAGCAATTCTTGCAGGGCTTGCCCCGGATGATACCAACCCGAAGAATTGGACGGCAGGGAACCGCCCCAAGCGTGTTGCGGGTGAGTCCTGTGGAAAGCACAATTTATTAATAAAAGAGAGAGGTGATTGAATGACGGATCAGGGATTGATTCAGCGTGCGAAGGAGATGCTGCCAAAAGCATGGGCGCCCTATTCCCACTTTCAAGTGGGCGCGGCGCTACTGGGCGTGGACGGCAAAGTCTATACCGGCTGCAATATTGAGAGTGCTGCGTTTGGTGCAGGGCTTTGCGCAGAGCGCGCGGCGATTGCACAGGCTTTTGCAGCGGGGTGCCGGCGGTTTACGCGTGCGGCGGTGATCTCTTCCGGTGCGGCAATTTGCACGCCATGCGGCATCTGCCGCCAGCTTCTTTTTGAATTTGGCGCGGATTTGCAGATCCTCTGCTGCCGGGGCGATGGCAGTTACGAGGTATACAGCGCGGCGGAACTGCTGCCCCATGGATTTGGTGCAGATTCTATGGCATAAAACCGAAAACGGGTATTTTTTCGAGAAAAGCTCGAAAAAATACCCGTTTTTTTCGTCCAGTCCAGGGAAAGACCTTGACAGGAGAATCTTGACATGATAAAATTAGTGCCTATTCTGCGGGAGTAGCGCCCAAAGACGGTGCTCCAAATTACGGATTCTAGTTTACCACAGATTCTGTAAGGGCGCAAGCAGAATGATGAAGAAGTTAACAACGCATCCGCGTGTGTCATACTGTGACAGCGCGGCGAGAAAATACCGGGGTTCCCCGGAGGAAAGGCAGGGAACGCTTCCCATGGAGAATGTCAAGGTTAATGTAAAAGACATCTACTGCGGTAAGACGCTCCGTAAAAGCTACGCCAAGCATGACGATGTTCTGGAAATTCCGAACCTCCTGAAAATTCAGAAGGATTCCTACGAATGGTTCCTGAACGAGGGCTTGCGCGAGGTTTTTAAGGATGTCGACACCATTACGGACTACACGGGCAATCTGGAGCTGAGCTTCCTGGATTATTCCATGAATGAGCCGCCCAAGTACACCGTGGAAGAGTGCAAAGAGCGCGATGTAACCTATGCAAAGCCGATCAAGGTTCGCGTCCGTCTGCGCAACAAGGAGACGGAGGAAATCAAGGAGCAGGAGATCTTCATGGGAGATTTCCCGCTGATGACCAAGGGCGGAACCTTCGTGATCAACGGTGCAGAGCGTGTCATTGTTTCGCAGATTGTCCGTTCTCCCGGCATGTACTTTGGCGATGTGGTGGACAAGGCAGATCAGCATTCCTACACGGCCACGGTGATTCCGTACCGCGGTGCCTGGTTGGAATATGAAACTGATCTGCAGGATGTGTTCTATGTCCGGATCGACAAGAACCGCAAGATTCCGATTACCTGTCTGATCCGCGCAATGGGCGTGGAGACCGATCAGCAGATTCTGGATCTGTTCGGCGAGGATGCACGCATCACCGCGACCATTGAAAAGGATACCTGCAAGACCCGCGAGGACTCCCTGCTGGATATCTATCGTCGGCTGCGTCCGGGTGAGCCGCCCACGGTTGAGAATGCAATCTCTTATATTGACAGCCTGTTCTTTGATCCGCGCCGTTATGATGTGAGCAAGGTCGGCCGTTACAAGTTCAATAAAAAGATTGACATCTGGAGCCGCTTGTCCGGCCACATGCTGGCAGAGCCGGTTGTAGATCCGACCACCGGCGAGGTGCTGGCAATGCCCGGCGAGGTTATCACGCGGGAGAAGGCACACGAGATTTCTGATGCAGGCGTCAACAGCGCCGTGCTGGATCTTGACGGCAAGCCGTTGAAGATTTTCTCCAACGGCATGGTCAACATGAGCCACTTTGTCTCCTTTGATCCGAAGGAACACGGTATCCGCGAAAAGGTCTGCTATAAGGCACTGAAGGAAATGCTCGACACCATGTCTGAGGCAGAGATGATTGAGGCACTGCCCGACTGGAAAGACAAGCTGATTCCGAATACCATCACGGTGGATGATATTCTTGCTTCCATCAACTATTTGATTTGTGTGGCCAATGGCGTCGGCACTACCGATGACATTGATCATCTGGGCAACCGCCGCCTGCGCTGTGTGGGTGAGCTGCTGCAGAACCAGTTCCGGGTCGGCTTCACCCGCCTGGAGCGCGTGGTTCGCGAGCGCATGACGATTCAGGATATGGATGCGGTGACGCCCCAGAGCCTGATTAACATCCGCCCGGTGACTGCGGTTATCAAGGAGTTCTTCGGCTCCTCTCCGCTGAGCCAGTTTATGGATCAGAATAACCCGTTGGCCGAGCTGACGCACAAGCGCCGCTTGTCTGCACTTGGCCCCGGCGGCCTGAGCCGTGAGCGCGCATCCTTCGATGTCCGAGATGTTCACTATTCTCACTACGGCCGTATGTGCCCGATCGAGACGCCGGAAGGTCCGAACATCGGCCTGATTAACTATCTGGCATCCTTTGCAAAGGTCAATGAATACGGCTTCCTGGAAGCGCCGTTCCGCAAGGTTGATAAGGCGACCGGCACAGTAACCGATATTGTGGAATACATGACGGCCGATGTGGAAGATGACTACTATATCTGCCAGGCGACGGAGCCGCTGGACGAGCAGAAGCATTTTGTCAACCATCGTATTACCTGCCGCCACCGCAATGAGATTATTGAAGTTGACCGTGAGACGATTGACTATCTGGATGTTTCGCCGCGTATGATGACCTCCATTGCAACGGCCTTTATTCCGTTCCTGGAGAACGATGATGCAAACCGTGCACTGATGGGCGCAAACATGCAGCGGCAGGCTGTGCCGCTGATGGTCACGGAGCAGCCGATTGTTGCGACCGGCGTCGAGCACCGCTGTGCAGTGGACTCTGAGGTCTGTGTGACGGCAGAAGACGACGGCGTTGTGACAAAGGTTTCCGCGACGGAGATTACTGTCCGTTACCCGACGGAGACGGTCACTTATCCGCTGACCAAGTTCGCCCGTTCCAACCAGTCCACCTGTGTCAACCAGCGCCCGATCGTCTCGGCTGGCCAGAAGGTCTCCAAGGGAGAGGTCATCGCGGACGGCCCGGCCTGCTCCAACGGTGAAATTTCTCTGGGCAAGAATGTACTGATCGGCTTTATGACCTGGGAAGGCTACAACTACGAGGACGCTATTCTGCTGAACGAGCGCCTGGTGCGCGAGGATGTGTTTACCTCCATTCATATTGAAGAGTATGAGACGGAGGCCCGTGACACCAAGCTGGGGCCGGAAGAGATCACCCGCGATATTCCGAATGTTGGCGAGGATACGCTGAAGGATCTTGATGAGAACGGTGTGATCCGGATCGGCGCAGAGGTTACGTCCGGCGATTATCTGGTCGGTAAGGTCACCCCGAAGGGCGAGACGGAGCTGACCGCAGAAGAGCGCCTGCTGCGCGCCATCTTTGGCGAAAAGGCACGCGAGGTGCGCGACTCCTCTCTGAAGGTTCCGCACGGCGAATCCGGTATTATTGTGGATGTCAAGGTCTTCACCCGTGAGAACGGGGATGAGCTGAGCCCCGGCGTCAACAAGGTTGTCCGCATCTATATCGCGCAGAAGCGTAAGATTTCTGTCGGCGATAAGATGGCAGGCCGTCACGGCAACAAGGGTGTTGTTTCCCGTGTTCTCCCGCAGGAGGATATGCCGTTCCTGCCCGACGGTACGCCGCTGGATATTGTTCTGAACCCGCTGGGTGTTCCGTCCCGTATGAATATCGGTCAGGTCCTGGATGTTCACCTTGGTTATGCCGCACAGGCGCTGGGGTGGAAGGTTGCAACGCCGATCTTCGACGGTGCAAATGAGAAGGATATTGCCGATACCCTGCGTCTGGCCGGCCTTGCAGAGGATGGTAAGACTGTTCTGTACGATGGCCGTACCGGCGAGCCCTTTGATAACCGCGTAACAGTTGGCTATGTTTACTTCCTTAAGCTGCACCATCTGGTTGACGATAAGATTCACGCCCGTTCCACCGGCCCGTACTCTCTGGTTACGCAGCAGCCGCTGGGCGGCAAGGCACAGTTCGGCGGCCAGCGTTTCGGCGAAATGGAAGTTTGGGCGCTGGAAGCTTACGGCGCTGCTTATACCCTGCAGGAAATCTTGACTGTCAAGTCGGATGATGTAACCGGCCGTGTCAAAACCTACGAGGCAATCGTTAAGGGTCACAATGTACCGAAGCCGGGTGTGCCGGAGTCTTTCAAGGTTCTGGTTAAGGAACTGCAGTCACTGTGCCTGGACATCCGGGTTCTGGATGAAGAGGGCAACGAGATTGAGCTCAAGGACGACGACGAGGATGAAGTGGTCTTCTCCGCGATTGGCCGTGAGCAGTATGTGTCCGACGACGATGAAGTTACGGATGCAGGCTATGAGATTCAGGATGCCAAAGAGGCGCTGGGCGTTGACACTGCAGAGGACGCGGAGGATGCGGACGATGCGGGTGAGGATGACGACCTGCTGGATCTTGGCGATGACGAAAATTACGATACGGAAGACTGAGAAAGGAGCGATGGAAAATGAGCTACGCAACATTTGACGCGATTAAGATCGGCATCGCTTCTCCCGAAATGATCCGTGAGTGGTCCTTCGGTGAAGTCAAAAAGCCGGAAACAATTAACTACCGCACTCTGAAGCCGGAACGCGAAGGCCTGTTCTGTGAAAAGATCTTTGGGCCGACCAAGGATTGGGAGTGCCATTGCGGTAAATATAAGAAGATCCGCTATAAGGGCAAGATCTGCGACCGCTGCGGCGTTGAAGTGACCAAGGCGAAAGTACGCCGTGAACGCATGGGCCACATTGAGTTGGCTGCGCCGGTCTCTCATATCTGGTATTTTAAGGGTATTCCGTCCCGCATGGGGTTGCTGCTGGACATCAGCCCCCGGATTCTGGAAAAGGTGCTCTACTTTGCCAGCTATATTGTTACGGATCCCGGCGATGCACCGCTGACCCGCAACCAGATCCTCTCGGAGAAGGAATACCGCGATATGCGGGAGAAGTACGAGGATGATTTCGATGCCGGTATGGGTGCAGAAGCTGTGAAGAAGCTTCTGGCTGACATCGATCTGGAAAAGCTTTCGGAAGAGCTCCGCAGCGAGCTGGAGCACGCTTCGGGTCAGAAGAAGCTGCGCCTGATTAAGCGGCTTGAGGTTGTAGAGGCATTCCGCCAGTCCGGTAACAAGCCGGAGTGGATGATCATGGATGTCGTCCCGGTTATCCCGCCCGAACTGCGCCCGATGGTGCAGCTGGACGGCGGCCGTTTTGCTACCTCCGACCTGAATGATCTCTACCGCCGTGTGATTAACCGCAACAATCGTCTGAAGCGCTTGATTCAGCTGAATGCGCCGGATATTATTATTCGCAACGAAAAGCGGATGCTGCAGGAAGCGGTTGACGCACTGATTGATAACGGCCGCCGCGGCCGTGCGGTGACCGGTGCAAACAACCGTGCGCTGAAGTCCCTGTCCGATATGCTCAAGGGCAAGCAGGGCCGCTTCCGCCAGAACCTTCTGGGTAAGCGTGTTGACTATTCCGGCCGTTCCGTTATCGTTGTCGGACCGGAACTGAAGCTGTATCAGTGCGGTCTGCCGAAGGAAATGGCAATCGAGCTGTTCCGTCCTTTTGTCATGAAAAAGCTGGTTGAGGACGGTTTGGCCAACAATATCAAATCTGCAAAGAAGATGATTGACAAGGGCAAGACCGAGGTTTGGGATGCTCTGGAAGATATCATCAAGGATCGTCCGGTTATGTTGAACCGCGCGCCGACGCTGCACCGCCTGGGCATTCAGGCCTTTGAGCCGGTGCTGGTGGAAGGCCGCGCGATCAAACTGCATCCGCTGGTTTGCACGCCGTTCAACGCGGACTTTGACGGTGACCAGATGGCTGTCCATGTCCCGCTGTCTGCAGAGGCGCAGGCGGAAGCCCGTATGCTGATGCTCTCTGCCAACAACCTGCTCCGTCCGCAGGACGGCAAACCGGTTACGGTTCCGACGCAGGATATGATTCTGGGCGCTTATTACCTGACCTACCTTCGTTATGATCCCAATGACCCGGAGTTCACCTTTGAAAATTGCCAGGAGTCGGCAGACAAGTTGGCGGCCGGCGAGATTGAGGCTGACACCAAGGTCTGGATTAAGAATGTCTGGGATGCGAAGGATGACATTACCGAGACGGATCACACCTATATTGAGACGATTGCGGAGTTTGCAGCTGCGGCTGCTGCAGATGACAGCAGACCGGAGGAAATCTACCGCAGCTTTATGAGCCCGGACGAGGCGATGATGGCTTATACCGATAAGGAGATCAGCCTGCATACGCCGATCCGCGTCCGGATGGAAAAAGAAATTGACGGCGTGGTACAGCACAAGATGATTATGGCTTCCGTCGGCCGCTTGATCTACAATGGCCCGGTGCCGCAGGATCTGGGCTTTGTCGATCGCTCTAATCCGGATAATGCCTTTGAACTGGAGATCGGCTTCGTAGTTGGCAAGAAGAAGCTGGGTGAGATCATCGACCGCTGCATCCGCAAGCATGGCTTTACCATCGCAACCGAGGTGCTCGATGCAATTAAGGCCATGGGCTATAAGTATTCTACCCGCGGCGCTATTACGGTTTCTATCGCGGATATGTCTGTCCCGGAACGCAAGTATGAGCTGATTCATGAGGCTGAGGGTAAAGTACTGAAGATTGAAAAACAGTTCCGCCGTGGTATGATTACCAACGATGAACGCTACCGTCTGGTCGTTTCCCAGTGGGAGCAGACGACAAAGGATGTTACCGATGCGCTGCAGCATAATCTGGATCGTTTCAACCCGATCTTCATGATGGCAGACTCTGGTGCGCGAGGCAGCATGGCACAGATTCGTCAGCTGGCTGGTATGCGTGGCCTGATGGCCGATACCTCCGGCCGTACCATTGAGATTCCGATTAAGGCAAACTTCCGTGAGGGCCTGTCACCTCTGGAATACTTTATCTCTTCACGAGGTGCTCGTAAGGGCTTGACTGATACGGCACTTCGTACGGCGGACTCTGGTTACTTGACCCGCCGCTTGGTCGATGTCTCGCAGGATGTCATCATCCGCGAACATGACTGCGGCACAAAGAAGGGCATCTGGGTTGGCGAAATCGTGGAAAAGGGTCAGGTTATTGAGACCTTTGGCGACCGGATCCGCGGACGCTATCCGGTTTATGATCTGTGCGATCCGGAGACCGGCGAGGTGGTCCTGCCGAAGTCCCACCTGATGCAGCCGGAGGATGCCAAGCTGCTGGAAGCACACAATATCCGCAAGGTTTATATTCGCACGGTTCTGGGCTGCAAGGCGCGTAACGGCGTCTGCGCCACCTGCTATGGCATGAACCTGGCAACTTCGACAGAGGTCAACCTGGGCGAAGCGGTTGGTATTATCGCGGCACAGTCCATCGGTGAACCCGGTACGCAGCTGACCATGCGTACCTTCCACACCGGCGGTGTTGCGGGTGACGATATCACGCAGGGTCTTCCCCGTGTTGAAGAGCTGTTTGAGGCTCGCAAACCGAAGAAGATGGCGCAGCTGGCAGAGATTGACGGTGTTATTGAAATTGATGAGACTCACCGCACTGCGCTGCGCAGCATTACGCTCTCCAATCCGGAGACGGGCGAGATCAAACAGTATCAGGTGCCGTATTCCGTCTCGCTGCGTGTAGAGAACGGCCAGCGGGTTATCAAGGGCGATCGGATCACCGATGGCTCCCTCAGCCCCCATGATGTTCTGCGTATCTCCGGCGAGGAGGCTGTGCAGGAATACCTGACGCAGGAAGTCCTGGCTGTTTACCGTCAGCAGGGTGTTGATATCAACGATAAGCATATCGAGGTTATCATCCGCCAGATGATGCGCAAAGTTCGTGTGGACGATCCGGGCGATACGAACCTGCTCAGCGGTACGGTTGTGGATGTCCTGGAGCTGGCAGAGGCCAACCGCCCGATCTATGATGCAATTATTGCCGAGGCGGTGGATCCGGAGACGGGTAAAGTCAAGGTGGAAATCCGCAATCGCTGCGCTCGCAATGAGGATGAGGCTGTGCTCGCAAAGCCCGGTGATGTGCTGAACGCCGACCAGCTCAAGGTCCTGGAGGACTACAGCCTGGAGACGGACAATCACCGCCAGACGATTGTGGAGCAGATCCTGATGGGCATTACCAAGGCATCGCTTGCAACAGAGTCCTTCCTCTCCGCAGCTTCCTTCCAGGAAACTACAAAGGTCTTGACCGAGGCCGCCATTAAGGGCAAGGTTGATCATCTGGTGGGCCTGAAGGAGAATGTCATCATTGGTAAGCTGATTCCGGCTGGCTCCGGCATGCCTGCTTACCGCGACTACAAACCCGGCATTACACCGGAGTCTGAAGTGACGCAGGATATGATCGACAACGAAGGCTTTTAAGAAACAAACGGAAATGAATCCGTAAAAATTATAGCAGAAAGTCCCTGATTCGCTTGACGAATCAGGGACTTTCTGCTATAATTCATATCTGTTATGGGCATTTTGCGCCCAAATTTGGAAAGGTCGGTTTTGTACAGTGCTCGACGAACTCAAGTCTGCAAACAGAGTGGTAGGAATGAAACAGCTTACCAAGGCATTGAAAGAGGGCCGCGCCGCCAAAGTATTCATCGCCGCCGATGCGGAGCCGCGTGTGACAAACCCGGTTGCGCAGCTCTGCCAGAATCAGGGCGTCTGCGTGGAAACGGTTCCGTCCATGCACGAGCTTGGAAAGGCCTGTGCCATCGAAGTCGGCGCTGCCGCCGCAGCAATCCTGAAGGATTGAAGCTGCATTCTTTTGGCCTCATCGGAATGTTTTCGGATATTCCGGGAAGGATATATCAGCCGCGTCTGTGCGGCCATCAATTTTGGAAGGAGGAATATTATGCCTACTTTTAACCAGCTGGTCAGAAAGGGTCGTGAGGTGGCTACCTATAAGTCTACCGCTCCGGCACTGCAGAAGACGCTCAACACGCTGAAGAACCAGACGACGGATCTGTCTTCTCCTCAGAAGCGTGGTGTGTGCACGGCTGTCCGTACCACCACTCCGAAGAAGCCGAACTCTGCACTTCGTAAGATTGCCCGTGTTCGCTTGACGAATGGCTACGAGGTCTCTGCCTACATCCCCGGTGTTGGCCACAACCTGCAGGAGCACTCTGTTGTTCTGATTCGCGGCGGTCGTGTTAAGGACCTTCCTGGCGTTCGTTACCACATTATCCGTGGTACGCTCGATACGCAGGGTGTCAACGGCCGTATGCAGTCCAGATCCAAGTACGGTGCAAAGCGTCCGAAGGCCGGTAAGAAGAAGTAATTTCTTTCCACTGACCAACTAATGTGAATCAATCGCCTTTCGCAAGGCAAGGCCTTGCTGGGTTTTCCATATAGATGATGATATATGGGACATGCTCGGCAGGGCGCCATCAGAAGTAAATCCGTACTTCTGAGTACCTATGAATTCTTTTTTTGAAGGAGGGAAGCGAAGTGCCCAGAAGAGGTAATGTCCCCAAGAGAGAGATCCTGCCGGATCCGATCTATAATTCCGTTCTGGTTACCAAGCTGATCAACAGCATCATGCTCGACGGCAAAAAGGGTGTCGCCCAGAAGGTTGTCTATGGTGCGTTTGAGATCGTTGAAGAAAAGACCGGTAAGTCCGGCCTTGAGGCTTTCCAGCAGGCTATGGAAAATATCATGCCGGCTGTCGAAGTCAAGTCCCGCCGTGTTGGCGGTGCAACTTACCAGGTCCCGATTGAGGTTCGCCCGGAGCGCCGTCAGACGCTCGGCCTGCGCTGGCTGACCAACTACAGCCGCGCACGCGGTGAGAACACCATGAAGGAGCGCCTGGCTGCTGAGATTATGGATGCCAGCAACAACACTGGCAATGCTGTGAAGAAGCGTGAGGATACGCACAAGATGGCTGAGGCCAACAAGGCGTTCTCCCACTACCGCTGGTAAAGAAGGAGATAGCGTATGCCTAGACAGTACTCCCTTGAGAATACGAGAAACATCGGCATCATGGCGCATATCGACGCCGGTAAGACGACCACGACCGAGCGTATTCTGTTCTACACCGGCCGGACCTATAAGATCGGCGAGACCCATGAAGGCAGTGCCACCATGGACTGGATGGCGCAGGAGCAGGAGCGTGGTATCACGATCACTTCTGCTGCGACCACCTGTTTCTGGGATGGCTCTGAGCACCAGTATCCGAAGACCCGTATCAATATTATTGATACGCCGGGTCATGTTGACTTCACCGTTGAGGTTGAGCGTTCCCTGCGTGTTTTGGATGGTTCTGTGACCGTTCTGTGCGCAAAGGGCGGCGTTGAGCCCCAGACCGAAACTGTTTGGCGTCAGGCTGACCAGTACCGCGTTCCGCGCATGGTCTATGTCAACAAAATGGATATCATGGGCGCAAACTTCTACAATGTTTTGAAGATGATGCATGATCGTCTGAAGTGCAACGCAGTGCCCATTCAGCTGCCGATCGGCGCTGAGGCTGATTTTAAGGGCATTATTGACCTGCTCAAGATGAAGGCGTATGTCTTCTATGATGAGCTGGGTAAGGACATCCACGAGGAAGAGATCCCGGCCGACATGGTCGATCTTGCAAACGAGTACCGCTCCAAGCTGCTCGATGCAGTCGCTGATGAGGATGACGAGATCATGGAGATGGTTCTGGAGGAGCAGGAGGTCCCGATTGAGAAGATCAAGGCCGCCATCCGGAAAGCTACCATTGGCGTCCGCATGGTTCCGGTAACCTGCGGTACTTCCTATAAGAACAAGGGCGTTCAGAAGCTGCTGGACGCTATCGTTGACTATATGCCCGCACCTACCGATGTTCCCCACATCAAGGGCGTTAACCCCGAGACCGGCGAAGAAGTTGAAAGACCTTCGAGCGATGAAGAGCCTTTTGCAGCTCTCGCGTTCAAGATCGCTACCGACCCCTTCGTAGGAAAGCTCTGCTTCTTCAGAGTATATTCCGGCAGCGTTGAGGCTGGTGCCACTGTCCTGAACTCTGTGAAGGACAATCGTGAGCGTTTGGGCCGTATCCTGCAGATGCACGCAAATCACCGCGAGGATATCGACCGCGTTTATTCCGGCGATATTGCTGCTGCGGTTGGCCTGAAGAACACCACCACCGGTGATACGCTGTGCGATGAGAAGCACCCGATCATCCTGGAGTCCATGGAGTTCCCGGAGCCGGTTATCCGTGTTGCCATCGAGCCGAAGACCAAGGCTGGTCAGGAGAAGATGGGCATTGCACTGGCAAAGCTGGCAGAAGAGGATCCGACCTTCAAGACCTATACCGATGAAGAGACCGGCCAGACCATTATCGCTGGTATGGGCGAGCTGCATCTGGAGATTATCGTTGATCGTCTGCTCCGTGAGTTCAAGGTTGAGGCCAATGTCGGCGCACCGCAGGTTGCCTATAAGGAAACCGTCCGCAAGAGCGCTGATGTCGACATGAAGTACGCACGCCAGTCCGGTGGTAAGGGCCAGTACGGTCATGTTAAGATTCGTCTGTCCCCGAACGAGTCCGGTAAGGGTTACGAGTTTATCAACGCCATCGTCGGCGGTGCGATTCCGAAGGAATATATCCCCGCTGTTGATGCTGGTATTCAGGGCGCCATGGAGGCCGGTATTCTGGCTGGCTTCCCGGTGGTTGACTGCAAGGTTGAGCTGTACGATGGCTCTTACCACGAAGTCGACTCCTCTGAAATGGCATTTAAGATTGCCGGTTCTATGGCCTTTAAGGAGGCCTGCCGCAAGGCACAGCCGGTAATTCTGGAGCCGATCATGAAGGTTTCCGTCATCGTTCCGGAAGAATATATGGGCGATGTTATCGGCGACATTTCCTCCCGCCGCGGCAATATCCTCGGCATGGAGGCACGCAACGGCTCGCAGCAGATCGACGCGAATGTCCCGCTGAGCGAAATGTTCGGCTATGCAACTGACCTGCGTTCCAAGACGCAGGGTCGTGGCCAGTACTCCATGGAGCCGAGCCATTATGTTGAGCTGCCGAAGAGCCTGCAGGATGAGATTATTGCCAAGCGCGGCAAGTCTCAGGCATAAGCTGAGAATCTGCAAATTACTACTTGCCAGTACGCGGCAAATAGTGTATGATGATTTTATCTGAGAAAACGAAATTCTAATCCCGTATTATCACTACAAGGAGGATTTTTTTCAATGGCAAAGCAGAAGTTTGAAAGAAACAAGCCCCATGTTAACATCGGCACCATCGGTCATGTCGACCACGGCAAGACCACGCTGACCGCTGCAATCACCAAGTACCTGTCCCTGAAGGGCTATGCTGAGTACGAAGACTACTCCAGCATTGATAAGGCTCCGGAAGAGCGTGAGCGTGGTATCACCATCAACACCGCTCATGTTGAGTACCAGACCGATGCGCGTCACTACGCGCATGTTGACTGCCCGGGACATGCTGACTATATCAAGAACATGATCACTGGTGCTGCTCAGATGGACGGTGCTATCCTGGTTATCGCTGCTACCGATGGCCCGATGGCGCAGACCAAGGAGCACATCCTGCTGGCTCGTCAGGTCGGCGTTCCGGCAATCGTTGTTTTCCTGAACAAGTGCGATCAGGTTGACGACGAAGAGCTGCTGGAGCTGGTTGAGATGGAAGTCCGTGAGACCCTGGATGGCTATGGCTTCCCCGGCGACGACACCCCGATCATCAAGGGCTCTGCTCTGAATGCTCTGACCAGCGAGTCCACGGATCCGGATGCTCCGGAGTATGCTTGCATCAAGGAGCTGATGGACGCTGTTGACACCTATATCCCGACTCCGGATCGTAAGGCTGACCTGCCGTTCCTGTGCCCGGTTGAGGATGTATTCACCATCTCTGGCCGTGGTACCGTTGCTACCGGCCGTGTTGAGCGTGGCCAGATCAACAAGAACGAGGAAGTTGAGATTGTCGGTCTGACGGACGAGAAGAAGAAGACTGTCGTTACCGATATCGAGATGTTCCACAAGCTGCTCGACTACGCTGAGGCTGGCGACAATGTCGGTCTGCTGCTGCGTGGTATCGACAAGAAGGGCATCGAGCGTGGCCAGGTTCTCTGCAAGCCGGGTTCCATTCATCCGCACACCAAGTTCAAGGGTCAGGTTTATGTCCTGTCCAAGGATGAGGGCGGCCGTCACACCCCGTTCTTCAACAACTATCGTCCGCAGTTCTACTTCCGTACCACCGATGTTACTGGTATCATCACTCTGCCGGAAGGCACTGAGATGTGCATGCCCGGCGATAATGTCGACATGGATGTTGAGCTGATCACCCCGATCGCTATCGAGAAGGGCCTGCGTTTCGCTATCCGTGAGGGTGGCCGTACCGTCGGTTCCGGCGTTGTTATCGACATCGCTGAGTAATTTCTTCGATTTTCAAGCAGGAGCGGTTTACCGCTCCTGCTTTTTCTATTTTCCGGGATAGGATTTCATTTCCAGATGGGATACCCTTTGAAAAACAACGCGCTTTGTAGTACACTATAACCATCTATCAATTTTGGGGGAATCCTGTTTGCGAACTTGGAATTGGAAGGCGCTGCGCATGGGCGTAGCACTGTTCACCTTGATTATGACATTTTCACCGCTTGCTGCTGCGCAGGAGACTTCACAGCGAGTTAGCGCATCTACGGCACATACTTCTTACGCTGCGGTGCGGATGATGGAATCTTCGATCGGCAATATCCAAGCCCGGCAGACGACCACATCTGATACTGCCGCACGCACAGCGCGGCGAATTTATGTGTTTGAAAATGGCGACCAGTTTCAGTCTGTGCAGGTGCAGCCGACGGGAGGATCAACAGGGACGATTCTGCTGGACACAGTGCTGCTCACCGGGGAAAATCTGCAGGTGCGCTATTATGACGGTACGCAGCTTAAAACGGAAAAGGTTGTCTCCGGCGCAACTTATCAGTTGGATAATCTCTATTTTTCCACAGATACGATGTCTGCGGTCGTTTCCCGTCCGGTTTGCTATACAGATTTGGAATATGAGAGTATCGAGCTGCAGCAGCAGTATCCGGCAACCATTACGGTTGTTTCGACTGCAAGAGGTTATTCGATTCGCTTCACAGCACCGGCGGCGCCGATGGGCAGTCATTATGAACATTTCACATTGGTCGGCAAGGGGCAGTTGATCGACTGGAGCCGAAGCACTGCGGCCACGGAATGGGGCGCGTTCCAACTGCGGGATAAAAACCGCTGGACCTATCGCGGATATTACTATAAGGCGCCGTCCAACTATCTGCCGAGCGGCGACCAGGTTTATTATCGGATTCCGGTCAGCTATATTCCGATTAAAATGCTTGCCTGTGAGGATCCGGCGGCGCAGGAACTGGCAATCCCCATGTTGGATGTGATGACGGAGCTGCAAAATGAGGCGGGTTATTTTCCAACGCACGCGGGCAGTGAATGGTTGATGAACGCGTATCAAATTGCCCCTGGATTTTATGACACCCGCTTTTCCACCGACATGGCGCTTGGATTGTTGACTGCCTATGAGAAATATGGAATTTCGGAATTTCTGACGGCAGCACAGGCCTATGGGGATTACTTTCTGGATTACACGGAGAAAAACCATCGCGTGTGTGTGGATCAGAAATCTGGTGAGGAAGGCTGGCTTGTAGAGGATTATCACAGCCCCGATGGCAATCTGCCGGTGCATACCTCCTTGAATCATCAGCTGAGCGAGTGCTACTTTCTCTTCCGGCTGGAGCAGGCAACGGGCAATGCGGCGTATGGGGAAAGAGCAGAGCAGATGACGGCTGGCCTGACAATATTGGGAACGCGCTGGATTAAGCCGGATGGGAATCTGTGGTACTCCATCAGCCCGAATGGTACATTCGGCGGTGTGGAATACCCGTATTTGACCTATAATGACCTGTTTGACCTGCAGAATATGCTGCAGATACGCAGCGGTGCGCGGAATCCGATTTTGCAGCAGCTGATGGATTCCAAACTGATTTGGATGCAGAAAAACGGAATTACCGGCTACAAGCGGTGACCGACAGAATCCCGGCGGCATAGGATGCTGCGGAGGGATTTCCATGTTGCTTGAGATCGTAATTTGTACACTGTGTGCCGGGGGCGTGCTGCTGTTGGTGTGGCTGCTGATCGGCGCGTTCCTGCTTCCAATTCAGGATCGGGAGCTGTGGATTGTTCTGCCTGCAAAACAGGATGCGGCGAGACTGGAACAACAGGTGCATGCATGCCGTTATTTGCAGCAGACCGGTTTTTTGCACGCAGAGTTGGTAGTGGCCGACTGCGGAATGAGTCCAGAGGGGCGTGCCAGAGCAGATGCGCTGCAGCAAGTGACACAGCTGACGATCTGTCCGGCAGAAGCGCTGGGAGAAATTTTGAAAGAGGAGCATTGAGCATTGGAAGAAGAGCACATGTTGCGTGGCACCGTAAAAGCGGTAGTGTTTCAGAACCAGGAAACGGGCTACACTGTGCTGCGGTTGCAGTGTGAGGATGGCCAGAGCGCGACGGTGGTGGGGGAAATCCCACAGACAACGGTGGGCGAGCGGCTGGTGATTACCGGAAGCTGGTCGAATCACCCCATTTACGGTGCCCAATTCCGAGCGGAGGTTCTGGAACGGCTGATGCCGGAGACAGAAAATGAAATCCTTGCCTATCTCGCTGCAGGAACAGTGCACGGAATTGGTGCAAAGACGGCAAAGAAAATTGTAGATCAGTTTCATGACCGTGCGCTGGATATTATGGAGCGGGAACCGGAGCAGTTGGCGGTGATTTCGGGAATTTCCCACAAAAAAGCGCTGGAAATCGGCGAAAGCTTTCGCTCGCAGGTAGGCGTTCGGCGTCTGGTGGAATATCTTGCCGCCCACGGCTTACCTGCGGAGCTGGCGCTGCGGGTTTATCGCGCTTATGGAGAGCAGACCATGGAGCAGCTGCAGAAAAATCCCTATTGTCTGATGGAGCAGGGGATTGGCGCACCATTTTCCAAGGTGGATGCATTTGCGCTGCAGCTTGGAATGATGGGCGATGATCCGCGGCGCGTAGAGGCAGGGCTGCTTTTTGAACTGCGTCATAACCTGGGGAATGGTCATACTTTCCTGCCAGTGGATAAATTGCTTGCCGCAACAGCGACCCTGCTGAATATCGGCGGTGATGCGGCGGAAATTGCATTGGATCACCTTGCGGAGGGACAAGCTGTCTATCTGTCGCAGATTGGTACGGTGCAGGCGTGTTATTTGCCGGAATTTTATGAGGCGGAGACCGATGTTTGCAGCCGGCTGCTGAATTTGGTATATACGCCGGTTGCAGTGCCCAAAAATCTGGAAAAGCTGGTGGATGCGGCGGAACAATCCGGTGGTGTTCAATTTGCTGCGCTGCAGCGTCAGGCGATTGCCATGGCGGCAAAAAACCGGGTGATGATTCTGACCGGTGGTCCCGGTACCGGTAAAAGTACCACAGTGAATGGAATGCTGGCGTTGTTCGATCAGATGGAATTGACGGTAATGCTGGCGGCGCCAACGGGGCGTGCGGCCAAGCGGTTACAGGAGATTTCCGGTGAGGAAGCGCTGACCATTCACCGGCTTTTGGAGGCGCAGTTTGATCCGGATTCTGGAATGATGGTATTTGCCCACGACGAAACCTCTCCGCTGAAGCTGGATGTGCTGGTGGTGGATGAGTGCTCCATGGTGGATCTGCAGCTGATGGACAACCTGTTGCAGGCATTGCCACCCCATGCACGGTTGATCCTGGTGGGCGACCCGGATCAGCTTCCATCGGTGGGTGCGGGAAATTTACTTTCTGACCTGATTCGCAGTCATGCGATCCCAGTGGTGCATTTAACAGAGATTTTCCGACAGGCGCAGAAGAGCTTGATTATTATGAATGCCCACGCAGTGAATCAGGGGCAAATGCCGGAGCTTGGCGCAAAGGATCGGGATTTCTTTTTTCTGCGCCGCCGTGGCAGCCAGTCGGTTGTGGAGACTGTCTGCGGACTGTGCGCAACCCGGCTGCCGCAAAATATGGGCATCCCTGCAGAGGAAATTCAGGTGCTCAGCCCATCCCGGCGCTACGGAGTCGGAACACGGGCGCTCAATCAGGCATTGCAGGCGGTGCTCAACCCGCCAGCACCAGGCAAGCAGGAGAAGAGTCGGGGAGATTTTCTGCTGCGCGAAGGTGATCGGGTGATGCAAATTCGGAACAACTATGATATACTATGGAAAAAGACGGACACGGGCGCGGTCGGCGCTGGAATTTACAATGGTGACATCGGCGTGATTCAGGAGATCCGTCCCATGGAGGAAACGCTGACAGTCCTGTTTGATGAAGACCGGTTGGCTGCCTATTCCTTTGATTTGCTGCCGGAATTGGAGCTGGCCTATGCGATGACAGTTCATAAAGCACAGGGCAGCGAGTATAAAGCGGTTGTGCTGGTCTGTGCCGGTGGTTCACCGTTCCTTTTGACCCGCAGTGTGCTTTACACGGCGATTACCCGCGCGCGGGAACTGCTGATTGTGGTAGGCGATGAACAGACAGTGGCGCAGATGACCGACAATGACCGTCGGCAGCGCCGCTACAGCGGCTTGCGGTTTCGTCTGGCAGGGGGCGGCGAAGCATGAGACTGATTTCGGCGTTGCTTGATTTGCTGTTTCCACCGAAATGTATCTTTTGCCGCAAACTTTTGCAGGAGGAAGAGACGGCGCTCTGCAGCGATTGCGCAGCCGAAGCGCTGGAAATGGAGGCGGAGGACACCCATGGGGAGTTCTTTACACAGTGTATTTCCGTCTTTCCCTATGCAGGCGCGGTTGCCGCGTCGATCAGACGCTACAAATTTCATGGGGCTGCACATTATGGAGCAGTTTATGGCGCGCTGTTGGCGGCGCGGATTCAAACACGGCTGCAGGGCAGCTTTGATACGATTACCTGGGTGCCGGTCAGCGGGCGTCGTCGCCGCAGCCGTGGCTATGATCAGGCGGAGCTGCTCTGCCGTGCAGTTGCCAGGTCGCTCGGAAGAAAGCCGGAGCGACTGCTCCGCAAGATGGTGGATAATCCGGCGCAGGCGCGTTCCGGCGGACCCGCGCAGCGGCGGGCGAATGTGCTGGGGGTATATATGCTTGCACGCGGCACCAATGTGAAAGGCAGAAGGATTCTGCTGATTGATGATATTGTGACAACAGGTGCGACCTTGTCCGAATGCAGCCGGGTGCTGCTGACGGCTGGCGCGCGGGAAGTGGTCTGTGCAACTTTTGCAGCCACACCGGTGATGGAGTTGAAGAAGAACGATGTTCAGACTGATCAATGATTTGGGAATTGACCTTGGAACTTCCAATGTGGTCATTTACGCCGAGGGAAAAGGCGTTGTACTGCGGGAACCCAGTGTGGTTGCAGTGGACCGGAACAGCGGCAAGGTGCTGCAGGTCGGTGCGGCGGCCCGGAACATGCTTGGCCGTACACCGGGCAATGTGGTGGCGATTCATCCGTTGCGGGACGGTGTGATCTCCGATTATGAAATGACGGCAAAAATGCTGACACAGATGATCCGCAGTCTGATCCGTGGCTCACTGATTAAGCCGCGGGCAGTGATTTGCGTCCCAAGCGGCATTACAGAAGTGGAAGAACGGGCTGTTTATCAGGCGGCGATGGAGGCTGGCGCGCGCCGAGTCTATTTAATTGAGAGTCCGCTTGCAGCGGCGCTTGGCGCGCAGCTGGATATTGACGGCCCGGATGGACATATGGTTGTGGATATTGGCGGTGGTACAACGGATGTTGCCGTGCTCAGCATGAATGGCGTCTCTGCCAGCGCATCGGTCAAGGTTGCGGGGGATACCTTTGATTATGATATTATCCGTTTTGTACGGCGGCGGCATGGAATCCTGATTGGGGAAAATACCGCTGAGGAAATCAAAATGACAGTGGGCTGCGTTTATGAGCGGCCGGAAGAGCAGAGTATTCCGGTCAAGGGCCGTGATTTGAAAAATGGACTGCCACGCGAGGTGACGGTCACCTCTACCGAGATTTTTGACGCGTTGAAACGCTCGGCTCGACAGATTACCGACGAAGTACTGACTGTGCTGGAACAGTCTCAGCCGGAACTGGTTGCGGATATTTCTCACAATGGAATTGTGCTGACAGGCGGCGGCAGCCGCCTGTGGGGTTTTGACCAGCTACTTGCCGAACGGACCGGGATCCGCTGCACCGTGGCAGATGATGCAGAATCCTGTGTTGCCTACGGCTGCGGAAAGAGCCTGAAGTGGCTCAATCAGATGCGCGACGGTACCATCAATATCGCGCGGAAGCGATTGCTGGCGGAGTAAGGTGCTTGGCGAGCGCACAGTGGAAATCTGCTGTGCGCTCCTTTTTCTGGATGCGGATCAGGAGGAATGAAAATGAATCAGGCGGAGATTTTACACGCATGTGATCACACCCTATTGAAGCAGACGGCAACTTGGAAGCAGATTCAGCAGCTGTGTGACGACGGCGTCCGGTTTGGATGCGCGTCGGTCTGTATTCCGCCATCCTATGTGGCACAGGCTGTGGAATATTTGCAGGGAAAATTGCCGGTTTGCACGGTCATCGGATTCCCGAACGGTTACAATACCACACGGTGTAAATGCTTTGAAGCAGCGGACGCTGTGCGGAATGGTGCGGCCGAAATTGACATGGTCATCAACCTGGGCTGGGTAAAAGATGGGCTGTTTGATGCGGTTGAAGCAGAGATCCGTGCAGTGCGGGAGGCCTGCGAAGGGCGGCCGCTTAAGGTGATTATTGAAACCTGTCTGCTGACGGAAGCAGAAAAAGTGACGCTTTGCCGGACTGTCACAGCGGCAGGTGCCGCCTTTATTAAGACATCCACAGGCTTTGGCGGCGGTGGTGCAACGGTGGCCGATGTGGCGCTGCTGGCGGCTCATGTGGGGTCGGGGGTACAGGTAAAAGCATCCGGTGGAATTACAGGCTTTTCGGATGCGGAAGAAATGCTGCGGGCGGGTGCATCGCGGCTGGGAACAAGCCGCGTAGTTGGCGCGGTCAAGGAAGCGGGAGGTAACTGAAAATGTCGAATCATATTGCAGCGAAAGCGGGAGAGATTGCAAAAACAGTGCTGATGCCGGGAGATCCGCTCCGTTCGAAGTATATTGCGGAGCATTATTTGGAGAATGCGGTGTTGGTGAATAATATCCGGGGTGTACAGGGGTACACCGGTACTTACCGGGGCACACCGGTTACGGTGATGGCGTCCGGTATGGGCATTCCGTCAATTGGCATCTACAGCTATGAGCTTTATACCGAGTATGATGTGGATACGATCATTCGCATTGGCTCTGCCGGCGCCTATGCAGTTGAGGTACAGCTGCGGGATCTGGTGGTAGCAATGGGAACCTGTACCAGCTCCAATTTTGCAGCCCAGTTTGAACTGCCGGGGACTTATGCGCCGATTGCGACCTGGAAGGTGTTGAAGACAACCGCAGATGCGGCGGAGAAGCTGGGAATGCAACTGAAGATTGGCAATGTTTTGTCACAGGACGAATTCTATGACGCAAGGCCCGATGTTATGGATCGCTGGAAGCAGATGGGAGTGCTGGCGGTGGAGATGGAGGCGGCTGGCCTGTATTTGACGGCGGCCCGTCTGCAGAAACAGGCGCTTGCAATCTGTACAATTTCGGATGATCTCAATACCGGCGCAAAATTGTCTGCAGAGGAGCGTGAGACCGGCTTCCACCGTATGATGGAGCTGGCCATGCAGGTGGCGGTGGATCTGGATGCACAGCGGTAAGACTCCGGGTCTTTCAGAACGAATGTTTTCCGGGCAGGATCTCAAGCGGTTGCTGATTCCACTGATTGTGGAGCAGCTGCTGACTGCTTTGATGGGCATGGTTGATACAATGATGGTCTCCAATGTAGGAGAAGCCGCGGTGTCCGCTGTTTCCCTGGTGGACTCTATCAACTTGCTGATGATTTATCTGCTCACAGCACTGGCGACCGGCGGAACCATTGTCTGCTCGCAGTATCTTGGGCGGCGGGATGAGAAGATGGCCAATCATGCTGCGCGCCAGCTGCTGTTGGTGGTACTTTGCGGTTCGCTGCTGGCCTGCGCTTCCTGCCTGATCCTGCGCCGGCAGATCCTGCAGCTGGCCTTTGGCAGTGTTGAGCCAGCCATTATGCAGAACGCGCTGGGATATTTCCTGTTCACAGCAATGAGTTATCCGTTCCTCGGCGTTTTTGATGTCGGTGCGGCGCTCTGCCGGGCAGAGGGAGACTCGCGCACGCCGATGCTGGTGTCGCTGTTGTCCAATTTACTCAATATTGCAGGAAATTCGATTTTGATTTTTGGCTTTGGTATGGGTGCGGTTGGCGCTGCAATTGCAACACTGGCATCGCGTGTGGCTTCGGCAGTGATGATGCTGTGGCAGGCACGCCGTCCCAATCAGTGCATTGTCTTGAATCGTTTGCTGCAGATTCGGCCGGATCGTCGCATGATTCGAATGATTTTGCGGATTGGCGTACCGGCTGGCTTTGAAAACGGATTGTTTCAATTCGGCAAAGTTATTATGCAGTCGACGGTTGCGACCCTGTCAACGACTGCAATCTCGGCGCAGGCAATTATCTCCACACTGGAGGGTGCGACCAGTATGCCGTCTCAGGCGATTGGCCTTGGTATGATTACGGTTGTCGGCCAGTGTATGGGAGCGGGACGCGTAGATGAGGCCAGATACTATACAAAGCGGCTGATGATGATTTCGGAGCTGCTGATGGTTGGCTCACTGATTCTTTTTATTGCAGTTACGCAGCCGGTGACGATTTTGGCGAAAATGTCGGCTGAGGCAGCTGCTATGATGTGGCGGCTTAATATCATCATTTTCTTTGTGAAAATTGTGATTTGGGTTCCGTCGTTTACCTTGCCGAATGGTTTGCGTGCAGCGGGTGATGTCAAATTCTGCGCGTTGGTTTCGTCCCTGACGATGTGGAGTTTCCGCGTCTGTATGAGTTGGGTGCTCTGCCGGTATCTGGGATTTGGCCTGCTGGGGATTTGGCTGGGCTGGTTTACAGACTGGCTGGTTCGTGCAATTGTGTTTATCTGGCGGTACCGGAGCGGACGCTGGGCGGAACAAGTTGTGTTAAGTACTTAAATCAGAATAAAAAAAGCAGGCAGAGCAGTAAGCTCTGCCTGCTTTTTTAGGATTCCATTTGACGGCCGAGGAAACCGGACACTGTTTGCGCCAGCTTTTGCTCGGTTTCTCCAAAGAGCTTGGAGTCGCTGTCGGAGAGAATCATGGTGCAGCCCATCAGATCTCCCTCCGAGATGATCGGTGCTGCGACACCAATGTAGTACTTGTCTGTACTGTCGGTGACGCGCAGCTTTGTTTCGCCGGGAGTATGACGATAAATACTGCGCTGCTCCATGATCTGCTCCAGATCGTGAGCGTTGTGTTTGTCGATCAACTCCCGACGGGGCAGCCCCGCGGCTGCGATAATGGTGTCTCGATCGGCAACAGCGGCGATGTGACCGGTGTTTTTGTAGATTGCCTCGCAGATCTGTACGGCCAGGTCGGTTAAATCACCCATTGGGGAATATTTTTTGAAGATGACCTCACCGTCTTTTTCTGTATAGATCTCCAACGGGTCGCCCTCGCGGATTCGCAGCGTCCGTCGGATTTCCTTCGGGATGACCACACGACCCAGATCGTCAATGCGGCGTACAATGCCAGTAGCTTTCATTCCTAACATCCTCCATGACATGCTTTGTATGTAGGGTTATTATTTGTCTGCATTGGCGTTTTATGTGCCAACTTCCATTCCAGTTTTTTCAGGTGGGTGGCAGGATCCTGCGGTGTAGAAAATGCGTGGATGGAAATTGACAAAGAAAGAGCTTCCCTGATATAATTATCCCGTATAATTAGCGAATTTTTTATGCAAATTTGTGAAAGCGGGTGACGAATGTGGAGAAACTGGAGAACATGAGAAGGCACCACATTGGCGTTGTGGTGAAGGACATGGAAAAAGCGCGGCAGGAACTGCGGAATCTCTATGGAGAATTGCCGGGACTGGATTTTGTTTATGATTTTAAGCCGGATACCGTTTGGACAGATGGAAAGATTGTGGAGGAGGAAATTGTGATCCGGATTTGCATGATTGAATGGCTTGACGGCCGCCACCTGGAGCTGCTGCAGCCGGTGTCCGGAACCAATTTTGAACATTATACCTTTGTCCAGAGAACGGGCGGCGGCATCCACCATGTGGCATATTATACACCAGATCGCTTTACAGAGTACCGTGCGCGTTTGTTGGAGCAGGATGCGAAAATTTTGTTTGAGTCTGAAACAAACGACGACCGTGGCTACCGGCGCTGCTGCTATTTGAAGCTTCCGGGCAGCGGCCTGGTGATAGAAGTAGCCGAGCCGCCGAAACCGCATGCTGCCCGCTGAGATCAGGAGAAGAGACAATGGCCTATACAATCAGTGAAGAGCTGCGCAGCTTTGTGGAAGAGGGAATGAAACGGAATCCCTTTGCGGTTCTCAGCCGTCTGATTGGCGATGGAGTATACCGCGAGATTATTGAAGGACGGCTGACGGTCAATGATTATATCAATGTATCGCATTTGGCGGAAGGGCTTGGGGTGTCCAGAACACCGATTAACATTGCAATGAACGATTTGCTTGAACAGGGAATGCTGGAAAAGCGAAACGGAAATAAGCTGAGTGTGAAACGCATGACGATGGAAGAATGCTCTCTGCTCTATGAAACACGGATATCCCTGGAGACCGAGGCGGCCTATCTAGCAGCCCGTAGAATTACCGAGGAGGAGCTGCGCCAGATGCGGCACCTGCTGGAGGAATTTCGGGAGATTGACCAAACAGCGGATCAGATGCGGTTTGTGCATTGCGACAAAGCCTTTCACGATCTGGTACTTCGCGCTGCGAAAAACCGTATTCTGGAGGGAGCGTATAAGTATATTGAGGGATTCCTGCAGCGTTATCGGTTCCAGACGACGCTGCTGGACTATCAGGAGATGTGCCACAGAAATGGAATTTCTGACGAGCTGGACTATCACTTCTGTATTTATGAAGCCCTCAAGCGCCATTTGCCGATAGAAGCGAAGGATGCGATCTTCCGGGATGTGGAGCGGATGCACGGGACCATGTACTTGGCGGTCAAGAATGCGAATGAAATAAAAAATTAAAAAATTTAATGTTTTAGATAAAAATTTAACAATGTTTTGGACAATATCACGGAAAATAAGCGTGGAAAACAACATGGAATCATGCAAGTAAGCTAGTTTTGTTAACGAAAATTTGTAAATATTGCAGTAAGATGAAGAAAGTGACAATGGACGGGAAGTGACAAAACGACGAAGAAACAATGAAAACTGAATATTGGATTGTGCAAAAATGCCAAAATCGAAGAGCGGAAAGGCTTTGAAAAAGCAAAATGGATGATGAGAAACCAGAGTGTTCCAAAATTGGTGCATCGTGCGCGGCTTGATATAATAATTGCATCAATGGGGTACGCCCCAACGGTGAAAACTTGAACGGAGGGATGAACCGAAATGATGTACAAGGAAATGAACGACGGCCGCAAGATTCCGATGCTCGGGCTTGGATGCTTCAAGGCGGCGGAAGAGGAATGTGTGAAAGCTGTCGAAGCTGCGATTTCGGTTGGCTATCGTCATCTTGATACTGCGAATATGTACGAGAATGAACAGTATGTCGGCCAAGGCATCCGGAATAGCGGTGTGGATCGTTCCGAGTTGTTTGTTGTCAGCAAGATCTGGCCGACCAGCTTTAACGACCCGAAGAAGGCAGTCGAATACAGCATGAAGGCGCTGAACTGTGACTACATCGACAACTACCTGCTCCACTGGCCGGGCCGGGACAAGGATGCGCGCTACCGTGCATGGGAGGCACTGCTGGACTACAAGGAAAAAGGGTACTTCAAAGGAATCGGCGTCTCGAACTTCAAGAAAGAGCATCTGGTTGATCTGAAGGAGAAATTCGGTGTGGATCCCTGCATGGATGAGATGGAGATCTCTCCGTGGAACCAGAAGGCTGAAGATTACGCCTATTGCCAGGAACACAATATTGTGATGTCTGCCAGCGTACCTTTTGCAAAGGGCGATGTTCTGAAAGACCCGGTTCTGATGGATATTGCAGCGGCGCATGGGAAAGAGGTAGGGCAGGTTGTCCTCCGCTGGAATCTGCAGCGTGGCAACTGTGTTATTCCGAAGTCCTCGAAGCCCAGCCGGATTGAGAGCAATTTCCAGGTGTTCGATTTTGAGTTGACGCAGGAAGACATGGACCGCATTGCCGAGCTTGATTACGGCAAGTGCTACTGCAGCGATTCGTCGTTGTTCAATGGCGGCTTCTGGCATATTGAAGAAGCCCTTTTGAAATAAACATGGGAGACAGAAAGGAAAGAAAACTATGAAAATGAAGAAGATTGTATCTGCAGTTCTGGTCCTGTGCATGTTGTTTGCAATGGTTGCTACTTTTGCAGGCTGCGGCGACAACAATGCCAATACCAATGACAACAATGCTACCAACGACAATAACACCGCAACAGATACCAACACCAATACCGATAACAGCGGCAAAGATGCGCTGATTAAGGACCTGCAGGTTGCCAGCAACCAGTCCACGGATTATCCGCATCACAAGGTTCTGGAGTACATTGCTTCCGAGCTGGAGAGCCGCACCAATGGCCGTTACACCATGACCATTTATCCGGATGGCCAGCTGGGCGACCAGAAGGCTTCTCTGGAATTGACCCAGAATGGCGCAGTTGATATGTGCCTCACCAACGCGACCATCATGGAGAGCTACAACCCCGACTTCGCAATCCTGTCCACCCCGTACCTGTTCAAGAGCGATGATCACATCAAGAAGATCTATACCAGCGATATCTTGGATGATCTGTTCCAGTCCACTGCTGATAACGGCTTCGTGGTTGCAACGCCTCTGGCTACCGGTTCCCGTAACATCTTCTGCAAGAAGGAAGTCCGCACTCCCGATGATCTGAAGGGCATGAAGTTCCGCTGCATGCAGTCTGATACCATGGTCACCATGCTGTCCCTGATGGGCGCTACCGGTGTCCCGATGTCCGCTTCTGAGCAGTACTCCGCAATGCAGCAGGGCGTTGTCGACGGTGCTGAGACCAACCCGTTCGACTATGTTTCCAAGAAGTACTACGAGGTTTGCCCGGTCTTCTCTTACACGCAGCATATGTATGACACCAACTTCATCGTTGTTGCAACCGCTACGGTTGAGGCAATGTCCGAAGAGGATCAGGCGATCTTCTGGGATCTGATGAAGGACGCAGCTGCCAAGGAATTTGAAGAGTGGGATGCTGCAATCGATTCCGCATTTGAGATGGCAAAAGACAAGGATATCACCTGGGTCGAAGATGTTGACAGAGATGCTTTTGCAGCCAACTTTGCTGACTTCCAGCAGGAGATCGCAAACCGCAGCGAAGGCACTAAGAAGATCTATGATGCCATCATGGAGGCAGCCTAATCCAGGTGTTTTCACCTACTGTAAATTGAGGGTTTAGCATGGAACTGATTAAAAAAGTGATTGACACAATCCTGAAATGGGTGTCCATCATTCTCCTGGGCGGTACTTCCATCCTGGTTGTCTGGCAGGTATTCAGCCGTTATATCCTGCGGATGCCGAGCTCTTGGAGTGAGACCGCGGTTACTTACGGATTCGTATGCTTGGGTATGCTCTGCGGCGCTTATGTCTTTGGTCAGAGCGACCACATGAATATGCAGTTTGTGCGGGATCGTTTCCCGCGCAAAGTGCAGATCGTGATTCAGATGATTACAGAATGCTTTACGGCATTTCTGGGCATCGTCATCATGGTCTACGGCGGTTATCATCTGGCCATGTCCGCCATGGTTCAGATTGATCCGGCGCTGCATATGCCGATGGGTGTGTTCTATATGTCGATTCCGATTTCGGGAGTTTGCATGGCGTTCTATTTCGTCTACATTGAGATGCGGTTGATTCAGGAACTGATCGGCAAGAAGGCGCCGAGTGCAGACCTGGAGTCCAAAGCTCAGTAAGCTTTTGTGAAAGGAGAATATTGAGTTATGGACACTGCTCTGCTTGCGGCAATTGTCATGGTCGTATCAGTCGTTGGCCTGTTGGTTCTCGGCGCACCGATTGCAACGGCGCTGGGCGCCGGCTCCGGCCTGGCCATGCTGCTGATTCTTCCCTTTGACACCGCGACCCTTACCTCTGCGCAGAAGATGTTCACCGGCTTGGCTTCGTTCCCCCTGCTGGCGATCCCCTTCTTCGTGTTGGCGGGCAATATTATGAACAATGGCGGTATCGCAATACGAATTATTCGGTTTGCGGAAGCGATGTGCGGTCGGCTGCCCGGCGCACTGGCGCAGGCAAATGTTGTTGCGAATATGTTCTTCGGCGCGATTTCCGGTTCCGGCAACGCGGCGGCAGCGGCCATGGGCGGCACGCTGTCCCCGGTTGAAAAAGAGCGCGGCTACAGCGTCGAGTACAGCGCAGCAGTTAATATCTGTTCGGCTCCGACCGGTATGCTGATCCCGCCGAGTAACGCATTGATCGTCTTTACAACGGTTGCTTCCACGGTTTCTGTTGCAGGCCTGTTCATGGCCGGTTATATTCCCGGTATCCTGTGGGGCCTCAGCGTTATGATCGTCGCTGCCTATATGGCAAAGAAGCGCGGTTATATCAACCCGGAGCATGTCAGCTGGGCGATGAAGGGAAAATATTTCCTCAATGCAATTCCCAGTCTGTTCCTGATCGTCATCGTAATTGGCGGCATCCTCAGCGGTGTATTCACCGCGACGGAAGCCAGCGGCATTGCGGTTGCGTACAGCCTGCTTCTGGGTTTCGCCTACCGTACACTGAAGCTGAAGGATTTGCCCGGCATTCTGCTGCAGTCTGCCAGAACCACGGCGATCATCGTATTCCTGATTGCGGTTTCTTCGATTATGTCCTGGGTTATGGCGTTTACGAAGATTCCGACGATCGTTTCCAATGCGATGTTGGGCCTGACCAACAGCAAGGTTGCGACACTGCTGCTCATCAATGTGATTCTGCTCTTTGTCGGTACTTTCATGGATGCTACCCCGGCAATCCTGATCTTTACTCCGATCTTCATGCCGATTTGCTGCGGCATTTACGGTATGAGCGAGCTGCACTTTGGTATTATGCTGTGCTACAACTTGTGCATCGGCGCGATCACGCCGCCTGTCGGTACGGTTCTGTTTACAGGCTGTAAAATTGGCGGAACCACGATTGAAAAAATCTTTAAGATGTTGCTGCCATACTTTGCGGCGATTATCATTGTCCTGATGCTGGTAACATTCATCCCGGCCCTGTCGGAGACGATTCCGCACATGACTGGATTTATCTAAACAATCTGGAAAGAAGGTTTTACCCATGGGTTGTCAATACTGTGAGAAAAATGAGGACCTTCTGAAGAAAATGATTCCGATTTGTGCCTATCGGAATGCAGATGTCTATCTGTTCCGGGATCAGACCCACAAGGGTAAGTGCATTGTGGCCTATCAGGGGCACAAGACGGAGTGGTTTCAGCTGGAACCACAGGAGCAGGCGGATTTCATTGCCGCGGTTTCCGCTGTGGCGAAAGCTGTCTGGGATGTATTCCATCCAGATAAGATCAATTATGCAACTTTCGGCGATCTGCTGCAGCATTTGCATGTTCATGTCACGCCCAAGTATGAGAACGGACCCGACTGGGGCAAGTACTTCCGCGACGATGCACCGGCTACGGTGTTGACCGAGGAAGAATATGCAGAGCGCGTCGCAGCGATTCGCGCAAAGCTGATGGGCTGAAGCAGTGATTCCACTGTTTACAGAATCCTCCATTCTTGATTCATCATGTGAAAAATCCTCCGACCGGATGGTCGGGGGATTTTTCTGCTTGCAGGTATGGCGAGATCCTGCTAGACTGGGCATATAGGAGGCGGACAGATGAAAATTACTTATCTGCATCACAGCGGATTCTTGGTGGAATTGGAAAGTACCGTGTGGGTGTTTGACTATGAGACCGGCGAATTGCCGGAGTTTGACCAGGACAAGCCACTGTATCTCTGCGTCAGTCACAGCCATCCGGATCATTATAATCCGGAGATTTTCACACGATTTCCCCAGGCAAAACAATTCCTGCTGGCCCGGCAGATCCGCCGGATTCCGGAGCTGCCGTCGATTTTACGCCTGGCGCAGAACCGAACCTATATGCTGCCGGATGCAGTGATTCATACACTTAAGTCTACCGATGCGGGTGTGGCGTTTGTGGTAGAGGCAGATGGAAAGCGTATCTATCATGCGGGAGATCTGAACTGGTGGAGTTGGCCGGACGACACACCGGAGGAGACGCGGGCGATGCGGGAACGATTCTGGATTCAGTTGGAAAAGCTTCGCGGGATGCACTTTGACGCTGCCTTCTTGCCGCTGGATCCACGGCTGCAGGAGAACTTTGCGCTGGGATTTGATGCGTTTTTGCGTACGGCGGAAGCACAATATGTGTTCCCAATGCACTTTTGGGATGATTATTCTGTGATTGACCGCGTGCTTGCACTGCCATGCAGCGCGCCATACCGGACACGGATTATGCGCATTACACATCCTAATCAGACTTTCCTGTGTTAGCAAGGTAGTGCGCCTACGCATGAAACGGTCCTTCCGGCACAGACTAAGCCGTGACGGAATTTGACATTGTTTCGTGATTACGATAAAATAAAAATTCATATTTCAAAGTATGGGAGTTCAATCGAGTATGATTGCATTTCAAACGCCGACGCTTGCGGATCGGGCATGGGCAGAACCGCTGTTTTATGCCGCTGGTAATCGTGGCTGTGAGAATAATTTTGTCAATTTATTTGTCTGGAAATCAGTTTATCATCAACAGATTGCGCGGCTGCATAACTGCGTTTTGATTCGCTATGCCACCCAAAAGGCAAAATACTACCTGTATCCTGCGGGACCAGGGGATGTCCGCGCTTGCATTGCGGCACTGCTGGACGATGCGGCTGCACAAGGCGAGCCGTTGTGGCTGATTGGCGTGACACCGGAACAGACGCAGAATTTAACTGCCTGGTTTCCCGGCATGTTTACCTATGAAGCGGATCGGGAGGGGTTTGATTACCTGTATAAAGTTGATCGCCTGGCGGATTTAAAAGGGAGAAAGCTGCAGGCCAAGCGAAACCACATCAACCGGTTTTGTGATCACTATCCGACCTGGCGGGTGGAAATTTTAACACCGGAGAATTTACCGGCTTGCCGCGAGATCGAGCGGCACTGGCAGCAACAGAAGGAAAAAGCGGATTCACCAATTGGAGAGGATGCGGTGATTGCGTCTGCGCTGGATAATTTTACGGCGTTGGGGTTGGAGGGGCTGATGATTGTCACAGAAGATGGCCCACTGGCCTTTACGCTGGGGCGGCGCATGACGGAGGATACCTATGATGTCCATTTTGAAAAGGCTGACGGTGAAATTCAGGGAAGCTATGCCATTGTCAACCGGGAGTTTGCACGCTGGGTACGCAGCCAATATCCGGCGGTACGGTATCTGAATCGGGAAGATGATATGGGACTGCCGGGGCTGCGCAAGGCAAAAGAGTCCTATGTCCCAGACTGCATGGTGGAAAAACATGTAGCGACTTGGGAGGGGACCCGTGGCTGAGTTTTGCTGGGCGGCGCAGACAGATCTGCCGGGAATCCGGACACTGTGGCAAACTGCCTTTGGGGATCCGTCCGATTATATTGATGAATTTTTTCAGATCTGTTTCACAGAGAACCGGGTGCTTATCTTGCGGGAGCAAGGGCAGCTTACAAGTATGGCGACGGTGTTTCGCGCCAGCATTGGCGGAGAGCTGGTGTGGTATCTGTATGCAGTGGCGACGGATCCGATATTCCGGGGCGCTGGCTTTGCAACGGCGCTGATGGAACAGGCGGCACTTCTGGCAGAGCAGGAGACAGCTGCGGGAATTGTGCTGCTGCCGGCATCGGCGCCTTTGCAGGCGTTTTATGGTGCGCGGGGATATCGCCCCTGGGGAATGCGGACAGAGCAGGTGTTTTTGAAATCTGCGGTACAGCCGGTATGCCGGGTGCATCCGGTATCTGCAGCGGACTATGGCGCACTGCGCGCGCAAAGGCTGCAGGAGTTGGCATATCTGGACTTTGAACCTGTCTTTTTGCAGCTGCAGGCAGAGACTGCGGTGCAGAGCGGCGGCTTTCTGGCGGCGCTTGAGTTGGAGGGCGTGTGCGGCTGTGCTGTGATTTACAAGGACGCGGGGAAACTGCTTGTCCCGGAGCTCCTGATTGCACCGCAGTTGCGGGCAAAGGCGGCGGCTGCGTTGCTTGCGCAATTTGGCGCAGTGCAGTGCCGGGCGGCCTGGCCGGGCGCGGGTTGTGCCTATGGAATGCTGCGGCCGCTGCGCAATGTGCTGCCGGAGCAGGGGTATCTGGGGCTGGCGCTGGATTGAAGCCCGTCAAAATGTATAGAAAAAAACTGGAAATCATTTTGCATTTCTCTGTAAAATGGGTTGCATTTTGGGAAAAAGTACAGTATCCTTATCCATGTAAAATGGCTGTATGAGGCAGTCACTATAGGGAATTTTGACAACGGTGTCCGCGAATCAAATGTGGATACCGTTGTGTCTTATCAGCGGAAGTTGCCTCATACGAATTGCAGTGGAAAGGATTGATTCGATATGAACATTTCCGAGATTTTTGGCTCCAATGTGTTCAGCATCTCCGTTATGCGGGAGCGTCTGCCAAAGAAGGTATTCGCTGAAGTGCAGAATGTAATGGAGAATGGCGGACAAATTTCCATGGCGACTGCAGATTGCGTGGCAAATGCGATGAAGGATTGGGCTGTGGAGAAGGGAGCAACCCATTATACCCACTGGTTCCAGCCACTGACCGGTATCACGGCGGAAAAGCATGATT